>JBIOTM010000064.1:0-11350 GCA_044865955.1 Actinomycetota bacterium | reverse complement strand
CCCGGGCCGGGACGGGCGGTCACCTGCGCCTACCCGGTGGAGCTGCTCCTCGCGGACACCCCGGACGCTCACGGGCCTCACGATCGGACCTGGGGCCTGTACGCGGGGATGGCCGATCTCACCGCGGCGCGGGGACCGGCGTGGACCGGCCATCCCGACGTCGTCGTGGGGACCCTCCTCGGGCCGCGCGGTGGCCTCTCGGTCCTCACGAACCACTCGGCGGAGCCCACCGAGGTGTCGCCGCACCTGGAGGTGGACCATCGGAGGCTCTTCACCGTGGGGCCGGGAGGCCACACCGACCTGCGATCCGGATCCGTCACGGTGGACCCCCACGGAGGAGTCGTCGTCGGGTGGGAGGCGTGACCTTCAGCCCTTGACGGAGCCCGCGGTCAACCCCTCGATGAACCGTCGCTGGAGGAAGATGAAGACGATGATCATCGGGCCGGCCGCCAGGGCCGTTCCGGCCATCGCGTCTCCCCAGTTGACCGTGTTCCGACGCGCGAGCAGGGCGAGACCCACCGGGAGGGTCCTGACCTGGTCCGTGTTCGTCACGATCAGCGGCCACAGGAAGTCGTTCCACGCGCCGAGGAACGTGAAGATCGCGAGCGTGGCCATCCCCGGAGCCGCGATCGGGAACACGATCCGGGCGAGGATCGTGAACTCCGACGCCCCGTCGACCCGTGCCGACTCGAGGATGTCGTCCGGGATCGAGGCGAGGAACTGACGCATCAGGAAGATCCCGAACACCTGGATCGCCCCCGGGAGGATGAGCGCCGAGTAGGTGTCGACGCCGAGGTGGGGGCTGACGTCGTGGAGCGCCACCATGATCCGGTAGAGCGGGATCAGGTTCACCTGGAAGGGGATCATCAGGGTGATCAGCAGCAGGAAGAACAGGACGTTCCGGCCCGGGAAGCGCAGCTTCGCGAACGCGTACGCGGCGGCCGTGTCGAAGACGACGTTCAACCCCACGATCGCTCCCGTGACGAAGATGCTGTTCATGAGGTAGCGCCCGAACGGCAGCAGCGTGAAGACGTCGCCGTAGTTGGACAGGGTCCACGGGCTCGGGATGAACTTCGGGGGAGAGGCGAAGATGTCGCCGCTCGGCTTGAACGAGGTCGACACAGCCCAGTAGAACGGCCCGATCATCAGGATCGACGTGCCGATCAGCGCCGCGTAGAGGGCGGCACGCCGGAGGGGATGGCGCGGGCGCTCCCGCTCGCGGCGCTCGATCTCGTCGGAGACGCGACGACGGCCGGCGACGGTGGCCCTCATCGGCGTCGCTCGAAGAAGAAGATCTGCACGTACGAGAGCGTCGCGAGGATCGCCAGGAGGACATAGGCGACCGCCGAGGCCTCGCCCAGGTCGAGCCGGTTGAACCGCTCGACCAGATCGAACACCAGCGTGCGGGTCGAGTTGATCGGCCCGCCGCCCGTCATCACGAAGATCTGATCGAAGACCTGGAAGCTGCCGATGATGCCGATGATGTAGACGAACATGATCGTCGGACGCAGCGAGGGCAACGTGATGTGCCGGACCTGCTGCCAGTAGCTCGCTCCGTCGACCCTGGCGGCGTCGTAGTAGTCGCGGGGGATCGCCTGCATGGCCGCGAGGAACACGACCGTCTCGAAGCCGAACCCCTGCCAGATGCTCGTGACCACCACGGACGGGAGGGCGGTCGTGGTGTTGCTCAGCCACTGGCGCGTCGGGAGCTGGAAGAACGAGAAGATCTGATTGACGATCCCCTGGTCGTTCAACAGGATCTTCCAGATCGACGCGACGACGACGAGGGACGTCATCACGGGTAGGAAGTAGGCGGCCCGGAAGAACGCGCGGAAGCGGACGGTCCGGTTCAGGAGCAGCGCCGACAGGAATCCGAGGATCGGCCCGATGCCCATCCCCATGACGACGAACAGGACGGTATTCCACAGCGCCTTGAGGAAGTCCTCGTCGCCCAGCAGCTCGCGGTAGTTGGCGAGGCCCACCCACTTGGCCGTTCCCAGACCGCTGTACTCCGTGAAGCTCCAGAACCCCGAATACACGATCGGGATGTAGAGGAAGATGACGGCAGCCGCGACGGCCGGCGCGATGAGGACGTACGCGGGCAGCACCTTGCGGAGCCGCCCGCGCGCCCTGCGACGAGGCCGACCGACCGCGACGGTAGCGATGGCCTACCCCGCGAGCTCCTCGTTCACCTTCGCTTCGTACGTATCGAGGGCCTCCTGAGGAGTGGCCTTCTCGAGCATCACCGACTGCACCATGTTGCTGATGTCGGTGTCGATCGCGTCCCACGCCTCGACGTACGGGAAGTGCGTCGCCGTGGCCATCGTGTCCAGGAAGACCCCGAACGGCGCTTGCCCGCCGAAGTAGGGATCGGGCTGGGTCAGCTCAGGACTCTGGAGCGCCGCCGTGGTAGCTGGGGCGGCGCCGGCCAACGTGAACACGCCCACCTGCTGCTCGGGCTGGAGCATGTACTGAACGAACGTCCAGGCCTCCTCGGGGTGCGGCGCGTTCACGGGGATCGAGAGGCCCGTTCCCCCCAGGTAGCTGCCCGGCTCGACGTCCTGCGGGGCGGGCGCCACCGCCCACTTGCCCTTCTGGTCCGGTGCGCCGCTCTTGAGCAGGCCCATGTAATACGGGCCGTCCAGGAACATGCCGATCCGTTCGTCCTTGATGCCACGGATCGGCTCGCCCTCGGCGTCACCCCAGAGGATCCCGCCGCCGCCGTCCACGAGGCCCTTGTAGAACTCGAGAGAGTCCAGCCCCGCCTGGCTGTTGAACGCCGCCGCCGTGTTGTCCGCGTTCAGGATCTCGCCGCCGCTCTGGAAGAGGAACTGGCACCAGTGGAAGCAGTCGTTCTCCGCGACGAGGAAGCAGTACGTGTCGCAGGTCCCGTCGCCGTCAGAGTCCTCGCCGAGCTTCTCGCTGGCGGCCTTCAGCTCGTTCCACGTCGTCGGGGGGTCGATCCCCTTCTTCTCGAACTGGTCGGCGCGGTAGTAGAGCGAGTACGCGTCGAAGTCGAACATCATCGTGACGTAATGCCCGTCGAAGGTCATCGCCTCGATCGCGCCCGGCTGGTACTGGTCCTCGATGGGCTGGCCGTTCAGCTGTCCACCGGAGACATCGCTGAGGTCGGCGAAGATACCCTTCGACGCGAACGTCGGGATCCACGTCATGTCCATCGTGGCCACGTCGGGCGAGTCTCCCGACGACACGCGAACGGTGAACTTCTCGTGCATCGTGTCCCAGTCCCCGGCCTCGTACTTCACCTTGATCCCCGGGTTGTCCCGTTCGAACCGGTCGATCACGTCCGACGCGAACGGCGTCGCCTCCCCGTAGTAGTCGAGCACGGTGATCGTGACCGGTCCGGCGTTCTCCCCGTCCTCGTCGCCTCCCGTGCAGGCCGCGGCGACGAGCGCGAGGATGCCGGCGATCGCGATCGTCCGGACTCCCGCCCACCGACTCATGCTCCTCCTCCCTTCGTGAGGTCCTTCCGTACGATCATGTCCGTGCCCCCCCCTTCCGGAACAATCGATCCTGCGCAGCCTGCAGCGCCATCCACACGGCGCCGTGGAGCGTGGCCTCCTCGCGCAGCAGAGAGACCTCGAGCCGAGGATGGAACGGAGAGAGGAGCTGGAGCTGGTCTTCGACCGGCTCCAGCAACAGATCGCCGTTCGCCCCGACCCCACCGCCGAGGATGACGAGCTCGGGATCGACGACGGCCGCGACGGCGGCGACCGCGAGCGCGATCCGCTCCGCCTCCTTGGCCACGACCCGCCGAGCCCTCGCGTCGCCGTTCCTCGCCTCGCTGAACACCCGCTTGGCAGTGAGCGGAGGGGACATCCCCGCCTGAAGTGCGGCCGCGACGACACCGGTCGCGCTGGCGGCAGCGTCCAAGCCTCCCCGTCGCCGGCCATCCGCGTTGCGCGGGTCCGTGCCGAGGAGCGGGAGGTAGCCGACTTCACCGGCGGCACCCCTGCTGCCGCGATACAGCTCACCGTTCAGCACCAGACCGACCCCGACACCGGTGCCCAGATGCAGGTACGCGTAGTTGGCGACGTCTTTTCCCAAGCCGTGCCACTGCTCGCCGAGCGCGGCGAGGTTGACGTCGTTCTCGACCACGAGTCGGGTCCCGAGCTCCGCCTGCACGGCCTCGACCAACCCGTGCCGCCCCCAGCCGGGAAGACCGTGCGCCAGCGCGACCTGCCCTCGTTCGGGTTCGAAGACGCCAGGGCTCCCCACGACCGCGAACGTGACGTGCTTCCACTGGATGCCGACCTCTGCGGCCAGTCCGTGCGCGACTTCTCCGATCTGGCGGATGAGGGTGGTGGCGCTCCGGACGCGCGCCCGCTGATCGCGTCGGGCCGAGATCTCACCGGTGAGGTTGGCGATCGCCCCGCGGAGCCAGTACCGACCGACATCGATCCCGACGACCCACCCGGCCGTCGGGTTCAGCTCGTAGAGGACCGCCGCGGGCCCGCGTCCTCCGCTGGTCCGGCCCGCCTCTCGCACGATCTTGGACTCGAGCAGGGTCGCAAGCGCCTGCGACACGGTCGGCTTCGACAGGACGCTCTCGCGGGCGATCTGCGCGCGGGAGACGGGGCCCAGCCGCCGGACGAGCTCCAGCACGCTCCGCTCGTTGATCGCCCGGAGGAGGCTGGGGGTCCCACCGGCGAACGTCTGCTCGTCGAGGCTCGTCGCCGCTCTCCCTACGCGCGCGTGTTCTCTCAGGAAACTTTCCTAACTAATCGGCGCGATGCTACGCTCCGGGCCACGCAGGAGTCAAGGGACATCGAGGAGGAGCGGGTGGGGGCGGTCGACGTCGTCGCGCTCGGCGAGACGATGCTGTCGCTCGTGGCCGGGGGTGCCTTGGTCGTGCCGTCGATCGGGACGGGCGTTAGGGGGTTCGACGAAGGCCACCGGTTCAGCCTTCCGGGAAGAACAGAGGGAGGTGCTCCCGGCTCGCCTCGAGGAGGTCGTCGAGCAACGCCGACGCACGGTCGTAGTCCCCCACGAGCGGGTTCGACATCAACGCCTTGAGCGCCAGCACCCGGTCGCCGCTGGTGGCGGCCTCGATCGTGAGCAGCTCGTACGCCTTCACGTGGTCGACGAGCCCGAGCATGTCCGGCGAGAGCGGCGCCAGCGGCAGCGGATGCGCGCCGTCCCGGTCGATGCGCGCGGGGATCTCCACCACGGCGTCGTCGGGGAGGTTCGGGGTGGCCCCGTCGTTGCGGACGTTCACGACCTGGACGTCACCCGTCCCCGCGTGCAGCGACGCCACCAGCGCCGCGGCGGCCTCGGAGTAGAAGGCGCCGCCCCGCCGCTCGAGTAGCTCGGGCTTCTCGTCGAGCGTGGGATCCTCGTAGAGCCTGAGGAGCCCGGCCTCGATCTCCATCACCTCTTCCGCCCGCGGGCGACCGGTCCGTTCGTGCTCGAGCACGCGGTCGGTCAGGTAGTAGTAGCGGAGGTAATAGCTCGGGATGGCGCCCACGGTACGGATCAGGTCGCGGGGGAGCTCCAGATCGTCGGCGACGACGTCCATCGCTTCCTCGAGGAGCTCCGGGAGCCGGTCGACCCCGTCGACGAGCACTGCGCGTTCCCAGCTCAGGTGGTTGAGGCCCACGTGCTCGAGCTGGACCCGATCGGGCGCGACACCGAAGTGGGCCGCGAACCGACGCTGGAGTCCGATCGCGACGTTGCAAAGGCCGATCGCCCGGTATCCCCGGTCCAGCAGCGCCTGGGTGACGAGCCCGGTCGGGTTCGTGAAGTCGACGAGCCAGGCATCCGGCGCGCCGAGCCGAGCGGTCTCCTCCGCGAGGTCGAGCACGACGGGCACCGTGCGGAGCGCCTTGGCGAATCCCCCCGCGCCGGTCGTCTCCTGGCCGATGCACCCGTGGGCGAGGGGGATCGTCTCGTCCTTGAGACGCGCGCGGTTCCCGCCGACCCGGAGCTGCACCACCACGAACCCGGCACCGTCCAGCGCGTCGTCGCGCCGCTCCGTGAGCCGCAGGCGGCCGGACCAGCCGACCTTGCGGAGCATGCGTTCGGCGAGGGCTCCGACGATCCGGAGCCGTTCGCCGTCGATGTCGAGGAGGACCAGCTCGTCGACCGGGAACCGATCCCCACGGGCGATGAAGCCCTCGACAAGCTCGGGGGTGTAGGTGCTCCCGCCCCCGACGACAGCGACCTTCACACCCACGGGGCCGCATCGTACACTCCTGCGGGTGAAATCGTTAGGAAACTTTCCTGACCCATTCATGGCCGAGATCGCCGGCCAACCCGACGCCCTCCGACGGGCGGCGAGGTCCCTGCTGGCGCACACCGACGAGCTCGGGAGGATCGCCGGCGCGAGCGAGGGGCGCACGGTCGTCCTTACCGGCATGGGCGCCTCCTACGACGCCTGCTACCCGATCGCGACGGAGCTCGCTCGAGCCGGCCGGATCGCGCTGATGGTCGACGCGGCCGAGCTCCTCCATTTCCGGAGCCGGATGATCGGTCCGGACACGCTGGTGGTCGCGGTGAGCCAGTCCGGGAGCAGCGCCGAGACCGTGCGGCTGGCCGAGAAGCTCGGCCGCAGGCCCGACCGGCCGGTCGTGGCGGCCATCACGAACGGGCGCGAGAACGCGCTCGCCCGGCTCGCCTCGCTCGTGGTCGACACCGGCGTCGGTGAGGAGACCGGTCCGTCATCCATGACGTTCGTCGCCTCCCTCGTCGTGCTCGCCGGCATCGGACGCGCGGTGGCGGGTGGGGAGCCGAGGACCGTCGCCGAGCGACTCGAGGTGGAGGCCGGCGAGGCGGCGGATGCCGTGGAACGCCTCCTGGCGACCGAGTCGCTCGGCGACGAGCTGGTGGCGTGGGCGGACGGCCGGGAGACGATCGTGCTCCTCGGTCGGGGCCCGGCTCGGGCGGCCGCCGAGATGGGCGCGCTGACCCTGAAGGAGGCGGTGGGTGCCCAAGCCGAATCGCTCGAGACGGCGCAGTTCCGGCACGGACCGCTCGAGCTCGTGGGGCCGGGCCTCGCCGCGATCCTCGTCGCGACCGAGCGGGAGACGCTGGACCTCGACTTCGGGCTCGCGGCCGAGTTGCTCGACGCGCGCGCTGCCGTCCTGCTCGTCACCCGCGATGCCGACGCGCCGTCGGGCGCCGTCGGGATCCGCATCGGTGAGGTCGATCGCCTGCTCGCTCCGGCGGTCTCGCTCGTCCCGGTCCAGCTGCTCGCGCGGCGGCTCGCCCTGCGAGGGGGGCGGGAGCCGGGCGGCTACCTCCGGGCCTCGAAGGTGACGACCCGTGAGTGAGGGAGGGCCGTTCCGCGTCGCGCTCACCTTCGACGCCGAGCATCCGGATCGTCCTCGGCACGCGACCGACAACGCGGGGCGGATCCTGGACGCTCTGCTCGCCGCGGATGTCCGGGCGACCTTCTTCGTGCAGGGACGGTGGTGCCTGGCGAACCCGGGCCTCGCCGGGCGGATCCCCGCCGAGGGGCACCTGATCGGGAACCACTCGCACTACCACGCACGGCTGCCATTGTTCTCGGATGCCGGACTTCGCGAGGACGTCCTCGACGCGCAGGAGGCGATCGGGAGCACGCTCGGGATCGATCCACGCCCCTGGTTCCGATGTCCGTTCGGCGCGGGGCACGACGATCCTCGCGTGCTGGGAACCCTGTCGGAGCTCGGGTATCGCAGCGTGTACCACCACGTCGAGCTCGAGGATTGGGAGCCGTGGCGTTCCGGTGAGGATGTCGCGAGGGACGCCCTCGCCGGCGTCGACGCTCACGGCGACGGCGCGGTCGTCCTGCTCCACACGTGGCCCACCGGCAGCGCGGACGCCGTGCCCGTGATCGTCGAGGGGCTCCGAGACCGAGGGGCGTCATCCGTCCGCATCGACGAGCTCCCGATCAGGGACCTGCCGTGAAGCGCCCCGCGCTGCTCGCCGTGGACGCCGGCGGCTCCAAGGTCGACGCTGCCCTGCTCCAGCGCGACGGGTCCGTGCTCGGGATGGCGCGCATCACGGGACGGGATCACGACGGTGTGGGTCGTACCGACCACCTGGAGATGGTCGTGGCAGCCGCGGAGGCGGCATGCCGTGACGCGTCGATCGAGCTGGACGGACGACCGGTGGCCGAGCTCGGGATGTACTGCCTCGCCGGGGCGGATCTCCCGGCGGACGACCGACGGATTGCGCGCTGGCTGCGCGGCCGAGGCCTCACCGAGGACCACCTCGTCCGCAACGACACGTTCGCGGTCCTTCGAGCCGGCACGAAGCGGACCTGGGGCGTCGCGGTCGTCTGTGGCTACGGCACCAACTGCTGCGCGGTCGCGCCGGACGGCACGAGCTTCCGGTTCCCGGCGGTGGGCGAGATCTCGGGGGACTGGGGCGGCGGCGCCGACCTGGGGAGCGCCGCCCTGTGGAACGCGGTCCGAGCGGAAGACGGTCGCGGCGACGCGACCGTCCTCCGCGACCTCGTGCCCGCGCACTTCGGGCTCCGGCGGCCCCGGCAGGTGGTGGAGGCGATGTACTTCGGCCGGATCGCCGAGGCACGTGTCGTGGAGCTCGCGCCCCTGATCTTCCGCGCGGCGTCCGACGACGACGCCGTCGCTCGCGCGGTCGTCGATCGCCAGGCCGACGAGGTCGTGGCGATGGCTGGCACGGCGATCCGGCGGCTGCGCATGAAACGCCTGGACGTCGACGTGGTCCTTGGTGGCGGCGTGTTCCGGGCGGACGACCCTCCCTTCCTCGCCCGGATCCGGAATGGTCTCGGCGCCGTGGCGCCGCGCGTGCAGGTATCGGTGCTCGACGCACCCCCGATCGTCGGAGCCGCCCTGCTGGGCCTCGACCGACTCGGGGGGAGGCCTGCGGCACGGGAGCGGGTCCGGGCTGCCTTGACCGATGATCGTCTGAGCGAGGATGCTCGGCCGCGACGGAAGGAGCGATAGCCGCATGGCGAAGATCGTCCTCGACGGGGTCACGAAGGTGTTCGGCGACGACGTCGTCGCGGTCGACGACGTCTCGCTCGAGATCGGCGACGGCGAGTTCATGGTCCTGGTCGGTCCGTCGGGATGCGGCAAGTCGACGATCCTGCGCCTGCTCGCCGGCCTCGAGGACGTCACGGCCGGCGAGATCTACATCGACGGGACCCAGGTGACCGACCTGTCTCCCAAGGAACGCGACGTCGCGATGGTCTTCCAGAACTACGCCCTGTATCCCCACATGACCGTGTGGGACAACATCGGCTTCGGCCTCAGGATCCGGAAGACCTCGAAGGACGAACGCGACCGGCGGGTGCTCGACGTTGCACGCACGCTGTCGATCGAGCATCTGTTGCCGCGGAAACCGGCCGCACTCTCCGGTGGACAGCGCCAACGAGTGGCGATGGGGCGGGCGATCGTGCGCGAGCCGGTCGCCTTCCTGATGGACGAGCCCCTGTCGAACCTCGACGCGAAGCTCCGGGTGCAGATGCGCGCCGAACTCGCCCATCTCCACGAACGGCTCCGGACGACGACGGTCTACGTCACGCACGATCAGGTGGAGGCGATGACGCTCGGGCAGCGCGTCGCCGTGCTGCGGGACGGGGTCCTGCAGCAGGTCGACACACCCCAGAACCTGTTCCGTCGCCCCGCCAACCTCTACGTCGCCGCGTTCGTCGGTTCCCCGCCGATGAACCTGGCGGTGGCGACCGTGTCCGGAGCGACGATCGGCTTCGCGGGCTTCGAGCTGCCGCTCGACCCGTCGACGAACCTCGCCGCCTACGAGGGCCGCTCCGTGATCCTCGGGATCAGGCCGTCGGATCTCGAGGACGCCCAGGTGTGGAGTGGGGGATCGCTGCCCACGATCGAGGTGAAGGTCGACATCACGGAGGAGCTCGGCTCCGAGGTCCTGCTCCTCTTCGGCATCGACGCCCCGCCGGTCAAGACCGAGGAGACGGTCGCGGCGGCGAGCGACGAGGGAGAGGAGGAGATCCTCCCCCTCACCGCCGACCGCGCACAGTTCTGCGCCCGGGTCGACGCTCGCTCGACCGCGAGGCCTGGCCAGACGGTCCGGCTCACCGTGGATCCGGACCGCTTCCACTTCTTCGACACCGAGACGGGTCGCGCGATCGACAGCCGGCGGCCGGTGGGCGCGCGCACCTGACGGCGGGACCTTCGACGGCATCCGTCCGGAAGATCTTCGGCGACGTTCCCCCAGGTAGGTGATTTTTCCTGCACGCTGGGTAATGTCGCTTGGAAGAGGGGTCGGATCCACGGCGGAGGACGAGGGTCGGATGGCGAGCACCACCACCCGGGATCGGCGAGGGGCGACCGAGAACGACCGCTTCCGTCACGACGCCCTCTTCTATGCCGGGAACGACGACTTCGTCCGCCGCACCGGCGCGTTCATCGACGATTCGATGGCGTCCGGCGAGCCGATCCTCGTCGTCGTCAGCGCGGAGAAGATCGAGATGCTCCGCGCCCGGCTCAACGGGGAGGGTTCGAGGGTGCGGTTCGCCGACATGGCCGACGTCGGCAGGAACCCCGCTCGGATCATCCCCGCGTGGCGCGAGTTCGTCGCCGAGCAGACGGCGTCCGGCCGTCCGTTCCGAGGCATCGGGGAGCCGATCTGGGCCGCCCGGAGTCCCGAGGAGCTGGACGAGTGCGAACGGCACGAAGCGCTGCTGAACCTGGCGTTCGCCGATTCCGCGCCGTGGTGGCTCGCCTGTCCCTACGACACGGAGAGCTTGCCGCTCTCCGTGATCGAGGAGGCGAAGCGGAACCACCCCTTCGTGGTGGACGGTGGCGTCCGCCGGCCGAGCGAGACGTACCGCGGCCTGGCCGAGCTGGCGCGGCCGTTCGCTCGACCGCTCCCCGAGCCGGCGGCGACGCCGATCGAGCTCAGCTTCGGATCGGACCACGACGGCATGCTGGCCGTCCGCCGGCTGGTCGCCGATGAGGCGGCCGCGTTCGGGCTCGATCCCGTCCGCACCGACGACCTCGTCATGGCGGCCCACGAGATCGCGAGCAACAGCGTTCGTCACGGCGGAGGCCGCGGTGCGCTCCGCGTGTGGCGGGAGGGCCCCGCGCTGATCTGCGAGATCCGCGACGGCGGTCTGATCCAGGATCCGATGGCGGGTCGGGGCTCGCCGTCGGCCGATACGGATTCGGGCTTCGGGCTCTGGCTCGCCAACCGGCTCGTCGACCTGGTCCAGATCCGCACCTTCGCCGACGGCTCCGTGGTGCGGCTGCACGCGCGCCGCTGATACATCTCCCGAGACCCTGACGTCCCACACCCGAGTCTCCCGGCGGTGCATCAAGGACCGATGGGCCCTTCAACCACGGGAGGTGAGCCATGGGCTTCATCGGAGGGGATCTGCAGGAGC
>JBIOTM010000063.1:0-10862 GCA_044865955.1 Actinomycetota bacterium | reverse complement strand
TCGTTGACGCTCGGCCGCCGGGCCGGTTGCATGGGGGGCCATGGACCTCATCGCCCTAGCAACCCGTGACTTCGGGGACTGGTTCGTCGACAGCGCGCTCAAGCCCCTGGTCATCGTCCTGATCGCGGTCCTCGTGACCTTCGTCGCCAGGATGGCCGTGAAGCGGTTCCGCAGACGCCTCGAGGGCTCGGCCAGCCTCACCCAGGAGTTGAACCTCCAGCGCGCGACGACGCTGACGCAAGCGGTGTCCACCGCGCTGGTCGTGGTGATCTGGGCCGTGGCGGTCTTGATGGTGCTGGGCGAGACCGGCTTCAACCTCGGGCCGCTGCTCGCGAGCGCGGGCGTCGCGGGCGTCGCCCTCGGCTTCGGCGCCCAGAGCCTCGTCAAGGACACCCTCTCCGGGTTCTTCATCCTGCTGGAGAACCAGTTCGGCGTGGGCGACAACCTCGAGCTCACGACCCCGTCGAACAGGGTCGCCGGTCGCGTCGAGAGCCTGACCCTGCGCGTGACCAGCATCCGCGCCTTCGATGGGACCTTGCACATCGTGCCGAACGGGAACATCGTCGTCGCGAGCAACCGCTCGCGGGGATGGGCGCGCGCGATCGTCGACGTCCGCGCCGCCTACGAGGAGGACGTCGACCATCTCAGGAACGTGCTCGAGGAGCTGTTCGAGGAGCTGAAGGGCGATCGGACCCTCGCCGAGTGGATCCACGACGGACCCTCCGTGCTGGGCGTCGAGCGGATGGGCCAGGACGCGCTCGTGATGCGGGTCGTGGCGGATACCCGGCCGTCGAAGGTCATGGAGGTCGAACGGACGCTGCGCGAACGCATCTCCCGGCGGCTCGTGGAACGGGGGATCCGCGTGCCGGTGATCCCGATCGCGCCGGCCCCCGCCGGCGCCGACGGGCGCTAGCCCTCGTCCGTTCCGAGGACCACCGCTTCCCAGGGATCGAGCCGGATGCCGCCGTCCACCCGTTCCCCGTCGCGATCCCGCCGGGTCGCGAGGAGCACCGTGCCGGAGGCCGACTCCAGCCTCACCGGCTCCTCGGAGTGGTTCAGGGCGACGACCGTGCCGGCCCCGCGCCGCCACGCCCACACACCGCGTGGAACGTCGAGAGCGGCATAGGCCCCGGAGCGAAGATCGACCCGCTCCCGCCGCAGCGCGATCAGATCGCGGCAGAGGTGGAGGATCGAGTCCCCCTCCTCGCGCTGATCCGCGACGTTGCGGGCGGCCGCGTCGCCCAGGGGCAGCCACGGCTCGATCCCCGGCTCCGTGAACCCGCCGGTCGGGCCGGGAGACCAGTGCATCGGCGTCCGTCCCCGGTCGCGTCCGGGGTTCTCCGGCCAGTGACGAAGGCCCACCGGGTCCATGAGGCGAGCGCGGGAGACCTCGACCTCCTGCATCCCGATCTCGTCGCCGTAGTACAGCAGCGGCGTGCCGCGGAGGGTGAGGAGCACGACCAGGGCCGCCCGGATCCGCCGCTCGTCGCCGTCGCACCATCGGGTGGGGAACCGTCCCACGTCGTGGTTCGACCCCGTCCAGGTGGGCCAGGCGTCCGACGGGATCGTCGCCTCGACGGCCTCCACGATCGCCCGGGTTCCGGAGCCGAGCTCGGCGAAGATGAACGGGAAGTTCAGCGCGAGGTTCAGCTCGTCGGTGCCGCTGCCGTAGAAGCGCATGACCGTCTCCAGGTCCCAGACCCACGTCTCACCGAGGAACACGCGCGGCGGGTCATAGGCGTCCCCGATCGTCCGCCAGCGCCGATAGACGTCGTGCACCTCGGCCCGGTTCATGTTGTAGACGGGTCGCACCCCGATCGCCCGGACCTGTGGATGGTCCTCGCCCGTCGTCGGGGGGTTGTCCCGGAGGTCGCGGTCCTTCACCAGGGCGTTCGCGACGTCGATCCGGAACCCCGCGATGCCTCGGTCGAACCAGAAGCGGAGGACGCCGTCGAAGGCCTCGGCGACCCCGTCGTTCCACCAGTTGAGATCGGGTTGCTCCGGCAGGAAGTTGTGGAGGTAGTACTGGCTCGTCCGCTCGTCCCAGGTCCACGCCGGCCCGCCGAACGACGAGCGCCAGTTGTTCGGGGGCGAGCCGTCGGGCCGGCCGTCGGCCCAGACGTACCAGCCACGGCGCTCGGCCGATCGGTCCGAACGTGCCTCGAGGAACCACGGGTGCCGATCGCTCGTGTGGTTCGGGACCAGGTCGAGGATCACCCGGATCCCGCGTGTCCCCGCCTCGGCGACGAGCCGATCGAGGTCGTCGAGGCTGCCGAAGACGGGGTCGACTCCGGTGTAGTCCGCGACGTCGTACCCCCAGTCCGCCTGGGGCGAGGGGTTGATCGGGCCGAGCCAGATCCCGTCGACGCCGAGCCACGCGAGGTGATCGAGATGGTCGATCACCCCGCGGAGGTCGCCGTGCCCGTCGCCGTTGGAATCCGCGAACGACCTCGGGTAGATCTGATAGAGGACGCCGCCGCGCCACCACGGCTCGGTCAACGGTCCGCCTCCCCTCCGATCACGGCATCGACGCGCACGTCCGCCCCGGCCGGCGCCGGCGGCACCAGGGTCCCGTCGATCCGCCCGTCGCCCACCAGCAGCGACGCCACCCGGCCGACGACCCCGCTCGGCTTCCGTACCCGGATCCGATACGTGGCGCCGCGGAACCTCCGGATGGCTTCGAAGCCTTCCCATCCCGAGGGCAGGCAGGGGTCGATCCGAAGCCCGTCGTGCTCCGGACGGATGCCGAGGATCCATTGCGTGATGGCCACGAAGTTCCACGCCGCGGAGCCGGTGAGCCAGGAGTTCTTGGCCTCGCCGTGGGTCGGCGCGTCCTTCCCCGCGATCATCTGCGCGTACACGTACGGCTCGCACCGGTGCACGTCGCTCAGGTCTTCACGAGCGGACGGGTTGATCCGGAGGTAGTGGTCGAAGGCCCGGTCGGCATGTCCCAGCAGGGTCTCCGCGATCGCGATCCAGGGGTTCGTGTGGCAGAACACTCCGCCGTTCTCCTTGTAGCCCGGCGGGTACGAGCTGATCTCGCCGAGCTCGACGTGGTATCGGGAGAAGGGAGGATCGAGCAGCGCCAAGCCGTGCGGCGTGGCGAGGCGATCGGCCACCGAGTCGAGGGCCTGCTCGGCCGATCCGTCCTCGAGGCCGATCCCTGCCATCACGCACATGCCCTGGGGCTCGATCCAGATCTGCCCCTCGTCGTTCCGGGTCGAGCCGACCACGTCACCGAAGAAGTCGAACGCCCGACGGAACCATCGACCGTCCCATCCGTGCTTCCAGACCGCCTCCATCATCCGCTCCCGTTCGGCTCGGGTGCTCGCCGCGTCGTCCGGGCGGCCGTGCCGCTCCGCGATCTCGGCCAACTCCTCCGCGGCGAGCGCGAACAGCCCCGCGATGAACACGGACTCGGCGACGCCGCCCTCCCGCTGCGGAGCGGTCTGGAACGACCCGCCGGGCTCCTCCGAGAAGGCGTTCAGGTTGAGACAGTCGTTCCAATCCGCCCGGCCGATCAGCGGCAGCCCGTGCGGCCCGAGACGCTCGAGCGTGTAACGAAGTGCCCCCCGGAGATGTTCGTAGAGCGGCGTCTCCGATCCTGACTCGTGGTCGAAGGGGACCTGCGCGTCCAGGATCCCGAGGTCCCCCGTCTCCTTCGCGTACGCGGACGCGGCGAGGATCAGCCAGAGCGGGTCGTCGTTGAACCCGGACCCGATCGCGTCGTTCCCTCGCTTCGTGAGGGGCTGATACTGATGGTAGGCGCCGCCGGACGCGAGCTGCGTCGCCGCGAGATCGAGGATCCGTTCGCGTGCGCGGGCCGGCGCCATGTGCACCAACCCGAGCAGGTCCTGGTTCGAGTCGCGGAAGCCGAGCCCCCGTCCGACGCCGGTTTCGAAGAACGATGCCGAGCGCGACAGGTTGAAGGTCACCGTGCACTGGTAGGCGTTCCAGACGTTCACCATCCGGTCCGTGTGCTCGCTCGGCGTCGAGACCTGGACGTTCGCGAGGAGCTCCGACCATCGATCGCGGAGGCGCGTGATGGCGGCGTCGACCTCGTCGGACCGGAGGTAGCGGTCGATCAGGCGGCGCACGTGGCGCTTGTTCACCGTGTGCGATCCCGGCGGATCGAACTTCGCGTCCGCCGGGTTCTCGGCGTACCCGAGCAGGAACACGATCTCCCGCGTCTCGCCGGGGTCGAGCGTGAGCTCGACGTGGTGCGAGCCGCACGGTGCCCACCCGTGGGCGATCGAGTCGCCCGAACGTCCCCGCTCCACGGCCAGTGGCCGGTCCCAGCCGCGGTGCGGCCCCAGGAACCCGTCGCGTTGCGTGTCGAACCCGCTGATCTCGGCCGAACAGGCGAAGAACGCGAAGTGGTCGCGCCGCTCCCGGTACTCGGTCGTGTGGTAGACGACGCCGCCATCCACCTCCACCTCGCCGATCGAGAGGTTGCGCTGGAGGTTCGTCAGGTCGTCCCAGGCATCCCAGAGGCAGAACTCGACGGCGCTGAACAGGGAGAGGTCCGCGACGGCATCGCGGTGGTTCGTGACGCGGGTCCGCCACACCTCCAAGGTCTCCCCGGGCGGGACGAAGTAGAGCGTCTCGACCTCGACCCCGGCACGCCGGGACCCGATCACCGTGTATCCGAGGCCGTGGCGGCACCGGTAGTCCTCCAGCTCGCTGCGCGTCGGCTGCCAGGCGGGCGACCAGCGATCCCCGGTCGCCCCGTCGCGGAGGTAGAGGTAGCGCCCCCCCGCGTCGAGGGGAGCGTCGTTGTAGCGGTAGCGCGTCAGCCGCCGCAGCCGCGCGTCGCGGTAGAAGGCGTAGCCCCCGGCGGTGTGGGAGATGATGCCGAAGAACCCCTCGTCGCCGAGGTAGTTGATCCAGGGCAGCGGCGTGTCCGGGCGCAGGATGACGTACTCGCGGGCCTCGTCGTCGAACCGTCCGTAACGCGTCAAGGACCCGCTGCCGCCTGTCGCTCCTTCTCTCTGTCCCGCCTGCGCTCCGACAGATGGTCCGCCACGCCGATACTCGTGAACGGCAGCGTCGGCGCCAGCAGCAGGGCCACGTCGCCCGCGAGCCGGATCATGAGGAACACGTAGACCGTCACCACCATCACCCCGAGCGCCCGCGCGCGCCAGGTGTGATCGAGGTCCGCACGGAGCGCCGCGATCCCTCCGGCCCCGACCCCCGCCACGAACCCCGTGACCGCGTCGGCCGCGACCGCGGAGACGGGGATCCCGACGAGCAGCGAGAGCCCCATCGCCTTCACGACCGCCGCGGGGGCCTTGGGGTGCTCGGACAGGAAGGCCAGGACGATGAAGACGAACGGGATCAGCGCGAGCCCGAAGGCGATGAACGGTCCCGCCGGCGGCGCATCGCTCCGGTCGGAGGCGACCGAGACCAGACCCGCCAGCACCGACCAGTAGGCGGGGACCAGCAGGAGGGTGGCCAGCGTGATGGCGCGCCACTTCCGACGTGGCGGGAGCGGCTCGGCGCCGGCCAAGGCGGATCGTCTGGCCCGGCCCACCGTGGCCTCAGCCCTTGACGGCACCCGCGGTGAGACCCCGGACGAAGTACTTCTGGAGCGAGAAGAACACGATGAGGGGGAGTGTCATCGAGATGAACGCCGCCGCCGTGAGCAGGTGCCAGCTCTCGCCACGCGCGCCGTTGAGGTTGTTCAACGCGATCGTGAGCACCTGGACGTCCTTGGTGCCGCCCAAGAAGACGTAGGCGACCAGGAGATCGTTCCAGACCCACAGGAACTGGAAGATCGCGAAGGCGGCGAGCGCGGGCACGGAAAGCGGCACGATCAGTCGCCAGAAGATCGTGAAGTGGTCGGCACCGTCGATCTTGGCGGACTCGATGATCGACGAGGGGAGGGCCCCGATGTAGTTCCGAAGGAGATAGATAGCGAGCGGCAACCCGAATCCCGTATGGGCGAGCCACACGCCGAGGAACGTGCCTGAGAGGTCGAGGTCGGGGAAGATGATGTAGTTCCCGGCGGTCGCCCCATTGGTGTACAGCCGGAGTATCGGGATGAGGGCCATCTGCAGCGGGACGACCAGGAGCCCGACGACGGCCACGAACATCACGTACCGGCCGCGGAACTCCATCCAAGAGAAGGCATAGGCGGCGAACGCGGCGATCGCGATCGGGATCACGGTCGCCGGCAGGGTCACGGCCAGGCTGTTCAGGAACGCGTTCCCCAGGCCGCCGGCGTCGAGGGCGATCCGGTAGTTCTCCAGGGTCCATTCCGCTGCATCGAACGGGTGCGCGAGGGCCGTCCACCACCCCGTGGTCTCGACGAGCCCCTCGGGGCGGAACGAGGTGATCAGCACGCCGAGCGTCGGGATCATCCAGAGGATCACGATCGCGAGCACGGTGAGCCTGACGAACCATCCCCCCGGCCGGATGCCGAGTGCCTGCTCCCGCGGTTCGACCGCCACCGCGGCGGGGATCTCGCGCTCCTCGATGCCGACGTCGCTCAACGTGTTGCCTCCTGCTCACGGAAGCGGCGGATGTTGTAGATCATCACGGGGATGATCGCCACGAAGAGAACGACGGCGATCGCGGCACCACGGCCGCGGTGACCGCTGATGAAGAACCACTTGATCATGCGTTCCGCGACGACCTCGGTTCCTCGGTTCTCCGCCGCGCCCATCACGAAGACGATGTCGAATACCTTCATCGCGTTGATGATCATGTAGGTGGTCACGACGGCGATCGTGGGCAGGATGCTCGGGACGATGATCCGGCCGAACACCTGCAATTCCGAGGCGCCGTCGATCCGCGCAGCCTCGATGATCTCGTCGGGGATCGCCTTGATCGCCGCCGACAGGACGACCATCGCGAACCCCGTCTGCATCCAGACCATGATGACCATCATGAACAGGTTGTTCCAGGGCTTGATGTCGAGCCATGACACCGGGTGCTGCCCCAGCCCGATCATGATGCCGTTGAGCAACCCGATGTTGCTGCCGAAGCCCTGGGGCCGGAAGCTGTAGATCAGGCGCCAGGTGATCGACGCCCCGGCGAACGAGATCGCCATCGGGAGGAAGATCATCGATTTGGCTACGGCCTCGCCTCGGCGGAGCCGGTCGGCCAGGGTTGCGAATGCCAGGCCGATGCTCACCCCCAGCAGCGGCACGACAACGATCCACCCGAACGTGTTCCGGATCGCGCGGAGCATGCTGTCGTCCGTGAACACGAACTTGAAGTTGTCGACGCCGACGAAGTTCTCGCCACGGGCGTCCTTGAGGCTGACCAGGATCGTGTTGATCACCGGATACACGAGGAAGACGGCCAGGATGACGAGCGCGGGACCGACGAACACGTACGGCCGCACGCTCTCCCGGAACCGGACGGCGAGGAGGTCGACGATCCGGTTCATCCCCCAGTACAGGAAGAACACGCCGCCGACCCCGACCACGATCGCGACGCCGACGACCAGGAACCGGTTCGCGTCGGAGTCCCGTAGGAAGTCGAACGTGGCCCACAAGAGGAAGAACCCGACGATCGGGATCCCGAGGGCCCCGACCAGACGGAGGACGTAGACGAGGAGGCCCTGCGCGCCGGACGGCGGCGGCTCGGCGGCGACCTCCGCGGTGCCGGTGGGCCGTTCCTCCGAGGTCCTCACGCTCCTCTCAACGGATCACGGCGCGAACGGGAGCGGCTCTCCACAGCCGCTCCCGTCCCGCCCATGGAGCCGACGTTTCCTTCCTTCCCTGCCTATTCCTGGGGCCAGCTCGCCTCGATGTCGCCGAGCACCTTCGACAGCGAGTCCGGTCCGCTCTGCATGTACTCCACCATGCCGGTCCAGAAGCTCCCGGCCCCGACCGCGGTCGGCATCAGGTCCGATGCGTCGAACCTGCCGGTGCCCGCGGAGAGCGCGTCGGTGAGCACCACCGAGGCATCGGACAGGATCTGGTTCGCGTAGCAGTCCGGGCCGACGTTGACGTTCGGCGAGATCCTCGAGGAGGCGGTCAGGCCGCCCATGGCGCACTGGACATCTTCGCCCATGAACCGCTCGAGGAAATCCTTGATCTCGGGCCGGTTCGAGAACACGACCGCCAGCTCACCGGCGAACAGCGTCCCCTCCTGGTCGATCGGTGGGAACGGGAACCAGTCGTAGTCCACACCCGCTTCCGCGTCGGCGGGGAAGAACGCGTTGATGAAGCTCGCCTGGCGGTGGAGCCAGCAGCCAGGCGGCTCGTCGAACATCGGCAGCGGTGCATCCCCGAACGCGACGGACGGCGTGTTCTTCGCGCCGCCGAGGACGTAGCCGGGCGTGAACATGACCTGTCCGAAGACCTCGCCGGCATGCTCGACCGACGCGTCGTTGAACGGGATGTCGTGGGTGACCCACTGGTCGTAGACGTCCGGCCCCGCGGTGCGGAGCATGATGTCCTCCATCCAGTCCGTTGCCGGCCATCCCGTCGAGCCCTCGCTCTGGTACCCGACGCACCACGGTGTGCCTCCGTCGGCCTTGATCTGGTCGGAGAGGGCGATCAGCTCGTCGAACGTCGTCGGGACCTGGTACCCGGCCTTGTCGAAGTCGTCCTTCGGGTACCACACCATGCTTTTCAGGTTGATGTTCGTCGGGAGCCCGTAGTGCTTGCCCTGGTACTCGCCGAGCGAGAGGAAGTACTCGCCGAACGTGTCCTCGAGCTCGCCGATGTCGAACCCCATGTCTTCGAGGGAGATCGCGTTCCCCGACGCGGCGTGGTCGACGACACCCCCCGGCTGCGGCAGCAGGATGACGTCGAGGGTCCCGCCCTGAGCGCGGATCTGGACCTGCTCCTCGAAGTTCCCCGAGGCCTCGAGCTCGGCCGTGTAGTCGGTCTTCGAGTTGATCAGGTCGTCGAGGATGCCGTTGACGGCGTCGGCCTCCTCCGGCTCGACCGCCGCGAGGACGTTGACGGTACCCTTGTTCTCCTCCTGGTTCGCGTTCCCCTGCTCTTCGGCGCTCTTCTGGCACGCCGCCGCGATCATGATGAGCACCACGGGGAGCACGATGATCCTCAGTCGTCGCATCCCGCCTTCCCTCCTTCGACTCGGCCGGCTGTCTCGCGTACGCCCATACCTACGGTCAACCCGACGGGTTCGGCTCTCGACCCCGGTCATCCCCGTAGATCCCTTCCCCGGTCCCCGGATCGAAGAAGTGGAGCCGGGCGACGTCGACGACCAGCTCGATCTCCTTGCCTTTCTCCGCGCCGGTGCGCGGGTTGAGGCGGGCCAGGAACTCGGACTCCCCGGCCATCGCGCCGCGCTCGGCCGCCTCCAGGGCCTCCTGGCCGACATCGCCGGCGAGCTCCTTCGTGTCCTCCGTCATCACGGCCGGGGCCTTGATCATGAAGTGCACGAGCACGTCGGCCCCGAGTGCTTCGCGGAGGATGACGGCCGACCGGAGCCTGCGGTCCGGGGGCGCGTCGGCGGCGAGGGAGGCGTCCTCCATGTCCTCCGGGCGGAGGCCGACGATCACTTCCTTGCCCTCGTACCCCTTGAGGTGCGGGCGGGCGGCGAGCACCGAGTCCGGGACGGCCAGCCGGTAGCCGCCGAACTCGACGATGAACGAACCGTCGGAGCGGACGAGCGTCGCCTCCACCATGTTCATCGCCGGCGAGCCGATGAACCCGGCGACGAACAGGTTCTTCGGATGGTCGTAGAGGAATTGGGGCGTGTCGACCTGCTGGAGGAGCCCCTTCCGGATGACCGCTACCCGGTCGCCCATCGTCATCGCCTCGACCTGGTCGTGGGTCACGTAAAGGGTGGTGGTGCGGAGCTCGTGCTGGATCCGCGCGATCTCGGAGCGCATCTGCACCCGGAGCTTCGCGTCCAGGTTCGAGAGCGGCTCGTCCATCAGGAACGCCTTGGGCTCGCGGACGATCGCTCGTCCCATCGCCACCCGCTGGCGCTGACCTCCGGAGAGGGCCTTGGGCTTCCGCTCGAGGAAGTCCTCCAGTCCGAGGATCTTGGCCGCCTCGCGCACCCGCCGGTCGATCTCCTGCTTGGCGAGCTTTCGGAGCTTGAGCCCGAAGGCCATGTTGTCGTACACCGTCATGTGCGGGTACAGCGCGTAGTTCTGGAAGACCATCGCGATGTCCCGTTCCTTGGGAGGGACGGAGTTCACGATCCGCTCGCCGATCGTGATCGTCCCGGACGTGATCGTCTCGAGCCCGGCGACCATCCGGAGGGCGGTCGTCTTCCCGCATCCCGACGGACCGACCAGCACGATGAACTCCCCGTCCTCGATCTGGAGGTTCAGGTCGGCGACCGCGGCCGCGCCCTCCCCGTAGACCTTCGAGACGTCGTCCAGCACGATCTCCGCCATGGCGCTCCCTCCCGATGGGACCCCAGGCGCACATTCAACCCCAGGCGTCGGGTCTTCGTCGAACCGGGTGTCCGCCGGGAAGGGAGCCGCCGGGGCCTGCCGGCGGCGCGGGTCCACGTAGCATGGCGGCGTGGAGGTTCCGGGGTCGGTCGAGGAGCTGCAGCGGGTGCTCGGCTCGCACGCCTACCTCGCGGACCGCGGGCTCACGACGGCGGTCCACCTGTCGTTGTCGCTGACCAAGCCGCTCCTGCTGGAGGGGGAGGCCGGCGTCGGCAAGACCGAGGTGGGGAAGGTGCTGGCCGAGGTGCTGGGCCGCCGGCTGATCCGACTCCAGTGCTACGAGGGGATCGACGCCTCGCAGGCGCTCTACGAGTGGAACTACGCACGCCAGCTGCTGGCCGTCCGGGCGATGGACGCGACCGATGCCGAGCGGCACGTCGAGGACCTGTTCGGGCCGGAGTTCCTGGTGGAGCGGCCGCTGTTGGCGGCGATCCGGGCGGGGTCCGGCGCGGTCCTGCTCGTGGAC
>JBIOTM010000062.1:0-2006 GCA_044865955.1 Actinomycetota bacterium | reverse complement strand
GCGGAGGCGACGGAGATCTCGTGCTCGCTCGAGCGGCCGCCCATGATCACGGCGACCCGTACGCGCTCGGTCACGTCAGAACTGCCCCACGAAGATGGTGACCCGGCTTCCCGTCGGCGCCTGCGTGTCGCCGTCGGGATCCTGGTCCTGGACGACGTTGTCCTGGGTGGGGTCGGTCACGGGGACGTTCTCCACCTTGACCTTGAAGCCGGCCGCCCTCAGGTCGGCCATGGCCTGCTCCTTCTGCTCGCCGACGACGTTCGGGACGGTGCTGTTCGCGGGCCCGGTCGAGACCGTGATCGTGACCTGTGACCCCTTGTTGGCCTCCGTCCCGGCAGCGGGCGACTGGGCGGAGACCTCGCCCTGCGGCGTCGAGTCGGACGGCGCCTCGATCGTCTCCACCTCGAAACCCGCCCCCTCGAGCGTCGCCTTGGCGTCGGCCTCGCTCATCCCGACGACGTTCGGCACGGTGGCCTTCTCCTGGCCCTTCGAGACGCGCAGCACGACGGTGGAGCCCTCCGAGACGACCTCTCCGGCCGGCGGATCCTGCTCGATGACCTGGCCCACGGGCTTCTTCGAGAACACCTCCCGCTTGCGGGCGTCGAGGTTGACCTCGTCGAGCGCGTCGACCGCATCGGCGTAGTCCATGCCGACGACGTCCGGAACCGGCGTCTTCGGCACGCCGGTCGAGACGATGATCGTGACCGGATCTCCCTTGGGTATCCGGGCCCCGGGGTCGGGGCGCTGGTCGATGACCACTCCCACGGGCACCTTGGGATCGGCCGAGCGCCTGATTCTCGGCTCGAGCCCCGCCTCCTCGATCTTCGTCACGGCGAGGTCCTCCTTGATGCCGATCACATTGGGCACCGGTACGGGCTCGGACGCCGCGAGCTGGTCCTGGATCTGCGTGAACACGTACCAGCCCGCGAACCCGGCCGCGGCGAGCAGGAGGGCGACGAGGAGCCACGGCGCCCAGCGGCGCCGCTTCGGAGGACGCTCGTCGTACCGGTAGCCGGGCGTGTAGGGCGGCGGCCGGCGCGGCGTCGAGGGGCGCGGCGGCGCGATCTGGGTGGCGTCGCTGGGCAGCACCTGGGTCGTTCCGCCGATCGTCGCTCCGGGCGCGGCGAGGAGGGCGGTGGCCGTGTCTGACGTCTCGGGCGCGATCGGCAGGCCGGCCTCGACACGATGGAGGTCCTCGGCGAACTCCTCCGCGCTCTGGTAGCGGTCCTCCGGCGCCTTCGCGAGTGCGCGCAGCACCACATGGTCGAGGTCGGGGGGTATCTCGGGGCGGATCTTCGAAGGAGGTTTCGGGAGCTCGTTCAGATGCTTCATGGCGATCTCGATGGCCGAGTCGCCGTTGAACGGCACGTTCCCGGTCAGCGTCTCGTAGAGGACGATCCCGACCGAGTAGAGGTCGGAGGAGGCGGTCACCGGCGCTCCCCGGGCCTGCTCGGGGGAGAGGTACTGGGCCGTTCCCATGATCGAGCCGGCCTCGGTCATCTGCGACGCGCCGGCGCGGGCGATGCCGAAGTCCGTCACCTTGAGGCGCTCGCCGATGAGGATGTTGTGCGGCTTGACGTCGCGGTGGATGATCCCGTGGCGGTGGGCGAAGCGGAGCGCCTCGAGGATCTCGAGCGTGTACGCGATCGCATGCCCGATCGGAAGCGGGCCGCGGGTGATGATGAGCTCCTTGAGGCTGCGGCCCTCGATCACCTCCATGGCGATGTAGTAGGTGCCCTCGGCCTGCCCCCGGTCGTAGATCGAGACGATGTTCGGATGGGACAGCGCCGCCGCGGATTTGGCCTCGCGCCGGAAGCGCTCGATGAAGAGCTCGTCGTTCGCGTAGCGGTCGTTGAGGATCTTGATCGCGACGCGCCGTCCGAGCTCCTCGTCCTCCGCCAGGTAGACGTTCGCCATGCCGCCCGAGCCGAGCTTTCGCAGGATGCGGTAGCGCCCGTCGAAGAGCGTGTTGATGAGCGTGTCCGTAACTGCCATCGGAGATTCAG
>JBIOTM010000061.1:0-9575 GCA_044865955.1 Actinomycetota bacterium | reverse complement strand
AGGACATGCTGGGCCTCGCGCTGCGGCTCTTCGACGAGCATCCCGAGGCCGTGGAGGTCGTGCGGTCGAGGTTCCACTCCTTCACGGTCGACGAGTACCAGGACGTGAACCCGCTCCAGGCCGGGCTGCTCGAGCGGTGGCTCGGCCCGCGCGACGACCTCTGCGTCGTCGGCGACGACTACCAGACGATCTACGCGTTCACCGGGGCGTCGCCAGAGCACCTGCTGAGCTTCACGACGCGTTTCCCGCAGGCGACCGTCGTTCGGCTCGAGGACAACTACCGCTCGACGCCGGAGATCCTGGACCTGGCGAACCGGCTGGCGCCGCACCTCGGCGGGTTCCGCAAGACGCTCCGGGCCACGAGGTCCTCGGGACCGCCGCCGGTGGCCCGCGCCGCTCGCGACGAGGAGGGCGAGGTCGCGGCGGTCGTCGCCGCGGTCCGGCGGCTCCACGACGAGGAGGCCGTCCCGCTCGAGGGGATCGCGGTGCTGTACCGGATCAACGCCCGGTCGGAGGCCTTCGAGGAGGCGTTCGCGGCCGCCGGGATCCCGTACCAGGTGCGCGACGGCGCGTTCCTCCGGCGGCCCGGGCCGCGCGCGGTCCTCCAGCGACTGCGGCGGCCCGGCCAGGGCGGCTCCCTGGCAGAGGAGGTCGAGGCGATCACCGCCGAGCTCGGCTACGACCCCGAGGCGACGCCGGACTCAGACGAGGAGGTCACGCGCCAGTCCGACCTCGCTCGGATGCGGTCGCTCGCGGCGGAGTTCGAGCGGGCGCACCCCAGCGGCGACGCGGCGGCGTTCCTGGCCGAGCTGGCCGATCGGTTCTCGGCGGAGCAGAGCGGCCGCGGCGTGAACCTGCTCACGTACCACCGGGCGAAGGGCCTCGAGTTCGACGCGGTGTTCCTCCCGAGACTCGTGGACGGCGAGCTCCCGTTCCGCTCGGGCCGCGCGAAGGCCGACCCGCAGGAGGAACGGAGGCTGCTCTACGTCGGCATCACGCGCGCCCGCCGGTACCTGTTCCTGACCTGGGCGCCCGACCGCCGCACGCGACCGAGCCCGTTCCTGGACGAGCTCGGTCTCGCGCGGTCGACCGCGCCGGCGGCCCGGGCACCCCGCGGCGCGCCCGTCCCCTCGGTCGGCGACGGTCCCCTCCTCCAGCGGCTGAAGGAATGGCGCCGCAGGCGAGCCCAGGCCGACGGCGTCCCGGCGTATGTCGTGTTCCACGACCGGACCCTCACGGAGATCGCCGAGCGGAAGTGTCGGGACTGGGCCGACCTGGCGGCGATCCCCGGCGTCGGCCCTGCCAAGCTCGAACGCTACGCCGATGAGGTCCTCGAGATCGTCGGCCGAAGCGGATGAGCGGGAGGAAAATCAGCGCCTGTACGGCAGGCGAGAGCGTTGCCCGTCGACCCGATCGTTCGAACCTGGCACAGCTACGGGCTTAGTGCCAGGTTAGCCTGCATCTTGGCACAGGGGCGCGTCGTCAGCCGCGCCGGGATCGGTCGACGGGATCGACCAGGACGTGCCCGGCACGGTCCTCTACATCGAGGACAACGCGTCCAACCTGAAGTGGTCGCGCGGATCCTGGAGCACCGTCCGAACGTCCGGCTGCTCTCGGCGCGAGAGGGACGCGAGGGACTCGAGCTCGCCCGCGACCGCGCGCCCGACCTGGTCCTGCTAGACGCCCCCTTCCGGACATCGACGGCGAGGCGGTCCTGCACCAGCTGCGAGCGCATGACGCGACCGCGAAGATCCCGGTCGTGATCCTCTCTGCGGACGCGACGTCGGACCAGATCCGGCGGCTGTTCCCGGCGGGCGCCTCCGATTACCTGACGAAGCCGCTGGACGTGCGACGAGTCCTGGAGACAGTCGACCTGATGCTGACCGAGCCCCGAACGGCGGGCGCTCGTCGCTCGTAACGAGCTTCCCTGCCTCGCATCCGCGGGTAGTGAAGGATAGGAGCTAGCCCTTACCAAGAGACGGACGGAGATCGCGACCCGCCAGCACACCATCGGTCGCCAGCAGGACGTCGGTGTGGAAGGCCGGGTTGTTGAACCGCTCGGGCGAGACGAGGAGCAGGTCGACCTGTCTGCCTCGATCGCTGCGGTGATCTCCTCCCGATCGTCCCGGTTCTCGGTGTTGATCGTGCGGGCGACCACACCCGCGCGCTCGGCCATCCGGATCTGGTTGCGCATCAGCGCGAGGAGCGGCGAGACGAGGATCGTCGGCCCGGCGCCTGAGTCACGGAGCAACCGGGTCGCGATGAAGTACACAGCCGACTTCTCCCACCCGGTGCGCTGACGAGGAGGACCGGCGGCGTTCGGTGACGACGGCGTCGATCGCCCGGTACGCGAACCTGTCCGTCGATCCGCGGCCGTCATCCAGCGAGCGGATCGGCTATCGCAGGTCAGGGCCCCGCTAGGAGGGCTGACCCACGCTCCGCCTCGATCGAACGCCGCGCCCGTTCGATCTCCGACCGGAGAACCGACGGATCCCAGCCGAGCTCCCGACCCACCAGCCCCGGCACGGGTCCGTCGAGACCACCATCTCGGCTCCGCGTCGCGATCCGCAGCCGACGATCGGTCACGTCGTCGAGGTGGACCGCGAGCTCATGACGGACGGCCCAGACGGCTTCGGCGCAGACAGGTCCGTTCCCCCCGTCGATCGGCTCCGCCAGGCTCGGCACCTCCTCGATCAAGCGGAGCACATCCCTCGCCCGGTCGCCGTGGCGAGCCACGAGCCCGGCGAGGGCGAGCGGGCTCATGTGACATCGATCCCCCCTCCGCACGAGGGAGGCGACCAGTCCCTCAGCCGATCTCCGGCACCCGAGTGGGAGCGACGCGGTGACCGACCGCCCGCCGCCGCCGAGCATCCCCGCGACCACATCGACCGATTCCGCGGCCGCACGTCGATACGTGGTGAGCTTGCCGCCCGTCACGGTGACGAGACCCGTCTTCGACATCGAGACCTGGTGGCGACGCGAGAGAGACGCCGTGCTCCTCCCCAGACGGTCGATCAAAGGACGGAGGCCGGCCCACGTCGCGACGATGTCTCCCGGCCCGAGGTGGACGTCGAAGGTTCCGCCCAGCGCTTCGATCAGGTACTGAAGGTCGGTCTCTTCCACGGCGACGTCCTCAAGGGGTCGGCGGTGCTCGGTGTCGGTCGTACCGACCACGACCAGCTCGTCGTCGGGCAAGGCGAAGACCGGTCGGCCGTCGGAGGCGTGGAATGCGAGGGCGGCCGAGATCGGGAGCGCTTCACGGGACACCACGAGGTGGATCCCCTTGGACGGCCTGAGCCGCGGGACGCCCCCGCCGTCGAGTCGCGCGACATCCTCTGCCCAGACGCCGGTCGCGTTCACGAACACGCGCGCCTGGACGCGGATGTCGACGCCGCCGACCATGTCGCGTGCGTACAGGACCGCCACTCGATGTCGTCGTGAGCCCATCCCGATCGCTCGCACGTGATTGGCGACCGTCGCCCCGTGGGCGTGGGCAGCCAGCGCGACCTCGAGCACGAGCCTGGCGTCACTCGTGCTCGCGTCCCAGAAGGTCCAGGCCCGGGACATCCGGTCCCAGCGGAGGCTCTCCGCGAGCGAGGTGCGTTCCGATGCGGTCACCTCTCGATGCCGGCCTGGGCGCCGTCGGCCGGCGAGGACGTCGTAGACGGTCAGGCCGAGGCGCACGGTCCCGCCCCGGCGCCCTCGGGGGACCGGATAGACGAACCGCATGGGTCGGATCAGGTGAGGCGCCAGGCGGCGGAGCACCTCTCGTTCTCGCAGGGCTTCACGACAGAGCCCCACCTGCCCCGACGCGAGGTACCGGAGGCCACCGTGGATCAGACCGGAGGATCGACTCGAGGTCCCACCCGCGAGGTCGCCCGCTTCCACCAGTGCCACTGACAGACCTCGAGAGGCGGCATCTAGCGCGACACCCACTCCTGAGATCCCTCCGCCGATCACACAGACGTCGAACGTGGTCGACGCGAGTCGCTCGAGGTTGGCGTCGCGCGTCCCGGGACCGAACGACGCGGTGGACGGGAGGCTCATCGCGTCACTCCTGACCAGCCCGCCGCAGCTACTGGCGCCGCGGATCCCTCGGTCACGGAACGGAGGACCCGCAGCATGCGGCTGAGGTCGGGGCCGGTCGCCCCGTCGAGCGGCAGGTAGACGATCTGGTTGAGCATCTGTCTCGCGGCCCTTGGATCCGGACGGCCCGTGGGCGGCTCGACGACGGCCAAGCTCGTCGTGCCGGCCATCGCATGGAAGCCGGCTGCTCTGAGTGCATCTCGCACCCGGTGCGTGTCCGGAACGACGACGGGGAAGACCCAATAGGTTGGCTCGTCCGCCCGATCGCCGACGGTCATGATGCCGGCCGGCAGCGCGTCGGCGATCGCGCACCCGATCGAGGCTCGGATCGCGACGGATCGGGAGTCGTAACCGCGGAGCCGCCGGTCGAGGAACGCGACCAGCGGTGCGGCGGGCCGCTGCCGGATCGCGCCGAGGAGGTCCGGCCCGGACACGCCCCGTGTCCCGCGAGAGAGGAGCTCGTCGGGATCGGTCCCGGTCCATCGGAGCACCGAGAGCGCCAGCCCGAACGCGAGCGGCGACGAGAACGCGCGGAGGGCACCGGATCGAATGACCCGGAAGAGGTACGAGCGACGGCTCTGCATCGGAAGTGCGTCGCGAAGCTCCCGGATCCGACGGATGAGCGCGGGATCCCGCGCCACGAGCACTCCCCCGCCGAAGGCGGTCGCGGTCTTGATGATCCCAAAGCTGAACATCGTGACGTCTGTGGCGGGATGCGGGACCGATCCGGGTCCGACGTAGGCCTGAGCGGCGTCCTCGATCAGCAGCAGATCGTGTCGCCGGGCGAACGCGACCACGTCGTCGAGCGGGGCACGGCTGCCGAAGAGGTGAGCGACGAGGACGGCTCGCGTGCGCTCCGACAGGACGCTCTCGAGGTCGGCGATCCGCGGAGCGAGCGATCGAGCGTCGATGTCGACAGGCACCGGAACGAGACCATGGTGGACGAGGATGGTCGCCATGTCGGGGATCGTGACGGCCGAGACGATCACCTCGTCGCCCGGCGGAAGCGCGAGCGCTCGGAGGAGCAGGTCGAACGCGGATCGGACCGACAGGCACGAGATCCCCCCGGGCCAGTGGCCCTCGACGTTCGAAAGCGATCGGCGGTGCGGGGGTGGTCGCACGCAGGCGGCGACGGCCCAGGCGAGCTCCCGCCACTCGACATCGATCCGCTTCGGCGGCAGCGTCCTGATGCGCGGCCGCGGTGTCGAGTGGACGCGACGCTGGGGCCTCACCGCGCTGCCGCCCCGAGCCTCTCCGTCTCCTCCTGGAGCAGGACCCGACGGAGCACCTTGCCGATCATGGTTTCCGGGAGGGCATCACGGAACTCGATCGCCCGCGGGACCCGGTAAGCGGCGAGCCCGGTCTTCGGATCCCGACACCACGCGGTGATCTCCTCCGCCGTCGACTCCTGATCCGGCCGGAGCACCACGAAGGCCTTGAGGAAGGTGTCACCGTCGGCGTCGGGGACACCCACGACGCAGACCTTGAGGATCTTCGGGTGGCGGTAGAGGACCTCCTCCACCTCCGTCGGGTACACGTTGTAGCCGGAGATCTTCACCATGTCCTTGATCCGATCGACGATCCGGATGTAGCCGCCCTCGTCCATCACGACGACGTCGCCCGTCCGGAGCCAGCCGTCCTGGATGATCTGTTCGGTCTCGTCCTCGCGGCCCCAGTAGCCGAGCATCACCTGCGGACCCTTGAGCCAGAGCTCCCCCTCCTCCCCTGGTCCCAACGCCCGCGTCGGGTCGTCGAGATCGACGACCCGCGCGTCCGTGTCCGGGATCGGCACGCCGATCGTCCCGGCCCGGGCCGTGCCGTCCAGCGGGTTCGCGACGGCGACCGGCGAGGCCTCGGTCAGCCCGTATCCCTCGACCAACCTCGCTCCTGTCAACGACTCGAATCGCTCCTGGATCACCGACGGCAGGGCTCCCGCGCCCGAGAGGCAGTAGCGGATCGAGGAGAGATCGCGTCGCGTCGCGTCGGCCGCCTCGTTGATCAGCCCGTAGATCTTCGGCACCCCCGGGAACAGCGTCGGCCGCTCCTGCTCGATCTCCCGCATCACCGACGACACCTCGAACCTCGGGACCAGGATCAGCTTGGCCGCCAGGAGGATCCCGAGGTTCATCTCCACGGTCATCCCGTAGCAGTGGAAGAACGGCAGGATGCACATGATCGCCTCGCGGCCGTCGGCCGTGTCGAGGAACCACGCGGCGCACTGTCTCGCGTTGGCGTGCAGGTTCCGGTGCGAGAGCATCGCGCCCTTCGAGAAGCCGGTCGTCCCACCCGTGTAGACGAATGCGGCGGGCTCATCCGACTCGACGGCGACGACAGGCGGTGCCTCTCCGGCCGTCCGCATGTCCCGCTCCCACCACCGCACGTCCGCGTCGGCCCCAACCGGCGGCCACGGCTCGCCCTTCCGTTTCGCGTCCCGCCGGAGCTTCAGCGGGGCCAGCTGCTTCTTCGGGAAGCCCATGTAGTCCGTGACCCTCGTCACGATCACCGGGGGGTTCCCGGCCGCTTCGAGGGATCCGGCCGCGGCCGGATAGAGCGCGTCGAGCACGATCAAGACCGATACTCCGGCGTCCGCGAGTTGGTGCGAGAGCTCGCGCTCGGTGTAGAGCGGGTTGTTGCCCACGACGATCGCGCCGAGCCGGAGCGCGGCGTAGGCAGCGATCACGTACTGCGGGCAGTTCGGAAGGATCAGGCCGACCCGCGAGCCCGACCCGACCCCGAGCCCGGCGAGCACGGCCGCGAACCGACCCGTTTCCCGTTCGAGCTCTCGGTAGGACAGATGCCGGCCGAACCAGGCGAGCGCCGGCCGGTCGGGATGCCGTCGGGCGGCGTCGGCGAGGAGTCCGTAGAGGTTGCCCTCGGGGAACGGAGCCACGCTCGCCGGCACGGCCTGGGGGTACTGCGCGATCCACGGCCTCGTTCCGTCCACGGAGATCACCTCGGTTCGTTCGTTCGCACGATCATGCGACCCGGCCCGTGACCGGGACAGACGACGTCTCGCTCATCATCGGTGCGCGATCTCCTCTCACTCGATGGGTCGATCAGCACCCCCGACGGTGGGCACTTCCGGCACTTCGTGGCGTTCGATCCACGTGTCGATCCGCTCCCACCACTCGAACAGCCAGTCGATCCGATCGTCCTCGTCCGTCGGTACCTCGTGCGGCTGCAGGCGCCAGTACCGCCCGATCAGCGGCATGGAGAGCGGCGTGCGCTGCCAGAGCTCCCGGATCGACACGAGCGGCTCGAGCCCGGTGTGGGCCACGAACACCACGTCGGCTTCCGGCGCTCCCCGCATCGCCGCGAGCACGCCTCCCGGTCGCGGGGCGATCAGGTTCGCGAGTTCTCGCGCCTCCGCCGCATGCTCCTCGTGTCCGTCCCGGACGAGCCGTTCGATCGCGACGAGCCGGCGCCGTTCGGTGAAGTTCCCACCCTCCGGGAAGAGGATCAAGGCGTCGTGCGGCCCGAGGTCACGAGCCAGGTCCTCGATCAGGCCGATGAACCGAGCGGCCCCCGGCCCGCCGGGACGGATGAAGCGGTTGGGTAGGCGGTTCCCGATCAGGTCGATCACCGGCGACCACTGCATCGCCTCCTTCATCACGATCCGCGGGCGGCGCCGGTAGAGGTGCACGAGCGAGTGGGCGAGCAGGAAGGAGTCCCACGGTCCCGCGTGCCGGCTGAACACGAGCACCGGACCGGGCTCCGGATCGCGACGGTCCTCGATCTCGACGACGATCCCCATCAAGCGCCCGGTGACGCCGATCAGCGATCCCAGCCACCAGCGGACGAAGCGGTGATGCAGGTCCTGTCCCCTTCGTCTGCGGACCCCACCGACGAACAGGCATGCGAACCACAGGGCCGTCAGGCACACCACGCCGAGGCCTTCGAAGAACACGTGGGTCAGCCCGACCGCCGCCAGCCGGGTGGTCGACAGCGGCCGCCGGAGAACGAGGTCAGCCACGAGGGTGACGGCGAGCACGAACGGCGCCAGCACGAGCGCCGCGGATCCGAGGACCACGGCCAACGGCGCCAGGAGCACCCGACGGACGAGCTTCGGCGGGACCCAGTTCACGCGACACCCCCTTCGCCCGGGCCGCTGTGAGCGTATCCCTCGATCCGTCAGCGCGCGAGTCCGCGCGCCGACCGAGCGAGGTACCGGCGGCTCGCTCGGTGCGCCCGATCGATCCGCTCGGCGACGTCCGCGACGTCCCGGTAGCTGCGGATCCCAGAGCGCGTTCGTCCGTCCGCGGACTCGGACGGCGCTCCGGTGGGCAGCACGTGAACCTCCACCCCTTCGGGTCGAGCGGCCATGTCTCGCGCGAACCGGTTCCGGCGCGCGACCTCGAACGCGACCACGGCGACCTGGAAGAGGTTCGTGGGTGGCGCGAGGGGGCGTTCGAGCCGGCCGACGTGGAGGACGTAGACCTCGGTGGCGCGCAGGTCGAACGCTCGCTGGACCGGGATGCTGTTGACCAACCCCCCGTCCATGAAGTGCTCGCCCCCGATCTCGACGGGCGGAAGCAGCCCAGGCACGGCCGTCGACGCGAGGATCGCCGGCTCCAGCGGCCCTCGGTCGAACCAACGCTCCTCAGCCCGCTCGACGTTCGCCGCGACGCACTGGAACGTCACCGCTAGATCCTCGAAGTGCTCGACCTCGAGCGTGCGCCTGATCAAGGATCTCAGCCTCGCGTTCGACTGGATCGCCGTCCTCGTGCGTACCAAGGTGGCCGCGGAGGCGAAAACCGAACGGCCGAAGACTGGGTCCGCGGCCAGGTTGCGCCACACGGTCGCCAGACGTTCGACCGCTGACAGGTCGGGGCGCGCCGCGACCGCGACACCGTTCAATGCGCCGACCGATGTTCCGAGGACGAGATCGGGCACGATGTCCGCCTCGAGGAGCGCCTGGAGCATCCCCACCTCGCAGGCGCCCAGGTGCCCCCCGCCCCCGAGCACGTACGCGACCCTCCGGCGCCGTCGGTCCATGGAGGTCGAATCCTACGGAGACGCGAAGAAGATGATGAGGGAGATGTTGCGAGTCGGCTCTCCGTTCCCGAGACCCCCCCGGCTCCGCACCTCGCCCGAAGAGGGTGGAACCGGAACCGTCGCCTCAGTCGCTGACGGCCTTCGCGAGGACGAAGGGCGAGACGGGGCCGCTAGCGGCCTCGAGGAGCGCCGCGCAACCACCGTGAGGTCCGGCGCGAGTCGACGAGGTCGTCGACCAGCAGCACCGCCTCTCCGGCAGGCAGATCGCCCTCGACCGTGAACGCGCCCCACACGTTGCGGAGCTGCTGGTGCGAGTTCTCGAGCTCCATCTGCGGCTTCGTCTCGCGGGTCTTCACGACGACCGGCCGGAACGGCAGGCCGAGCGCGGCTGCGCGCCGCTCCGCGAAGACCAGCCCGTCGTGCGCTCGGGATGAAGCGGCCATAGGTGGCCGAGACCATCGATCGATCAGCATCCCCTCGATCGTTCGAGTTCA
>JBIOTM010000060.1:0-5875 GCA_044865955.1 Actinomycetota bacterium | reverse complement strand
CCCGGTCCCGGGTGCTGGCGGCTTACGACTGGCCCGCCGTGCGGCGCGCGTACGAGCGCCTGTACGGGGAGGTCCTCGCCGAACGCGGTCGTGGTGGATCGGCCGCCGGCCGGTAGCTCAGGCGCTGAGGAGATCGAGGACGGGATCCACGATCTCCGTCAGCCATCCGTCGTCGTCGGCCCGCTCCGGGAGTCTCCGAAGCGTGCCGGCGACCTTGGCCGCCCACCACGCGATGCCGATGATCTCGAGCTGAGCGCGGGTGGGACGCAGCCCGAGGGCCCGCCAGTACCCGTCCGAGAACGCCGCGAAATCGGGATCGTCCCACGGCCGTTCTCGCCAGACGATCCCCAGCGGCCGCCTCGCCCGAAGCCGTTCGCCGCTCGCGTAGAGCTCGAGGAGGTCCGCGCCCGGGAGCCCGCGAGGATGCCACGCGTCCCAATCGACCAGGCCGGAGAGGCGGCCGCGACGGGTCAGCAGGTTGCCTGCCCACAGGTCCCCGTGGCGCAGCACGGCGGGGAGGTCGGGTGCCCCGAGCTTGGACGCCACCCGGGCCAGCGCCGAGGCACGGGTGGGGAGGAGGCGGGCGATCTCCGAGAGGTCCTCGTCGAGGGCGGCCGGACGCCCGTCGCCGCGCGGGAACCCGGAGAGCAGGGCCGAGGCCTCGCTCCGAACGCGCTCCGTGAGCCGCTCCGGCCGACGGCCCGCCAGCACGGACTCGAGCGTCCAGGACATCCCGAAGGCCACACCCTCGCCCAGGAGCCTCGGGACCCACGGGACGCTCGCGGCGTCCAGCGCCCGCAGCGCCCCGGCGGCTCGAGCGGGATCGGCGGCCTCGCCGGCCGGTGCGAGTCGCATGAGCACCGGTCGATGCTCTCGGTCCGTGCCGAGGAGCAGGGCCGCGCCGCCCGACGTCGGTCGGATGCGTGAGCCCAACCTCACCCCGGCTTCCGCCGCCACCGCGTCGAGCAGTCGCGGCGGAGGCGGATCCGCCGTGAGCTCCACGGCGGCTCCGCCCAACGCCGCACGTCTGACGCGGCTGCGGATCCGGCCCGTCCCCGCTCGCCCGGGCGCCAGCCGGTGGACGTCGGCCATCCGGAACCCTGGCGGCGGCCGCATCCTGATCCTCGCGAGGGCCATCTCCCGGCGCAGGGCGGACAGGGCGGCTCGGGAAGGCGGCGTCCCCGCCGGGAGCGGTGGACGACCGAGCACCAGCACGTCGGCCGTCGCCGCATCGGCCGGGAGGACCGCCGTCCCCAGGCGCCAGGTCCGGCCGGTGAGGACCACCGCGCGCCGACCCGGTTCGACCGGTCGCACCAGCGAAGCGAGGATCGACATCGTCCTGTCCACCGACTCAGGTCACCGACCGATCCGGGCCGAGCATCATGGGCGTCGACGGGCTCGGTAGGCTGCGCTGGAGACGATGGACGCACGACCACGGTTGCCGAGGGCCGAGATCCGGCGGACGCTCGCTCGGACGTGGGGACGCATCCGAGACCGTGGATCGCCGCCGGCGCCCCGGCTCGAGGTGTCGGCCACGGCGGGACCGCCGGCGCAGATGCCCCCCATCTTCGTGATCGGATGCTTCCGGAGCGGCACGTCGCTCCTGCGACGGATCCTCGACTCGCATCCGCACATCGCGTGCCCGCCGGAATCGAAGTTCATCCTGCCCCTCGCGCGGGTCCTCGGGGATCCCAGCTCGATGCGGGGGCTCGATTCGATGGGCTTCGACCGGGCTCAGGTCGCGCTCGCGCTCGGACGAGCCGCATCGTCGTTCTTCGTCTCGTACGCGGCCGCGCAGGGGAAGCCACGGTGGGCGGACAAGACCCCCGACTACGTCGAGGTCCTGCCCGAGCTGTGGGAGATGTTCGGGCCCGACGCACGGTTCGTCCTCCTGTACCGGCATGGGATGGACGTGGCCCATTCGCTGGCGAACACGAGACGCAACTTTCCCGCCATCGTGCCGTTCGCCCAGGCGGCGGGAGGGAACATGCCGGTCGGGGCGGGCAGGTTCTGGGTCGACCAGAACGAGAAGATCGAGGCGTTCCGCCGTGCGCATCCAGCGGTCTGTCATCGGATCACGTACGAGCGGCTCACGGAGGATCCGGTGGCTGCCCTCCGGTCGATGTTCGGGTTCCTCGAGGAACCGTGGGACGCCGGCGTGCTCGACTACGGACGGCTGCCGCATCATCGGGGCATCGAGGATCCCGACGTGCGCAGGCGCCGGTCGATCGAGCGGAACAGCGGGAACTTCCGAGCGTGGCCTCCCGACGTGCAGCGCGCCGTCCGCGAGGCCTGCGAGCCGATGCTGTCCGCGCTCGGCTACGGCTAGCGGCGCCTCAGCCACCGCCGAACAGGAGCGTGAGCCCCGGAGCCTCCCGTCCATCGATCCCCGCACGCAGGAGCCGTTCGTAGTGGCCCCGCCGGAGTTTCCGGCGAGGGAGGCGGGACGCCTGCTTCACCGCCCGGTGCATCCAGCACGTGTGGAACAGCGGCTCGACGAACGCCGGGGGCACTCCGGTCGCGTCGCACGCGCGCCGGACGGCGTCGGACTGAACGGCCGCCAGGTCGGTCCGCTCGAGGTACTGGCGTTCGAACGCCCGGAGGGAGTCGTGGATCCCGTGAGCCCTCGACACGGTCACGCCGAAGCTGCGCAGGAAGTAGAAGAGGTCCCACAGAGGCACCCCTCGGGGATCGCCCGCTTCCCAATCGAGGAAACCGACGGATCCATCGGGTCGAACGCGGATGTTCCACGTGCCCGGGTCGCCGTGCTGGAACACGACGGGAAGCCGAGCGCCGCCGATCCTCTCGACCTGCCTCTCGAGGAACGCCGAGCGTCGCACGTCCGGGCGATAGATGGACCGGTAGCGTCCGAGGAGGTCCGTGAGTCGTTCGTGATGCTCGCTCGGGTCGGCGGGCTCGGCCGTCTCTCCCACCAACTCCACCAGTCGGTCGACGACGGCCCGCGCGTACGGGCAGTCCGGCTCCGCCGTGGTGCGCACGCGGAACGGCTCGCCGGAGATCGCGGTCTCGCCGAGGATCCGTGTTCCCCCATACATCCCCGAGAACAGCGGCGACGGCGAGGACCTGTCCTCGCTCCACCTGGTCGATCCGAGCATCGTCAGGACGCGGTCCTCGTTCTCGAGCCTCGGTGCCTGAGCCGCGCGGCGTGCCACCTTGACGATCAGGTCGGGCTCCTCTCCGTCGTCGGGGAACACCAGGAAGATGGCCTTGTTGGACGCATACGTGCCCGGGATGGCCATCGCCCACCGGCGGCCGTCGAGGGTCACGCCCGCCTCCTCTGCGACTCGCCGGATGTATCGGGGCGGACCTCCGGCCCGTCGCGGGGAGAAGAGCTCGCCCGCGCTCGCTCGCGGCGCGAAGCCTGACCGCGCACGGGCGAGGAGCCGGGCCGCGGCGCCGCGGACGCCGCCGCCGGCCGGGTCGGCGCCGAGCGACCGGGCGACCGCGACCGCGGCTGCGTCCGCGGCCGGTGCGGCCCATCGGAGTTCGCCGCCGCTCGTTCCGATCCGGAGGCGGTGGTGGGTCCTCCCCGGGAACGCGCTTGCGGGGACGGGAGATCGGCGCCCGTGGTGCTGGACGTAGATCACCGCGTGCGGCGACATGACCCGCTCGAGCTCGCGTCGCCGGTCTGGATGGCCGAGCAGGGAGACGGCTCGCCGGCCCAGGACGACCACCGCGTCGACCTCGCCGTCACCGGCCGGGAGTCGTTCGCCCGAGACCGGGTGGACCCCCTCGCCCTCCCGGATCCGTCGGCGCCGTCGCTGCCCCCGCAGCCCGGGGATCGGCAGCACGTAGACCGTCGCCCGGGCATCCGTGAGGGCACGCAGGTCGGCGGGGGACGGCGTGCCGACGATGACCATCCGTTCGAGACCGGGCGACGGAAGCAGGAGCCGCCATCCCGCACCCGAAGCCCCGCCACGGAGGTTCGTCTCCGCGTCCGGCGCCGTCGGTCGGGTCTCGGGCTTCACCGATCCTCTCCCACGACCATCCTGAGCACGCGGAGCCGCATCAGCCGCGGGAACGTCTCGTGCGCGCGGAGGGATCTCCGGGCGAGGCGGACGACGGCCAGGGATCCCACCGCGGTCAGGGCGAGACCGATCGGGAGCGGGGGCTCCGCCGCGAGCTGGATCGCCAGGATCACGAACGGGATCGCCACGATCGCCACGTAGGTTCGCACGAGCTCCGGAGGCATCAACCGCACGCCGGTGCCGAGGCGGAGCCCCACGTGCTTCAGGCCGTTGAAGAGGAGGAGGGTGACCGTGGTGCCGATGGCGGCCCCGAGGGCTCCGTACCTCGGGATCAGGATGAGGTTGATCGCCAGGTTGCCCACCGCGGCCAGCACGTTGATCGCCACGACGTACCGCAGGCGCCCGAAGACCTTCAAGGTGAGGCCGTTGAACCCCATCGCCGCGTTGACGTAGTACGCGAACGCCAGCAGCGTCAGATAGGTGCCCGAGCTCTCGTACCTCGAGGAGTACAGGAAGGTCGTCAGCGGTCCGCCGAGCGATGCCGTGAGCACCAGCACGGGGAACGTGAGGACGGCGATCCAGAGCGCGGTGCTCCAATAGAGGCGGTCCATCCCCTCGCGGTCCTGCCGGGCGAAGAGCCTCGCCGCGACCGGCGTGAACAGCAGGGCGAAGCTCGTGAACACGATCTGGTTGAGCCGCGCGGCCGGCTGGATCACGCGGAGGGCGGCCACGTCCGCGACGCCGCGGTAGCGGCCCAGGAGGATCACGTCCGAGGTGTTCATGACGAGGTACACGAGGTCCGAGGTGAGCACGGGCACGGTGAACGCGAGGACCTCCCGCGCGGGCACCCGCATCGACCGGATCGCCCCGCGGGACAGGAGACCGGTCCGTCGCAGCAGCCGAACCAGGATCGCCGTGTACGCCGCGACCCCGATCGCGCCGGCCAGGACGTAGCCGAATGCCAGGCCCCGGACACCGGCCCCGAGGCCGATCAGGGAGAGGATCACGACGAGTCGCAGGCCCGGCTCCAGGAGGTACTTCCGGAAGAAGATCGCCCGCGGTCTCGAATAGACGGCGAACATGCCCATGAGGATCGAGTCGACGGCCTGGATCGGAGCCAGGACGATGAGGATGACCAGGAGCGACACGGCGAGCCGACTGTCGACCAGCGTGCCGAGGACCAGGTCCCGCAGGCCGAGGGCCAGCACCAGCATGGCCATGCCCAGGGACAGGACGGTGGCCGTCACGAAGACGAGGGTTCCGAGCGCCTTCCCCCGCTCGTCCCGCTCCTCGTAGATCGGGACGAAGCGCGTGATGGCTCGGTCGAGGCCGAACGTGGCGACGGCTTGTCCGAGGGTCACGAACGAGAGCGCGTAGGCGAACGCACCGAAGTCCGACTTCGACAGGTACCGGACGATCAGGAGCTGCGACCCGAAGTGCACCACCATGGTGAGGAGCTTCCCGACGAACAACAGGCTGGAGCCGCGGATCTGTGCGGTGGTGACGTCGGTCTCCGCTCCCTCGCCGACGACGGCGGCGGTCGTCGTCACGTGCGGGTCGTCCGGGCCGGGCGACACCTCGTCGCTGGCGGCGGCCCCGCTCATCGGGGCCTCGCCCGGGGCCTCCACCGGCTCGTCCATGCCCGCCACACGAGGTCGACGGCCAGGCGGCGCACCTCGTCGGGCTCGCGCGTCGCGTCGATCACGACCGACCGCCGTAGCCGGCCGGCCAGCCGCCGGTAGTCGCGGCGCTCGGACTCCAGGGTGCCCGCATCGAGCTCGCCCGTCCGCTCGTACAGGACCCGGCCGGGTGCGTCCAGGACCAGGACGAGCTCCGGCGCGGGACACGAACGGCCGACCGCCCACCGCCGGAGGCGCCCCGCCGGC
>JBIOTM010000059.1:0-2177 GCA_044865955.1 Actinomycetota bacterium | reverse complement strand
GCGCCCAGGTAGTCCGTCGCCCATCCACTCAGGTAGACGTGGGGAGGGTGCCGTGACGGCGCCCCGTAGATCACACCGAAGTACGGGTCGATCTCCTTGATCGTCAGCTCCGCGCGGAGGCCGATGTCGTTCAGCACGTCGGTCACGTACCGCATCACCGGGGGAGTCTTTCCCAGGAACGGGTCCTCACGCATCACCCAGACGTTGACCTCCTCGCCGACGACGCCCGCGGCCTCGATCAGCGCTCGCGCTTTCGAGACATCCGGCCCCGACCATCGGCCGCTGCCCGGCTCCAGGGTGTACGGGCAGAACGGCTCGTAGCCCTGGAAGTTCGGGGGAAGGATCTGGCACGTCGGGCGGTGGCTCGACACGCCGCCGAGCAGCTCGACCAGATGGTCGCGATCGATCGCGTAGTTGACCGCCTGCCTCACCCGCACGTCGTCGACGGGTGATCTACGGAGATCGAAGCCGACGTAGATCGTGATCGGGTTCGGGGAGAGCACGAGCCGATCCGGGTGCTGCACCTGGAGCGACGCGATGTCCTCGGGCCGCGGCGGGTCGAGCATCCAGTCGATCTCGCCTGCGACGAGCCGATCGAAGGCCGGACCGGCCGGCTCGTTGAACGACAAGGAGATCGAGTCCACGAACCCATCCGGCTGCGCCGAGGCGGACCACTCCCGGAACGCCGGGTTCCGGACCAGCTCGATGCCGTCGGGGCCGGCCTCGGCGATCATGTACGGCCCGGTGGCCGGCACGGGGTCGAGGCCCTGTTCTTCGAACGGGACGCTCGCCGGGATCGGGAACGAGAACGGCAGCGTGAGCTTGGCGGGGAGGTCGGGGTCGGGCCGCGCGAGGCGGATCGTCACGGAGCTCGCGTCGACGCGGATCGATCCGGACAGGTCGCAGGTGGATGGCTCCTCGGCACAGGCGTCGGCGCCGTCGATATCTCGGAACAACGAGGCGCCGTCGGGCGATAGCGAGATGGCTCGCTCCAGACCGTGTCGGAAATCCTCGGGGCGGACGGGCTCTCCGGTCGAGTAGCGGATGCCCTCGCGAAGCGGGAATCGATAGGTCAGTCCGTCCGAGGAGACCTCCGGGAAGCTGGACGCCAGATCCGGGACGAGCGTGGCGCCGTCGGGACCTCCGACCCGCTTGTACGCCATGAGGCCGTCGTTCGTGAACGAGAGGATCTGCCACCCGAAGGCGTCGTAGACCACCGATGGATCCAACGAGGAGAAGGCCTCCTGCGAGGCGGAGATGATCAGGGTCCCACCGCGATGTTCGGCGGCGGATGCGCCGACGGCGAGCCACAAGCCATCGCCGTCTGCCGCGAGCGAGGTCGTGGCGCCGCCCACTGCCAGTGTCCGCTCCGCCCGGTCCGTGGCCGGATCGATCGCGGTGATGGAGTCGTCGGTCTCGCTGGCGACCCAGAGGAGGCCCGCCGATGCCCCGAGCGCGTTCGGACCGCTCCCCACTGGGATCGTCGCGGCCACCCGTCCGGTGGAGGGCTCGAGGCGGGAGACGGTGTCGTCGAAGTGGTTCGCGACCCAGATCGAGCCGAACGCGGGGAGCACGGCCGTCGGACCGCTGCCGACGTCCTTCGTGAGCGTCACGTTGAGGTCCCCAGGATCGACGCGTGCGATCCCGCTCGGAGCGACCGAAACCCACACGCCGTTCGGCGTGAAGGCCACGCCGGAGGGCTGGCCGGCAAGTGCCCGAGCCTTCGTCTCCCCGGACGTCGGATCCACCCGGAGGAGCTCGCCGCCGATCGCGTCCGCGATCCACAGGGCGCCATCGCCGACCGCGATCCCCGACGGTCCGGCGCCGGCCGGGATGGTCTGGCTGACCTCGTTCGTCTCCACGTCGATCCGGCTCACGGAGCCGTCCCCGGCGTTCGTCACCCACACGGCACCCTCGCCGATCGCCACGTCGGACGGCGCACGACCCACCCTGATCGAGGGGTCGATCATCGAACCGTCCTCGAGGGACAGCCGGGCGACCAGGCCGCGGTCCGGCTGAGCGACCCACAGGCTCCCGAACCCGATCGCGCTGGCGCCCGGGCGCTGGCCGAGTTCCGAGGTGAGCAGGAGGCTGCCGCCCTCGGCATCGATGCGCGCGATCGAGTTGGTCTCGATGTCGATCGGACCGCCGTCGGAGAGCAGGAGGGGCAGGCCGGC
>JBIOTM010000058.1:0-13925 GCA_044865955.1 Actinomycetota bacterium | reverse complement strand
GGCGTCACCCCGCTCGACCAGGGCGTCGACGCCGGCGAGGTCGTCGCCGGCATCGCCGCCGCCCATGTCGCCGATCACGGCCTCGATGAACGCCCGGCCGCGGCCGGTCGACCCACGCGGGTTCGGCATCAGGACGGCGTAGCCCCGGGAGACGAGCCACGCGAGGTTCGACCTCGGGAACCACTCCGTGAAGGACCACACGGGCCCCCCGTGGACGTTGAGGATCAGTGGATGGGACCCGTCGCCGGCCGGCGCGAGCAGGAAGCCGTCGATCTCGAGGCCGTCCGGCGCGGTCCACGTCACGCGCTCGGCCCGGCCGACGAGGCCCCGGGCGTGGTCGTGCCCCTCGTGCCGGAACGAGGCGACGGTACGGTCGGCTCCATCCGCGACCAGCGCGACCTCGAGCGGCCGGTCGAGCCCCTGCCGGACGAACGCGAAGCCGTCCTCGCCGACGACGGCCGCGTACGGCTCCCACGCCCCGACGCCCTCGTCGGTGGTCCACGTTTCCCTCAGGTCACCGGTGGTCGCATCGAGATCGCCGAGCACGGTCGCCCCGCGCCGGAGGGCCGCGTAGGCGAGGGATCCGTTCGCACGCCACCCGAGCCACGTGAGGTCGGCATCGGGCAGCTCCACGACCCGCCGATCGCCCGTCGCGACGTCCACGATCACGGCGCGCCCCGACACGAGCTGTCGGTCGCTGCACGGCGCCTCGATCGCCGCCACCCGGGAGCCGTCCGGAGCGCCCGCCGGGACCCCGAGCTGGACCTCGCTGGTCGCGATCACCCGATCCTCGCCCGAGCCCGCGTCGATCAACACCAGGGGAGCGGCGTACCAGGAGGACTCGCTCGGGTCCTCGGATGCCACGGCGACCGCCGCGCCGTCCCCGCACCAGTCGGCCTCCCACACGTTCAGCCCGTCTCGCGTGAGACGTCGGATCTCCCCGGACGCCACGTCGACCACCCAGAGCCGGCGCCAGACCAGCGGGTCCTCCCAGGAGTCGACCTTCGGCGTCCAGCCCGGGAGGTCCTTCTCCGACTCGAGGGCTCCCGACCCCTCGGCGCCTGCGCTGTCGGCGTGGAGGCCGGCGGCGAGGACGAGCACCCGCGAGCCGTCGGGCGACCAGGCGTGATCCTCGACGGTGCCCTCGATCTCCGGCATCGCCTCGGCCTCGCCCAGGGCCTCGACATCGAGGACGAAGAGCTGCATCCGCCCCTTCTCCTTCCGGTCTGACAGGAAGGAGAGGCGCCGGCCGTCGGGCGACCATCGGGCGCCCGCGTCGTGCTCCGGCCCCCCGGTGATCGTCCGGTGCCCGCTGCCGTCCGCCTCCGCCAGGCAGATCCGGGTCTTCGGGGTCCCTTCGAGCTTCTCCCACAGCGATCCGGTGAAGGCGATCCGTCGCCCGTCGGGGGAGGGTCGGGGGTCCGCCGGCTCGGTGACCCTCCCGAACCCCGGCTCGTGGATCTTCCGGAAGTGCTCTTCGACCTCCCGGTACAGCGGCGTCTCGCGCAGGTCCCTATCCATGGCGCCGAGGATAGGGCCTCGGCCCACCCGACGGCGCGCGGGCCGGGCGTGTCGCGGGCCCCCGGTACACTCAGGCTCCGTGGGCTCCGAGAGACTCGTCATCCACGGCGCCCGTGAGCACAACCTCAAGAACGTCACGCTCGACCTGCCGCGTGACCAGCTGATCGTGTTCACGGGGCTGTCCGGCTCCGGGAAGTCGTCGCTCGCCTTCGACACGATCTACGCGGAAGGCCAGCGGCGCTATGTGGAGTCGTTGTCCTCCTACGCCCGTCAGTTCCTGGGGCAGATGGAGAAGCCCGACGTCGATTTCATCGAAGGCCTCTCGCCGGCCATCTCGATCGACCAGAAGTCCACGTCGCGGAACCCCCGTTCCACCGTGGGCACGATCACGGAGGTCTACGACTACCTCCGGGTCCTCTTCGCACGGATCGGCCACCCCCACTGCTACAACTGCGGCCGTCCGATCGGCCGGCAGACGCCCGACCAGATCGTCGATCAGGTGATGCAGCTCCCGGAAGGGACCCGGTTCCAGGTGCTGGCCCCGGTCGTGCGAGGTCGCAAGGGGGAGTACGAGAAGCTCCTGCAGGAGCTGGCCCGCAAGGGCTTCCCGCGAGCCCGGATCGACGGGGAGGTCCGCGAGCTCTCCGAGCCGATCCGCCTGCCGAAGAACTTCAAGCACACGATCGAGGTCGTCGTCGACCGGCTCGTGGCGAAGCAGGGCATCCGGCGGCGGGTCGCCGACTCGATCGAGACGGCCCTGGGGCTGGCCGAAGGGATCGCGTCGATCGCCGTGACCACGCACGAGGGCCACGAGGAGGTCCAGACCTTCTCGCAGAACCTCGCCTGCACCAACTGCGGGCTCTCGTTCGACGAGCTCGCGCCCAGGAACTTCTCGTTCAACTCCCCGTACGGGGCCTGCCAGACGTGCGACGGGCTCGGCACCCGCCTCGAGGTCGACCCGGAGCTCGTGGTCCCCGACCCGTCCCTGTCGATCAACGAGGGCGCGCTCGCGCCGTGGGCCAGCAACACCCTGGAGTACTGGTACCGGGTGCTCGAAGCCGTGGGCGAAGCCCACGGCTTCTCCCTCGACACCCCGTGGCGCAAGCTCCCCAAACGGGCCCGTGACGTGGTCCTCTACGGATCCGACGACGAGATCTACGTGCGGTACCGGAACCGGTACGGTCGCCAGCGCGCCTACTACACCACCTACGAGGGGTGCATCCCCAACCTGGAGCGGCGACACGTCGAGACCGATTCCGACGCGGCGAGGGAGAAGCTCGAACAGTTCATGCGCGAGACACCATGCCGGGCCTGCACGGGGGCTCGCCTCCGGCCCGAGACCCTCGCCGTCACGGTCGGTGACCTCAACATCTCGGAGCTCACCGGCTCGTCCATCCGAAAGACCCTCGACGTGCTCGAGGCGCTCGATCTCTCCGAACGGGAGGAGATGATCGCCGAGCGGCTCCTGAAGGAGATCCGGGCCCGCCTCGGCTTCCTCGTGGACGTGGGTCTCGACTACCTCACGCTCTCGCGGCCCGCCGGGACGCTCGCGGGCGGGGAGGCGCAGCGGATCCGGCTGGCCACCCAGATCGGCTCGGGGCTGGTCGGCGTCCTGTACATCCTGGACGAGCCGTCGATCGGACTGCATCAGCGGGACAACCGCCGGTTGCTGGACACCCTCACCCGCCTCCGGGACCTCGGCAACACGCTGATCGTCGTGGAGCACGACGAGGCCACGATCATGGAGGCCGACCACATCGTGGACATCGGGCCGGCGGCGGGGGAGCGGGGGGGCCGCATCGTGTACTCCGGGGACCTCAAGGGGCTCCTCGGTTGCGACGAGTCGCTCACCGGCGCGTACCTGGGCGGCCGGCGATCCATCCCCACCCCGGCCGTCCGGCGCTCGCCCGAACGATGGCTCCGCCTCGAGGGCGTGCGCCAGCACAACCTGAAGGACATCACGGCCCGGATCCCGCTGGGTCTGTTCGTCTGCATCACCGGCGTGAGCGGCAGCGGCAAGTCCACGCTCGTGCAGGACGTGCTGCTCCGCGCGCTGATGCAGAAGGTGTACCGGTCCCGCCTCCTACCCGGGAAGCACCGGCGGCTGGTGGGCTGGGAGGCGGTCGACAAGGTGATCGACATCGACCAGTCGCCGATCGGCAGGACCCCGAGGTCCAATCCGGCCACCTACACCGGCATGTTCGACCACATCCGGAAGCTCTTCGCGCAGGTGCCCGAGGCGCGGCTCCGCGGGTACCAGCCCGGTCGCTTCTCGTTCAACGTCCGGGGCGGGCGTTGCGAGAACTGCGCCGGGGACGGGCAGATCAAGATCGAGATGCACTTCCTGCCGGACGTCTACGTCACGTGCGAGGTCTGCAAGGGCCGTCGCTACAACCGCGAGACGCTGGAGGTCAGGTACAAGGGCCGGACGATCGCCGACGTGCTAGAGATGAGCGTCGACGAGGCGCTCGAGTTCTTCCAGAACATCCCGCCGATCAAGCGGCACGTGCAGACGCTCTCGGACGTGGGGCTGGGGTACATCAAGCTGGGCCAGCCGGCGCCGACGCTGTCCGGCGGGGAAGCACAGCGGATCAAGCTCTCGAGCGAGCTCCACAAGCGGGCCACCGGGAGCACCGTCTACATCCTGGACGAGCCGACCACGGGCCTGCACTTCGAGGACATCCGGAAGCTCCTGCAGGTCCTCCAGCGGTTGGTCTCCACGGGCAACACCGTCCTGGTGATCGAGCACAACCTCGACGTGGTCAAGACCGCCGACTGGCTGATCGACCTCGGTCCCGAGGGCGGCGACCAGGGCGGGGAGATCGTGGCCGAGGGTCCGCCGGAGGCCGTCGCCTCCAACCCCGGCTCCCATACCGGTCGGTTCCTCGAGGAGGTCCTCGGCGTGCTCCCGATAGGCGCCAGCGCAAGCGCCTGAGCGTCCGGTCGGATCGTCGATGCTTGCTAGGATGCGCCCCGACGTGTCCAGGCCACCTGCCATCCTCGGGCGACTGGCGACATCGGCCTGCGTGATGGCACTCGCCACGTCGGCCTGCAGCACGCTTCCCACCGGTGAGATCACCGCACCGCAGGGGCGCGAGTTCATCGCGATGGTCCCGGACTCAGTCGACGACGTCGGCCTGGGGGCGTCGATCGGGGTCGACGACGACGGGCTGCCGGTCATCTCCTACCTCGGGTTCCCCGGCACGGTGGAGGCCGGTGGGATCCCGGTCACCAGGCCGATCGGAGCCCCGTACCTCAAGACCGAGGACGGCAAGGACGCCGGCGCCGTGCTGCTCGCCAGCCTGTCGTCCGAGCAGATCTGGAGCCGCGGCGCCGTCGCGCAGCCCCGGGAGACCCCGTCCGGCGTCACGGTGCCGTTCGGGCCCGCGGCGGAGCCCTCGCTCGAGTCCCTGACGCCCCACAACGCGCACGGCACCGACGTCGCGCTCGACGGGGCGGACATCCATGTGGTCTGGGCCGCCGACACGGGGGTCTGGTACGGGCTCGGGCCGAACTTCGAGATCGGGACGATCGAGGAGACCCGGGAGGCGGGGACCCCGTCGATCGCGCTGGACGCGTCCGGCGCTCCGCTGGTCGCCTACACGCTCGCTGGCGTCACGCCCGAGGTGCGTTTCGCCGAGCGCTCGGGCGAGACGTGGCGGATCGGCACCGTCACCACGCTCTCGGCGTGCGGCTCGGCCTGCCCGCCCCCCACGCAGGTGGGGCTCGTCGGCGGGAAGCCCCTGGTGGTCGTGACCGACCCGCAGTCCGGCGACGTGATCGCCGCCCGGCGGGCGGGGACGGGCTGGCAGACGGAGGTGGTGGCGAAGGGCACCGGTGGCGGGGCCTCGCTGGCCACGTCCGGCGACACCGCCGTGATCGCCTACTACACGGACTCCGGGGTCTCGATCGCGACGGGTGGGTTCGGCCGGTGGTCGGTCCAGGAGGTCGGCTCGGTAGCGCCGGCGGAGACGCCGAGCCCGAGCGCGAGTGCGAGCGCGTCGCCCGCCCCACCCAAGCGCACTCCACCCGAACCGACCACCGGCGTCGCGGTGGACGGCCAGGGGACGATCTGGGTCACCTGGCAGGACGGGGAGGGGATCCACCTCGCCTCGAGCGAGGACGGGGGGGACTTCGAGGAGGCGGAGCTCTCGGACACGAGCAGCGGGGTGACGCCGACCGTCGCGGTGACGGAGGACGGCTCGTCCGTCTACCTGGCGTGGTACGACCTCCAGGAGCAGGACCTCCGGGCGGGCGCCCTGGCCGAGGTGACGGGTCTGCTCGTCGCCGCGCCGAGCCCGACCGCCGCCGCAACGACCGGCGGCGCCCAAGGCTGCGGGGATGATGGCAAGCCCATCCTGGATATCGTCGCTGCGGGAACGAGCTTCAACACGCTCTGCCTCGTCGCTCTTGCCGGGAAACCGTTCTCGGTGTCCTTCGACAACCAGGACCCCTTCCCGCACAACCTGTCCATCTACTCCGATGCCGACTACTCCACCCCGGTTCAGCAGATGCCTCAGACCGGAGCCCCTGTGAGCGAGAAGATCACGTACCACTTCGACGCGATCGACCAGCCTGGCACCTACTACTTCCAGTGCGACTTCCACCCCATCCCGTCGATGCGAGGTGTCTTCGAGGTTGTGAAAGGCGCAGGCAAGTAGAGAGCAGCCGCTCCGGTCGCGTCGCGGGGCGGCGCTACGATGGAGGTCGTGAGCTTCACCAAGCCGGCGTCGTCGAGCATCCCCGACGCGCCCGGCGCTTACCTGTTCCGGGACGAGGACGGGCGGGTCGTCTACGTGGGCAAGGCCACGTCGCTGCGCAAGCGCCTGGCCAACTACTGGTCGCGACCGCTGCACCCCCGCACCGAGGCGATGGTGGACGCGGCCGGGAGCGTGGAGTGGATCGTCGCGTCCGGCGAGGTCGACGCGCTGATGCTCGAGTTCAACCTGATCCAGGAGCACCGGCCCCGATTCAACGTCCGGTATCGGGACGACAAGTCCTATCCCTACCTCGCCCTGACCGTGGGGGAGCGGTGGCCGCGGGCGCAGGTCCTCCGCGGCACGAAGCGGAAGAAGGTCCGGTACTTCGGGCCCTACGGGCACGCCTGGGCGATCCGGGACACCCTCGACGCGCTGACCCGCGTGTTCCCCGTCCGGACCTGCACCAACGGGTTCTTCGACCAGCGAGCCCGGGCCGGCCGGCCGTGCCTCTACTACGACATCGGCCGGTGCTCCGGTCCCTGCGTCCCCGCCCACACCGGGATCACCGAGGAGGCCTACCGGCGCGACGTCGACGCCCTCGGCGACTTCCTGGCCGGGAACTCGAAGCCGGTGCTGAAGCGCCTGGAGCGGGCGATGGAGGAGGCCTCCGGCCGCGAGGAGTACGAGCAGGCCGCGCGGTTCCGCGACCAGCTCCAGGCGGCGCGCCGCGCCCTCGAGAGCCAGGAGATGGTCCTGGCCAAGCCCGAGGACCTGGACGTGATCGGGCTCGCGGAGGACGATCTCGAGGCGGCCTTCCAGGTGTTCGTCGTGCGAGGCGGGCGCGTGCTCGGCCGGAAGGGCTGGATCGTCGATCGCGTCGAGGACCTCGATCGCGCGGAGCTGGTCGCCTCCTTCCTGCGTCAGCTCTACATGGAACGGGAGGAGGTCCCGCATCGGATCCTCGTGCCGACGGAGCCGACCGACCGGGACGTGCTGGAGACGTGGCTCTCCGGCCGGCGGGGCGCCACGGTCACGATCGCGGTGCCCGCGCGCGGCGCCAAGCGCAAGCTGGCGGAGGTCGTCGGGCGCAACGCCACCGACGCGTTCCACCGGCACAAGCTCCGCCGGGCGTCGGACTTCGGCGCCCGGTCACGGGCCCTGTCCGAGCTGGCCGATCAGCTCGGCCTCGAGCAGGCACCCCTCCGCATCGAGTGCTACGACGTCTCGAACCTCGGTCCGACCGACACCGTGGGTTCGATGGTCGTGTTCGAGGACGGGCTGCCGAAACGCTCGGACTACAGGCGGTTCTCGATCAAGGGCGTCGCCGGCCAGGACGATCTCGCCAGCATGGAAGAGATGTTGAGGAGGCGCTTCTCCCGGTACCTCCAGGAGCGGCAGGCTCCCGCCGGCGGCGCCAGGCGGAAGTTCTCGTACCCGCCGGCGCTCGTCGTCGTCGACGGCGGCCGAGGGCAGCTGAGCGTCGCGACCCGGGTCCTCGAGCGCCTTGGGCTGCACATCCCGCACGTCGGTCTGGCCAAACGGCTCGAGGAGATCTATTTCCCGCACCGCCCGGACCCGCTGTCGATCCCTCGCGGGTCCGAGGCGCTGTTCGTCCTCCAACACATCCGCGACGAGGCCCACCGGTTCGCCATCACCTACCACCGGCAGCGCCGCGAGCGGCGCGCGCTGTCGTCCCCCCTGGACGACATCCCCGGCGTCGGTCCCGCTCGCAAGCGGGCGCTGCTGAAGCGCTTCGGCTCCCTGACCAAGGTCCGTCAGGCCGAGCCGAACGAGCTCGCGGCGACGCCGGGCGTGGGCCCCCGGCTCGCGGCGGAGATCCATCGGCGCCTGCACGCGGTCGTGGCCGCCGATCGCCGGGAGAGCGCGTGATGGCGCGCGCGCTCCGGCGTCGGGAGGAGACGGCAACCGGCCCCGGCTTCCTCCTCATCACCGGACTCTCGGGCGCGGGGCGCTCCGAGGCCGCACGCAGCCTGGAGGACCTGGGGTACTTCGTCGTCGACAACCTGCCCCCGGCCCTGCTGTCGAAGATGGCCGAACTCGCCGGCAGCCCGGGCGGACCCGGCCGGGTCGCGATCGTCGTCGACGCACGGGGCGGCGTCTTCTTCGGGGAGCTCTCCCGGGCGCTCGAGGAGCTGAAGGAGCTCCGGGTCCCCGCCCGCATCGTGTTCCTCGACGCCTCGGACGACGACCTGGTGAACCGGTACGAGGCGACGCGGCGCCGGCACCCACTGGCGCCGGCGGACCGCGTCGCCGAGGGCATCCGCAAGGAGCGCCTGATGATGGAGAGCCTGCGCGCGGACGCCGATCTCGTGATCGACACGAGCGGCCTCACGCCGCACGACCTGCGGGACCGCATGCGGGAGATGTTCGCGGACGCGCCGCCCGAGGCGGGTCTGTTGGTCTCCATCGTGTCGTTCGGCTTCAAGTACGGGAGCCCGCGCGACGCCGACCTGGTGCTCGACGTTCGATTCCTCCCCAACCCGCACTGGGTGGACGAGCTGCGCCCGCTCCCCGGCACCCACGGCAAGGTGCGCGAGTACGTCGAGGGACAGGAGGGGTACGGCTCGTTCATGCGGAGGCTCGAGGGACTCCTCGACGTGGTCGTCCCCGGCTACGTGGACGAGGGGAAGTCGTACCTGACGGTGGGGATCGGGTGCACGGGCGGTCGTCACCGCTCCGTCGTGGTCGCGGACGACCTCGCGGACTACTTCCGCGAGCGCGGTCACCGCGTGTCGGTGAACCACCGCGACGTCGATCGCGACTGAGTCGCCCGGACCGCTCGACACGACGCGTGCCCGGGTGAACATCGAGGCCGGTCGGTAGGATGGCGTTTCCGGGCCGCGGAGCGGCCCCCGAGGAGGTTCCCGGATGAGCGCGAAGGTCGGGATCAACGGGTTCGGGCGGATCGGCCGCAACTTCCTGCGAGCCGCGCGAGCGACCGGTGCGGACATCGATTTCGTCGGCGTCAACGACATCACGGACGCGAAGACCCTGGCGCACCTGTTGAAGTACGACTCGGTGCTGGGCCGCCTGGACGCCGACGTCACCGTGTCGGACAAGGGCATCACGGTCGACGGCGACGAGCTCCGCGTGCTCGCCGAGCGGGACCCCGCAGCGCTCCCCTGGAAGGAGCTGGGCGCCGAGATCGTCGTGGAGTCGACCGGTCTGTTCACCGACCGTGAGAAGGCCGCCGGTCACCTCGAGGCGGGCGCGCAGAAGGTCATCATCAGCGCCCCCGCGAAGGGGGAGGACATCACGATCGTGATGGGCGTGAACGACGACGCCTACGATCCCACGACCCACCACGTCATCTCGAACGCCTCCTGCACGACGAACTGCGTCGTACCGCTCGCCAAGGTCCTCGAGGACGCCTTCGGGATCGACCGTGCCCTGATGACGACGATCCACGCGTACACGAACGACCAGAACCTGCTGGACCTGCCGCACAAGGACCTCCGCCGGGCACGTGCTGCCGCGATCAACATCGTCCCCTCCTCCACCGGGGCCGCGAAGGCCACCTCCCTCGCCCTGCCGCAGCTCAAGGGGAAGATGGACGGCACGGCGATGCGGGTCCCGGTCCCGGACGGCTCCGTGACCGACCTCGTCGCGATCCTGGGCCGCGAGGTCACGGTGGAAGAGGTCAACGCGGCCTACCGCGCCGCCTCGGAGTCCGGCCGGCTGAAGGACAAGCTCGTGTACACGGAGGACCCCATCGTGTCCAGCGACATCGTCGGGTCACCCGCGTCGTGCACGTTCGACGCGCTGTCCACGATGGCCATCGGCACCCTGGTGAAGGTCATCGGCTGGTACGACAACGAGTGGGGGTACTCGAACCGCCTCGTCGACCTGGTGCAGCTGGTCGCTTCGAAGCTCTAGTGACGCTCCGGACCCTCGACGACCTCGGCGACGTCGCCGGATCCAGGGTCTTCGTCCGCGCCGACCTCAACGTGCCGATCGAGCGGGGCCGCGTGGCGGACGACATGCGGATCCGCGCGACGGCGCCGACGCTGCGGGAGCTCCGAGATCGCGGCGTAGCGCTCGTCGTCGCGTCGCACCTGGGCAGGCCGGGCGGGGAGCCGAAGGACGACCTCCGGCTCGGGCCCGTCGCTGACCGCCTGGCCGAGGTGCTCGGCGTCGAGGTGATGGCCCTGGACGAGGTCGTCGGCGAGGGGCCCGAGGCCGCCTGCGCCCACCTCGAGCCCGGCGAGGTCGTCCTGCTCGAGAACCTCCGCTTCGAGCCGGGCGAGGAGGCGAACGACCCCCGGTTCGCGGGGCGGCTGGCGGAGCTCGCCGACGCCTACGTCGACGACGCGTTCGGCGCCGTGCATCGGGCGCACGCGAGCGTCTCGGCCCTGCCGGAGCTGATGGTCGCCTCCGGGCGGTCGGCGGTCGCCGGCCGGCTGGTGCAACGGGAGGTCGAGGTCCTCGGCCGCCTGCTCGCCGATCCCGAGCGGCCGTACGTCGCCGTCCTCGGTGGAGCCAAGGTGTCGGACAAGCTCGGCGTGCTCGCTGCGCTGGTCGAGCGCGTGGAGGCGCTCCTCGTCGGCGGGGCCATGGCCTTCACGTTGATCGCCGCCGAGGGTGGCGAGGTGGGGGACAGCCTCGTGGAACCCGATCGGTTCGACGACGTTCGGGCGACGACGGAGCGCGCCCGAAGGAGGGGGACGCTGGTCGAGCTCCCGCAGGACGTCGTGGCGGCGCCCGAGGTGGGGGTCGACATCCGGCCGCAGACGGTGCCGGCCCGCCGGATCCCGCGAGGCCAGAAGGGACTGGACATCGGACCGAAGACCGTCGAGGAGTTCGCGCGGATCCTCGCCGACGCCAAGACGATCCTGTGGAACGGACCCATGGGCGTCTTCGAGCTGGAGCCGTTCTCCGCGGGCACCCGCGGCGTGGCCACGGCGGTGGCGGGCGCATCCGCGTTCACCGTCGTCGGCGGGGGCGATTCCCTGCTGGCCGTGAAGCGCGCGGGCCTCGAGGACTCGTTCGATCACCTGTCGACCGGCGGCGGAGCCTCGCTCGAGTTCCTCGAAGGCGAGCCGTTGCCCGGGATCGCGGTCCTGGAGGGCTGAGTGGCGGAGCGACGACCGATCATCGCGGCGAACTGGAAGATGCACAAGACGCACCTCGAGGCGATCCAGTCGGTCCAGAAGCTCTCGTATCTCCTCGACCGGAAGGACGCCGAACGCGTGGAGGTCGTGATCTGCCCTCCGTTCACCGCCTTGCGGTCCGTCCAGACCCTCCTGGACTCCGACCGGCTGCCGTACGGGCTCGGGGCGCAGGACGTCCACACCGAAGACGAGGGCGCGTTCACGGGAGCGGTCTCGCCGGCGATGCTGGCGGCGCTCGACGTCCGCTACGTGATCGTCGGTCACTCCGAGCGCCGCCAGCTCTTCGGCGAGGACGACGCCACCGTCAACAGGAAGGTGCACGCGGTCGTCCGACGAGACATGGTCCCGATCGTCTGCGTCGGCGAGACCCTGGAGGAGCGTGAGGCCGGCGGCACGGAGTCGAAGGTCGCCGAGCAGATCCGGCTGGCGTTCGACGGCGTCGATGCCGCCCGCGTCGCCGACGCCGTCGTCGCCTACGAGCCGATCTGGGCGATCGGGACGGGACGGAACGCGGAGCCGACGGACGCCGGCCAGGTCGTGGAGCTGATCCGCGCCACGCTCTCCGCGCAGGTCTCTCCGGGGGTGGGGGACACGATCCGGGTGCAGTACGGGGGGAGCGTGAAGCCGGGGAACGTCCGGGAGTTCATGGCGCACCCGGAGATCGACGGAGCCCTCGTGGGCGGGGCGAGCCTCGACCCCGAGGAGTTCGCCCTCATCGTCAAGTACCGGTAGGGGCCCGGAACGTTTGCGATTCCTTGCCCCAGAAAGGCGCTGCGGCCGTGGCCTTCCGTGGGCCGCTGGATTGCGGGGCGCCCGGAGGGGGCCGTAATATCCCGGTTCGGGCATGAGTCGATCCGAAACGGATGCCGACGTAACCCAGGTCGAGCGACGCGAGGCCGGCCAACGGATCGACCTCGAGGCTGCGCCGTCGGCCGAAACCCCCGCGTCGATCATCGGCCGGAGCCCGTGGGAGATCTTCTGGCGGCATTTCCGGCAGGACCGGTTCGCGCTGGCGGGGATCGTGATCATCGCCCTGATGCTGGCGATGGCCATCTTCGCCCCGGTGCTGGCGGGCATCACCGGCCACCAGCCGAACCACGTCGCGCTGGACACCCTCGATCAGTACGGGCTCCCGTCCGCGCCCCAGTGGTGGCCCGACCAGATCGACGCGAGCGGCAACCGGGTCAAGGAGGCGCCGGCCTCATACCTGCTCGGGGTGGACGACACCGGACGTGACCTGTTCGTCCGGATCGCGTACGGCGCCCGGACGTCGCTGACCGTGGCGTTCCTGGCCACCGGGATCGCGCTGGTGATCGGCGTGCTGCTCGGTCTGTCCGCCGGCTTCTACCGAGGGAAGATCGACACGGTCATCTCGCGGGCGACCGACGTCGTGCTCGCGCTGCCGATCCTCCTGCTGGCCCTGGGGATCGCGTCGGCGTGCGGCGCGAATGCGGAGGGATGCTTCTGGGGCTTCATCAAGCCGGGCCTGCGGCCGGTGATCCTGATCATCGGGTTCTTCAGCTGGCCGTACATCGCCCGCATCGTCCGTGGGCAGGTGCTCTCGATCCGGGAGAAGGAGTTCGTCGAGGCCTCGCGCTCGCTGGGAGCGTCCAACAGGAGGATCATCCTGCGGGAGATCCTGCCGAACGTGGCCGCACCGATCATCGTCTACACGACCCTGATCATCCCCAGCAACATCCTGTTCGAGGCCGGGCTGTCGTTCCTGGGCGTGGGGGTGCCGGACACCACGCCCTCCTGGGGAGGACAGCTCGCCCGCGTGGGCACGGCGTTCACGTTCGCGCCCTGGACGATGATCTTCCCGGGCCTGGCGCTGTTCCTCACGACCCTGGCCTTCAACCTGGTGGGCGACGGCCTGCGCGACGCCCTCGATCCCCGGAAGGCCGTCTGAGCGTATCGAGAGGGGGAAGCCGGTACGAAAGGAGGCCGACCTCGACGGCACGCGGGATCGTGAAGGACCGAAAGGGAAGCATGAGAAGGGGGGTAGCTTTGAAACGAGCACTCAGAGTGGTGGCCGTGGTGGCCGTCCTCGGCATCGTGGCCGCCGCGTGCGGCGGCGGCAGTGAGCCCGGGCCCGGTCAGCAGGGCACCGCGGGCAAGGACCTGTCGGGCGGCACGCTCAGGATGGCGATGCTGGCCGACGTCACCGCGGCGTTCGACCCGCAGAAGGAGTACTACTCGGTCACCTGGGAGTACTACCGCTGCTGTCTGTTGCGCACGTTGATGTCCTACGCGGGCGTGCCGACCGACCAGGGCGGGGCCGAGATCCATCCCGACCTGGCGGCCGAAGAGCCGACCATCTCCGAGGATGGGCTGACCTGGACGTTCACGATCAAGCCGGGCATCAACTACGCCCCGCCGTTCGACGACGTCACGATCACGGCGAACGACTTCATCACCGCCATGAAGCGCACGGCGAACCCGAAGGCGAACGTCGGCGGCTACTCGTTCTACTACTCGGTGATCGAGGGCTTCGACGACTACGGGGCGGGCAAGGCCGACGAGATCTCCGGCCTGACCGCGGTCGACGACCACACGTTGGAGATCAAGCTGA
>JBIOTM010000057.1:0-20777 GCA_044865955.1 Actinomycetota bacterium | reverse complement strand
CGGCTGGTCCGCGACGGGTTCCGGGTCCGTGTCCTGATCTCGTACGGCACCCACTGGTACCCGTGGTTCATGCGGAGGCTCGCCGAGCGGCCGGCCAACCTGTGGTTCGCGCTGCGCAACCTCCTGGCCCGGCGCTGAAGCTCCGAACGGTCAGACCTCGATCGTCTCCCGGTGAGCGACCACGTGATGCACCGGTACCCCGTAGGCGGCCTCGACCCGGTGGAGGAGATCGAGCTTGAGCCACCTCGACAGACCCGGCGGCAGCGTCGAGAGGACGATCTCGTCGAAGGGCTCGCGGGTGAGCACGTCATCGATCGCCTGGAGCGGCCTCCCGTCCCCCACCTCCCCGGTCACGTCGATCCCCAGCGTCCGGAATCGCGCGAGCGCGATATCCAGCCGCCGGCGGGCGATGGCGTTCGCTTCGCCCTCCGTCCACAGATGGTCCACCGGCGGGGTCGCGGGGACCAGCACGTGGAAGGAGGAGGGCTCGGCCGCGAGCTCCCGCAGCAGCGACAGCAGGTCGCCTCCGCCGAGGGTTTGGTTCGCGACCACCAGGTAGCGACGGATGGTCGACACCTCCTTGACGTTTCCTCGGCTCGCCTTCCCATGCTACCGCGCGGGTAGCATCCCGGCGATGGACCGGCTGCACGGAGCGATCGCGGCAGCGGTCACCCCGCTCAAGGACGGCGGCAGCGCGCTGGACCTCGACTCCTTCGGTCCCTTCGTGCGCTCCCTCGCTGCCGGTGGCATCGACGGTGTCCTCGCCTGCGGCACCACCGGCGAGGGCGTGCTGCTCTCGATCGACGAGCGCCGGCGCGTCTCCGAGGCGTTCCTGGCCGCACGACCGGAGGGCTTCCAGGTCGCCGTCCATGCGGGGGCGCAGAGCACGCGGGACACCGTCGTCCTCGCGGCGCACGCCGGTGCGATCGGAGCCGACGCCGTCGCGGTGATCGCGCCGCCCTACTACCCGCTCGGGCCACGGGAGGTGTTCGATCACCTCCGCTCGGCCGCCGGCGCCTGCGACCCGCTCCCCTTCTACGTGTACGAGTTCGCCGCCCGCAGCGGCTACGCGATCCCGGTCGAGGTGGTCGACCGGCTCCGGAGGGAGCAGCCGAACGTCGTGGGCCTGAAGGTGAGCGATCGGCCTTTCGACGCGATCGAGCCGTACCTGCTCGACGGGATGGACGTGTTCATCGGATCCGAGCCCCTCGTGCGCGCCGGCATCGAGCGCGGCGCCGTCGGCGCGGTCTCGGGCCTCGCGTCCGCGTGGCCCGAGGTGGTCGCGTCCCTGGTCCACGATCACAGCCCCGAGGCGCACCTGCGCGTCACCGAGCTGCGGGAGCGCCTCGAGGGGATCCCGTTCCACGCCGCCCTGAAGCAGGTCCTCACGGACCGGGGCGTCCTCGTCCACGGCGACGTCCGGCCTCCGCTCCGCGGGTTGACGCTGGAGGAGCGGACCGCGGTCTCGGCCCTCTAGTCCCCCTGCTCCGCACCTCCTTCCTTGACGGAACGCGCGGGGGCTCGATAGCGTTCGCACCTGCAGATCCGACCTCGAGGATGGGATCCGAGCTCATGATCCGGACGCGAACGGCAGGACAGGTGGCGGCGATGATCCCCGCCCGTCTCTGCGGCTGTCCGACGACTCCCGAGGCCCTCGCCGGCCTCGTCCCCCTCGCTCGGCCGTAACCCTCCCGCTCCCGACACCCGCCGGCCGCCGCGAGGCCACCGTTCCCTTCTCTCGCGGAAAGGCATCGTCCATGGCAGCGACCGAACGCTCGAGCCGCCCCCGCCCCCGTGGTCAGGGACAGTGGGGGCTCGGCTACCACGAACCACTGAATCCGGCCGAGCAGATCAAGAAGGAGGCGGAGCCGCTCGAGGTCCGCGAACGGATCGAACGGGTCTTCGCCCGCGGCGGCTTCCGCTCGATAGGTAAGCAGGATCTCCGCAACCGGATGCGGTGGTGGGGCCTCTACACCCAGCGCACACAGGGCGTCCCGGGCGACCGGACCGGCAGTGCCCAGCCGGAGGAGCTCGAGGGCGAGTTCTTCATGCTGCGGATCCGGATCGACGGCGGTCGCCTCTCGTCGGACCAGCTCCGCGCGATCGCGTGGGCGAGCGAGACTCATGGCCGGGACCTCGCCGACGTCACGGACCGGCAGAACGTCCAGCTCCACTGGATCCGGATCGAGGACGTCCCGGCGATCTGGGACCGCCTCGAGGCGACCGGACTCACGACCGCGGAGGCGTGCGGCGACACGCCGCGCGTGATCCTCGGATGCCCGCTCGCCGGGATCGACGGCGACGAGATCATCGACGCCACGCCCGTGATCGAGGAGATCCGACGGCGTCACATCGGCACGACCGAGTTCTCGAACCTCCCGCGGAAGTACAAGTCCTCGATCAGCGGCTGCGCCGCCCGATGCACCGATCCCGAGATCAACGACGTGGCGCTCGTCGGCGTCGAGCATCCGGATCTCGGCCCTGGGTACGACCTCTGGGTGGGCGGAGGGCTCTCGACGAACCCGATGTTCGCCCAGCGCCTGGGCGCGTTCGTGACGCCCGCACGCGCCGCCGAGGCCTGGGCGGGCGTGACGAGCCTGTTCCGCGAGTACGGCTACCGGCGCTCGCGGAACCAGGCGCGGCTGAAGTTCCTGGTCCGCGACTGGGGCGCCGAGCAGGTCCGTGTGATCCTCGAGAAGGAGTTCCTCGACGAGCCCCTGCCCGACGGGCCGCCCCCGCCGCCGGCGCAGATGCACGGGCGCGACCACGTCGGGATCCGCCCGCAGCACGACGGCCGTTCGTTCGTGGGCTTCTCGCCGAGGGCGGGACGCCTGAGCGGCCACCAGCTCCGGCTGGTCGCCGACCTCGCCGACCGGTTCGGAGAGGGGCGGATCCGCACGACGACGCGCCAGAAGCTCGTGATCCTCGACGTCGACCCCGCCGAGGCTCCCGCCCTCGCCGACGAGCTCGAGGCCCTCGACCTCCCCGCGATGCCCACGGCGTTCCGGAAGGGCGTGATCGCGTGCACCGGGATCGAGTTCTGCAAGCTCGCGATCGGCGAGACGAAGGGCCGCGCGCGGTGGCTCGCGGAGGAGCTCGATCGCCGGCTGCCCGGCTTCGACGAGGAGATCCGCGTCCACGTGAACGGCTGCCCGAACTCGTGCGCGCGGTTCCAGGTGGCGGACATCGGCCTGATGTCCGCGATCGCTCGCCGCCCCGACGGGACCCGCTCCGACGCGTTCCTCGTGCATCTCGGCGGAGGGATGGGCGACGGGGAGTCCTTCGGTCGGAAGGTGAAGGGCGTGAAGATCCTCGCCGAGGACGCCACCGATTACGTCGAGACCCTCGTCCGGCGGTACCGGTCGCGGCGCGGGATCGACGCGCCGACCTTCACCGAGTTCGTGCGCGGGCTCGACGACGACGAGCTGGCACGGTTCGCGCAGCCGGAGGTGTCACGATGAGCCCACCGCGCGCCGTCCCGTTCTACTGCCCGTTCTGCGGCGAGCAGGAGCTGACGCCGACGGAGCCCGCGGGCTGGCGGTGCGAGAGCTGCGAGCGCGTGTTCACGCTGGAGCTCGTCCGGGTGGGAGGCGAGGCGTGATGGCCGACGGCGACCCGATCCAGCCGCTACACCAGCCGGTCCTCCCCGTCTTCGAGGAGGAGGACGCGTGGGTGCGGCGCGCCGCCGAGCGGTTCGAAGACGCCCGCGCCGAGGAGCTCTTGGCCTGGGCGCTCGAGCGCTTCCACCCGCGGATGGCGATCAGCGCCGCGGGCGGCGTCGACGGGATGGTGCTCGTCGACATGGCGTGGCGGCTCAACCCGGACGTCCGCGTGTTCACGCTCGACACCGGCCGGCTTCCCGCCGAGACCTACACGCTCTTCGAAGAGGTCCGCGAGCGGTACGGGATCGCGGTCGAGATCGAGTACCCGGACACCGACGAGGTCGCCGGGATGGTGACGGAGCACGGTCCCAACCTGATGTACCGCGACGTCGAGCTCCGGCTGCGGTGTTGCCAGGTGCGGAAGGTCGAGCCGCTGAAGCGGAAGCTCGCCACGCTCGACGCGTGGGTGGCGGGGCTGCGGCGCGAGCAGTGGCGGAGCCGGAAGAACATCGCGAAGGTCGAGCTCGACCGGGAGCACGGCGGCATCGTGAAGCTCAACCCCGTAGCCGACTGGACCCTCGATCGCGTGTGGGCGTACGTCCGCGAGCACGACGTGCCGTATCACGCGCTGTTCGACCAGGGCTACACGTCGATCGGGTGCGCCCCGTGCACCCGGGCGGTGCAGCCGGGCGAGCCGGAGCGAGCCGGCCGGTGGTGGTGGGAGGCCGAGACAGACAAGGAGTGCGGGATCCACTGCTCGGTGCAGCTGCTCGGCTCGGCGCCGGGCAACGAGCGCCGCGTGCCCGAAAGCGCGGAGGTGCCGAGGTGAGCTTCGCCTATCCCGTGATGCTCGAAATGCGCGGGCGGCGGTGCGTCGTGATCGGCGACGTGGCGGTGCGCGAGGGGAAGGTCGACGGGCTGCTCGCGGCGGGGGCGGACGACATCGTGGTCGTCGAGGAGGGTGTCGACGATCGCTTCGACGGCCTGGCAGGCGTCGTCGTCGAGCGGCGCGCGTGGCGTCCGGCCGACCTCGACGGAGCGTTCCTGGTGATCGCCTCGTCCGGCGACGCCGCCACGCGCGCCGCGATCGCGCGGGAAGCGCGCGCTCGCGGCGCCCTCGTGAACGTGATGGACGACGTACCGAACTGCGACTTTGCGGCCCCGGCGGTCGTTCGTCGGGGCGACCTCGTCGTGGCGATCGGGACCGGCGGCGTGTCGCCGGCCGTCGCGAAGTTGGTGCGCGAGCGGCTGGAGTCATCGTTCGGCCCCGAGTGGGCCGAGCTGCTGCACGTCGTCGGCGAGGTCCGCGAGGAGACGATCCCCGCGCTGCCGGGGTTCGCGGAGCGGGCCAGAAGGTGGCGGGAGGCCCTCGACCTCGACGAGGCGCTGTCGCTCGTCCGCGACGGTCGCATCGAGGAGCTGCGGACGCGGTTGCGGGAGCGGCTGCTCCGGGAGGCGAGGGCGTCGTGACCGGCCGCGTGACCCTCGTGGGGGCGGGTCCCGGCGACCCGGAACTGATCACGGTGAAAGGAGCGCGGGCGCTGGCCGAGGCCGACGTCGTCGTCTACGACCGGCTCGCAGCGCCGGCACTGCTCGATCTGGCTCCACCCCGGGCCGAGCGGATCTATGTGGGGAAGGAGCCGGGACGCCGCGCGATGCCGCAGGAGGAGATCGAACTGATCCTGGTGGATCGCGCGCTCGCCGGCGACGTGGTTGTGCGGCTGAAGGGCGGCGACCCGTTCGTGTTCGGCCGCGGCGGAGAGGAGGCCGCGGCGTGCATCGATGCCGGGGTGCCATGCGAGATCGTCCCCGGCGTCTCGGCCGCCGTCGCCGCTCCCGCGGCGGCCGGGATCCCGGTCACGCACCGAGGGGTCGCTCGATCCTTCGCCGTCGTCACGGGATCGACCGCTCACGGCGACGAGGTGGATCTCACCGAGTTGGCCACCGCGACCGACACGCTCGTGGTGCTGATGGCTGCCGGACGCCTGGTGTGGACGTGCGATGAGCTGATCGCGGCCGGCCGTCCCGCGGACGAACCGGCCGCGATCGTCCAGTGGGCGTGGACGCCCGATCAGCGCACCGTCGTCGGGACGCTCTCGGACCTGCCGAAGCTCGCCGAAGCGGCGAGCATCGGCCCCCCCGCGACCCTGGTCATCGGCCACGTCGCCGCGCTCGACCTCCTCACGACCGGGTCGGCGACGGCCGCGCGGGCCCGAGCCCACGGGCGTTCGTGCGTCGCGCGTGGCCAGGTCTGGAAGGAGAGCGAGGTCGTGTTCGCTCCCGAACCGGAGTGAGCCGGAACGGCGCCCGGGGCGGTCGAGCCGATCCGAGGATCGATCGACCCGCCCGAACCACACGTCGGATCGGGATCAGTCGCGACCGGCCTCCTGCCAGGCGCCGTACCCGCCCCTGAGGTTCACGACCGGACCCACGGCGGCGCGCTCGAGCAGCGACGCCGCCGTGGTCGACCGCATCCCGGCGGAGCAGTAGAGCAGGAGGGGCCTCCCCGGCGGCAGTCCCGAGGCCCGGTGCGGCAGGTCCCCCAAGGGGACGGACACGGCGGCGGCGATGTGGTCGCGTTCGAACTCGTCCGGCTCGCGGACGTCCACGGGCTGGGTGCCCATCTCCAGCCAGGGGACGGCGTCCTCGGGCCCGATGGTGGGCAGGGATCGCATCGGCAAGCCGGCGTCCCTCCACGCATCGATCCCCCCGTCCAGGTACCCGTCGAACCGCTCGTACCCGACCAGCAGACAGGCGTCGACGACGTCCTCGAGCGACGCGTTCCCGGTGACCAGCAGGAGCCGGGCGTCCGCCGGCACGAGCCAGCCCAGCCACGTGGGGAACGTGTCACGGAACGGGATCGCGAGCACGCCCCCCCCGTGCCCCTCCGCGTACGACGCTGCATCGCGGGCGTCCACGACGACGGCGCCCGGCTCGGAGGCCGCGGCCGCGAACGCCTGCGGCGTGAGCGGCCGCGGCATCTCGATGTCCGTGCGCAGCGTCGGTCCCGCCCGGTTCACCTCGCGCATCCGCTCGAAGTACGCGGGGATCCGGGGGAACGTCTTCGGCCACGACGAGAGGAACTCCTGCTCGCCCATCGGGAGCAGCGGGTTCGAGGCGCGCTCCTCGCCGAGGGTGGAGGTCTGTTCCGAGCCGCTGCCCGTGGAGCAGAAGGACCCGCCGCCGTGCGTGGGCATCAGCATCGTCTCGTCGGGCAGGTCGGTGAAGGCGCGGTGCAGGGTCTCGTACTGCTGGCGGGTCAGGCGCTCGGTCAGCTCCTCCCCCGCGAGGTCGGTCCGCGCCGCGCCGCCGACGATCAGCGACCCCCCGCTGAACAGCACGGGGGGATCGTCGGCGCGCCGGAGCACGTAGGAGACGTGCTCCGGCGCGTGCCCGGGCGTCGCGAGGACCTCCACCTCGGCCCCCCCGACCTCGACGCGAGCGCCCGCCTCCATCGGGCGGTGCGGGAACCCCACACCGGCCTCGGCCGGCACGTGCGGCTCGGCCCCGGTGGCGGCGCGCACGTCGAGCGAGCCCGACACGAAGTCCGCGTGCAGGTGGGTGTCGAGGACGGCGACCAGCTCGAGCTCGCGCTCTCGCGCCGCGTCCAGGTACCGTCGGACGCGCCGATCGGGGTCGACCAGCAGGCCTCGGCCCGCCCCCACGTCCGCCAGGTACGAGCCGTTGCCCAGCCCCCTGTCCCGGAACAGCTGCACGCCCACCGCGACGAGGCTACCCGGCCGGCCGCTCGGACGGGGGCGGCGCCTCGCGGTCGAAGCGGACGAACGAGAACGTGCCGTCGGGCTCGAGGACCCCGAACCGCACCTCGGTCAGGTCGCCGATGCCCTGATGCCTCGCCGCCGAGATCAGCTCGTCCTCGGTGAGCCGTTCGAGCCGCAAGGCGTCGCGGAGCGGCCGACCGTTCGCGATCACGATCACCGGGTGGCCCTCGATCAGGTTCGCCATCCGCTTCGACCGGAAGCCGACGTATGACATCGCGACCACCAGGAGGCCGATCGTCCCGGTCGCGAGCATCGCGCCCGTCAGAGACATGTCCTCCTGGGTGACCCCGGACTGCACCATGTCGCCGATCACGACCAGGAGCACGAGCTCGAACGCGGAGAGCTCGGAGAGCTCCTTCTTCCCCATGATGCGCATCAGCGCCCACAGGAACGCGAAGATGGCGGCCGCGCGGAGCACGATCTCCATCAGGGGATCGCCACCGTCGTGTAGGCGACGCGAGCGATCTCTCGACCCTCGATCTCGAGCGCCGTCGACCCCCGGGCCCGCTGGAAGGCGAACGTGGGCGTGACCCGCCCGTCGAAGCGGACCCGAAGCACGTCCCCCTCGATGGCGTCGAAGGTGAGCAGCACGAACCCGCCGCGGGCGGAGGTCGATGCGGGCTCCGGGTAGAACTGGTTGAAGTCGAACCTGTCGAAGTACGCGGCGTCCGTCGCCAGCGTCACCGGGGTGTCGAACCCTCCCGCGTGACGGACCTCGACGACCCAGAACGACGCGAGGCCCGGCCGGGTCACGGTCGCGTACTCGACGGACAGGCGGTACCCATCGCCCGCCGCGGACACCGTCGCCGTGCGGACCCCCAGCAGGTTGAGCACGCCGGCCGCGACGAACAGCGTCAGCACGGCCAGCCCGATCCGCCGGAGTCGCCTGGCGAACACGAGTCGCTCGGGCGGAAGCGCTTCGGGACGCGTGCTCGTCCCGATCGCCGAGGACGCTTGCGTCCTTTCCACTCCGGGGCGTTTTCTACCCCGAGCCTGCCGGCGGGAAACTAGGTCGCGGCGGAGGCCTTCTGTCGTTCCTCCTCCTGCAGCACCCGCCGCAGGACCTTGCCGATCAGGGTCTCGGGGAGCTCGGATCGGAACTCCCACTCCCTCGGCACCCGGTAGCCGGTGAGACCCTGCGCCGGATCGCGGCACCACGCGTCCAACTCCTCCCCGCTGACCGACTGGCCCTCCTTGGCCACGACGTAGGCCTTCACGCGCTCGCCGGTCGTGTCGTCCGGCAACCCGACCACGCACACCTTGAGCACCTTGGGATGGCGGTAGATCACGGCCTCGACCTCGGTCGGATACACGTTGAACCCCGACACGATGATCATGTCCTTCATCCGGTCGACGATCTGGAAGAACCCGTCCTCATCCATGATCGCGATGTCGCCGGTGTGGAGCCAATCGCCCCGGATCATCTCCCTCGTGGCCTCGGGCTTGTTCCAGTACCCCAGCATCACCTGGGGACCGCTGATGCACAGCTCGCCCCGCTCCCCCCGCGCCACCTCGGCGTCCGGGTCCTCGAGCGACACGATCCGGCAGTCGGTATCGGGGATCGGCAGCCCGATCGTCCCGTGCTTCGGCTCGTCGAACGGGTTCACGTGCGTGACCGGGGAGGTCTCCGTCAAGCCGTAGCCCTCCACCAGATGGGCGCCGCCGGTGACCTCGTTGAACCGCTCCGCGACGGCTCGCGGAAGGGGCGCCGCGCCCGAGATGCATGCCTTCACCGACTTCAGGTCGTACCTCGGCGTCTCGGGTGACTCGTTCAGGGCCACGAACAGGCGCGGGACGCCCGGGAAGAAGCTCGGCTTCTCCTTCGCCAGCTCCTTGAGGGCCATCTTCACCTCGAATCGAGGCAGGAGCACCAGCTTCCCCGCCTGCGCGATCCCGAAGTTCATCGCGACGAGTCCGAAGGAGTGGAAGAACGGCAGGATGCACATCACGCCGTCCCGGCCGCGTTCGAAGAACGTGATGCACGGCGAGACCTGTCGCACGTTCGACGAGATGTTGAAGTGCGAAAGCATCGCGCCTTTCGACAGGCCCGTCGTGCCGCCCGTGTAGACGAACGTGGCCGGATCGCGCTCGGCGTCCACCTGCGCGACCGGCGGGGGCGTACCCGCCGATCCGATCGCCTCCTTCCACCATCGGACGCGGGCGTCCGCCGGCACCGGCGGCCACGGCTTCCCCTCGTGTTTCGCGTCCCGCCTGAACTTCAGAGGCGCGAGGAGGTTCAGCGGGAACCGCATGTAGTCGGTGAGCCTGGTGACGATCACCTCGCGGACCGGCGCGTCCGTCCGCACGGCCGTCCAGGCCGGGAACAGCTGGTCGAGCACGACCATCACCTGCGGCGCGAAATCCTCGATCTGGTGCGTGAGCTCCCGCTGGGTGTAGAGGGGGTTGTTGCCCACCGCGACCGCGCCGAGGCGCTGGCACGCGTACCAGGCGATCACGTACTGCGGCGAGTTCGGCAGGAGCAGCCCCACCCGGTCCCCCCGCTTCACGCCGAGGCCGGCGAGTACGGCGCTGAACCGCTCGACCTCCCGGAGCAGCTGCCGGTAGCTCAGGTGCTTGCCGAGGAACGCGATCGCCGTCGAGTCGGGGAAGCCCGCCGCCGAGTCGGCGAGCAGGGTGAAGACGCTCTGATGCGGGAAGGGAGCCACGGTCTTGGGGACGCCCGCGCGCCACGTGCGGAACCACGGGCGGTGGTCGGTCATGGTCCGCATCATAAGGTGATGCCCATGGGCGCGCAGACGGTGGGGCAGGCCGCGCCCGGAGGCGCCGAGCACCTCTTCGGGCGCGGCCTGCGCTTGATCATCTCCTACGTCCGTATGCACCCGAGGCCCTTCCTGGCCTCGGTCGCGGGGGCGATGCTGTTCGCGTTCGCGTCGATCGCGCTGACGACGGCGCTGGGGCGCGCCACGGACGAGGTCCTCCGTCCGGCCTTCGAGGGCGGCGTGAACGCCCGCCGGATCTGGCTCGCGGTGGCCGCGCTGATGGCGTTCGGCTGCCTGCGCGCCCTGGGGATCATGGTCCGCCGGTTCTACAGCGGCGTCGCCGGCGAGCGGGTGATGGCGACCCTGCGCACCCGCATCGCCGACCGCTATCGCCGCCTCGCGCTCGCGTACCACCGCGAGACGCCGACCGGAGAGCTCCTCGCGCACATGGAGGCCGATGTGAAGGCCGCGGTCGACGTGTTCTGGCCGGTCCCGTTCGCCACGGGGGTCATCGTCCTGATCACGCTGGCGCTGGTCCAGCTCTTCGCGACCGACGTGTTCCTGGCCATGGTCGCGATGGTCCTGTTCCCGACCCTCGCCCTCATGAACCGGAGCTTCGCGAAGCGGATGGAGGGCCCGGCCAGGCGGGCCCAGGAGAAGATCGGGGAGGTCTCCGCTGTCGCGCACGAGTCGATCGACGGCGCGCTCGTCGTGAAGACCCTCGGGCGCGAGGTCGCCGAGACCGAGCGGCTCGGCGAGAAGGCGAAGGCCCTTCGGGACGAGCGGGTCGAGGCCGGGTACATCCGGGCCACGTTCGAAGCCGCCCTGGATGCGCTCCCCGCGCTCGCCACCGCGCTGCTGCTGGTCGTCGGCTCGTGGCGCGTCGCGGTCGGCGCCGTCACCCTCGGCCGGCTGATCGGGTTCGCCGCCCTGTTCGACCTCCTCGCGTGGCCGATGCGGTTCATCGGCTGGATCCTCGCCGAGCTCCCTCGTGCGGTCGTCGGCTACGCGAGGATCGAGCAGGTGTTCGGGGAGCCGGTCACCGTATCGCCCGCCGTCGACCCGATGGCGCTCCCCGAGGGGCCGCTCGGCCTGGAGGCGTTCGACGTCCGCCTCGTGCTCGACGGCACTCGGGTGCTCGACGGCGTGTCGCTCCGGATCGAGCCGCAGGAGTCCGTCGCGATCGTCGGGTCGACCGGCGGCGGGAAGTCGACCCTCGCGCAGCTGCTGGTGCGCCTGGCCGACCCCGACGAGGGTTCCGTCCTCGTGGGCGGCGTGGACCTCCGGAGCGCCGACGCCGCGGCGCTTCGCCGGTCGATGTCGATCGTGTTCCAGGAGAGCTTCCTGTTCTCCACGACCATCGGGGAGAACATCGCCCTCGACTCGGGAGCGGACGACGAAGCGGTCGCCCGCGCCGCGAGGATCGCAGCGGTCGACCGCTTCGTCCGGAACCTGCCCGACGGGTACGCCACCGTCGTGGGCGAGCGCGGCTACAGCCTGTCGGGCGGGGAGCGCCAGCGCGTCGCGCTGGCGCGAGCGATCGTGCGAGAGCCCCGCGTCCTGATCCTCGACGACGCCACGTCGTCCGTGGATCCGTCGATCGAGGCGCGGATCCTGGCCGCCCTCCGCGAGGAGCTGCGGACGACCCTCGTCGTCGTCGCCTACCGATCGTCCACCATCCGGCTGGCCGACAGGGTGATCTTCCTGGAGCGCGGAGCGGTGGCCGGCACCGGGACGCACGACGAGCTGCTCGAGACCGCGCCCGGATACGCCGCGATCATCCGGGCCTACGAACGGGGGGAACGATGACCGCCGCGCCCGCGGTCGTCCGCGACGAGGACGCGCTCGAGATCCCCGAGGAGCTCCGCGGCTCCATCGCCGTGCTCCGACGAGGGATCCGCGAGGGTCCGGAGCTCCGCGCCGGTCTCGTGTTCACCGTGATCATCTCCCTGGGGGTCGTGATCGCGCACCTCACGACCCCGGTCCTGGTCCAGCTCGTCTTCGACCACGGCTTCGACGGTGGGTTCCGACCCGGTTTCGTGTCGGGGGTCTGCGGAGCGGCCTTCGCGCTGGTGGCGCTGACGTTCGTGGCCGGCCGCCACGCCGGCCGCCGGCTCGTGCGCGCGGCCGAGGGGGCGATGATGGCTCTGCGCGTCCGGACGTTCGCACACATCCATCGCCTCTCGATCGCAGAGCAGTCGGAGGAGAAGCGGGGCGTGTTCGTCGCCCGCGTGACCGCGGACATCGACGCGATGCAGCAGTTCATGGAATGGGGCGGGATCGCGTGGATCTGGGCGGGGTTCCAGGTCCTGGGTTCCCTGACGCTCATGGTGGTGTTCTCGTGGCAGCTGACGGTCGGCGTCGTCGTCCTCGTGATCCCCCTGATCCTGATCGTGTCCGCCCTGCAGGGCAGGCTCTCCGCCGCCTACGACACCGCTCGCACGCGCGTGGGCGAGATGCTCTCCGAGGTCTCCGAGTCCGTGATGGGCGCGGCCGTGGTCCGCGCCTACGGGCTCGACGAACGGACCCACGGCCGGGTCCGCTACGCGATCGACCGCCGGTACCGCGCCGAGGTGGTCGCGCACTTCCGAGCCGCGACGCTCTTCCCGCTCTCGACCGTGTTCTACGCCCTCGCGGTCTCGACCGTCGTCGTGCTCGGCGCCGGCTTCGGCCGGGGATGGGGGCTCACCTTCGGCAAGGTCACCGCGTTCCTCTTCCTGGCGGACACGTTCCTCCACGTGTTCACGGACCTGCCGGAGATCTACAGCGAGACCCAGACGGCCATCGCCGGGTGGCGGAAGGTGCTGGCGGTCCTCGACCTGCCGGTCGAGATCGTCGAACCTTCGCCGGGGGCGGCCCTCCCGGTCGCGGCTCTGTCGGTGTCGGCCCGCGACGTCGAGTACGCCTACCGCGAGGGAGGGCCGGTGCTGCACGGGATCACGATGGACGTCGCGGCGGGCGAGCACGTGGCGATCGTGGGCGAGACCGGCTGCGGGAAGACGACGTTCGTGAAGCTCGTGTCTCGCCTGGCCGATCCCATCGCCGGTCGGATCGAGGTCGGAGGGGTCGACCTGCGAGAGGTGTCGGCGCTCTCGCGGCGGGATCGGATCCGGATGGTACCGCAGGACGGCTTCCTCTTCGACACGACGGTGCGGGAGAACGTGCGGGCCGGGCGCGAGGGGGCGAGCGAGGACGACGTGGAGGCGGCGTTCGAGGATCTCGGGCTGGGAGGCTGGGTGGCGTCGTTGCCGAGCGGGCTCGACTCGGCCGTCGGCGAGCGGGGGGAGGCCCTGTCCGTGGGCGAGCGGCAGCTGGTCGCGCTGGTCCGAGCGCAGATCGCCGACCCCGGGCTGCTGATCCTCGACGAGGCGACCTCGGCCGTCGATCCCGCGACGGAGCGACGGATCTCGGAGGCGCTCCGGCGGTTGTCGGCGGGCCGAACCACGATGACGGTGGCGCACCGGTTGTCCACGGCGGAAGGCGCCGACCGGGTGTTCGTGTTCGATGGGGGACGGCTGGTCGAGACCGGGACGCACGCCCAGCTGGTGCAGGCGGGCGGGTGGTACGCCCGGCTGTACGAGAGCTGGCTCGGCCACGTGCGGGTCAGGTGACCGCCCTCGCCTGAGGCCCGTCAACGCCTTGACGAGGGGGCCTCTCCACCTGGGGCGGACCGACCTGTCAAGGGGTTACCGACAGCGTCCCCGGTCTTCCTCGGTAAGCCCTTGACGGTGTTCGCCCGGAGAGGACCCGACCGGGCGTCAACCCGTTGACGGATCCACCCCGAGACCGGCGGACCCCCACGGTAGGCTGCCCCCTCCATGGCGGACTTCCTCGATCAGCTGCGAGCGACCGCCGCCGCCTCGCTCTTCCCCCCCGACGGAGAGCTCGTGGTCGAGGGGCTCCGAGCACCCGTCGAGATCCTCCGCGATGCCTATGGCGTCGCGTACCTCTCCGCCGGCTCGCTCGACGATCTCTGGTTCGCGCAGGGCTTCGTGACCGCCGGCGAACGCCTCTTCCAGATCGACCTCGCGCTTCGGCAGGCGAACGGCCGCCTCTCGGAGCTCTTCGGCGAGCGCACGCTCGACGACGACCGGTTCACACGCACGGTCGGCATCAACCGGGCCGGGGTCACCATCTCGAACGGCTGGGACGACGCCTCGCGGGCGATGTACGCCCGGTTCCGCGAGGGTATCCGAGCCTGGATCGGGCTGATGCCGGCCCCTCCGGTCGAGTACGCGCTCCTCGACGTGGCTCCGGAGCTCCCCGATGACGACGCCTCATGGGCGGCGTGCTGGGCGATGTTCGCCTGGAACCTCTCAGGGAATCACGACCTGGAGCTCCTGCGCGAACACCTGGCCGTCGAGCTCGGCGACGAGGCGGCCGGCCGCCTCGTGCCCCCGCTCACCGGCACGCCCCCCTCGACGGCGGCCGGCCGCCTCGCTGGCGACCTCCTCGGCGAGCTTCCCCGGCCGCGGCGAGGACAGGGGTCGAACGCGTGGACGATCGGCGGCTCCAGGACGGCCAGCGGCAGGCCCCTCCTCGCGAACGATCCGCATCTACTCGTGCAACAGCCCGCGCCGTGGCTCGAGCTGCACCTCCGGGCTCCCGGATACGAGGTCCGCGGCGTCGCGGCGCCCTTCGCGCCGGGGATCGTCCTCGGGACGACGCGCCATCACGCCTGGGGGGCGACGAACGTGTGCGGGGACGTCCAGGACCTCTACCGGGAACGCCTGGACGACGACGGGACCGCCGCCCTGTACGGGGACGCTTGGGAGCCGATCACGCTCTTCCGGGAGGAGATCGGGGTCCGCGGGGGCGGGCCGATCGTGCACGAGGTCCGGGCCACGCGGCACGGCCCGCTCCTCGATTCCTACCTGACCGGACGGCTCCGACCCCATCATCACCCCCTGACGGAGTCGTTCGCCCTCCGGTGGGTCGGCGCCGAGCACGGCATCCGCCCCTCGGCCCTCGTCGACGTCGCCAACGTCGAGAGCTTCGAGGAGTTCCGCGAAGCCGCGCGCGCCCTCCGATGCCCCGGGCAGAACCTGGTGTACGCCGACGTCGACGGGACGATCGGCTACCAGTGCACCGGCCTGCACCCGATCCGCCGGGCCGGCGACGGGACCCGCCCCGTGCCCGGCTGGACGGACGAGCACGAGTGGGAGGGGTTCGTTCCGTACGAGGAGCTCCCCCATTCGGTCGATCCCGACCGCGACCACCTCGTGACCGCCAACGATCGGGCCCACCGAGCGGACTTCCCGTACCTGCTGGGGCACGATCCCCACGCGCCGCATCGGGCCCGGAGGATCGCCGACCTGATCGAGGCACGCGCCGACCACACGGTCGAGACCTGCCGGGCGATCCAGTCCGACACCCTGTCCCTGCCCGCGCGCGAGCTCCTCCCGGCCATGGCGTTCGGAGACGAGCGGGCCACGACCTCGTTCGACGGATGGGACCACGACCTCACGACGGACTCGGGGCCCGCCGCGCTCTGGGAGGTCCTCGTCGACGAGCTGACCCGGCGGTCCCTGCACGGGCGCGACGAACTGCTGCCCGCGTACCTCACCGACCGCGAGCTGTTCCGGTGCCGGGCGCTGCCGGCCCTCCTCGGGGATGGCGCGTTCGTCGTGGAGGAGCTGGACGCCGCGTTCGCCGCCGCGTGGGACCGGTGCGTCGACCTCATGGGCGACGATCCGGAGACGTGGCGCTGGGGCGCCATCCATCGGGCCGGGTTCGCCCACCCGCTCGGCCGGATGCCCGGCCTCGAGCCCCTGTTCGTCGCCAACGCCGGCTTCGAAGGCGACGGTCCCTTCGACGTCTACGTCGTTCCCTCGTGGCGCGCGGTCTACGACCTCGCCGACCTGGACGGGAGCATGGGGGTCCTCCCGACAGGTCAGTCTGGCAACCCGGCCTCCCCGCATTGGAACGACCAGGCCCACCTGTGGGCAGCCGGTGAGCTCCGACCCCTCCCCTTCTCCCGGCCCGCCGTGGAGGCGGCCGCGGTCGGCCGCCTGGACCTCCTGCCCGGGTAACATCCAGCCATGCCGGAGTCACGGACCCGCAAGAAGCGGGCCGGCCAGCGGTACCAGTTCGAGCCGCAGCGCAAGCGGCGGCCGAAGAAGAGCCCGCGCTGGTACGGCCCGTTGGTCCTCGGCGTGATCGGCTTGGGCGTGGCCGTGGTGGTCTGGAACTACCTCCGCGGCGACCTCGCCACGAACGGCGTCCTGTGGACCGGCCTGGGCGTCATCGGCGTCGGCTTCGTGGGCCTCACGTTCTGGAAGTAGCGGGAGGCTCCCCACCGCTCGAGATCACAGCCGTGTGATCTTCCGACGTCGATTTCCACACCTCTGGATGATGCCCTGCCCTGCAGTGAGATCTTCACGTCTCCTTCACGGCGCTGTGGAAAACCCCGTGGAAACGAAGGGGGAAGGCTGTGGGAATCGGTGCGCAAGGGGCTTCAGCCGGATCCGGCACGGCGTACGACCTGCATCTTCTCTCCGCAGTGCCGTGGGATCTGGAGCTCCCCGAGCCGCGCGACCTTGAGCTCCGTCCCGCACTCGCCGCACACGAGGAACACCTCGAGGTCTTCGACGTCCTCGGGCTCGCCGGGCGCCGGCTCGGCCCCCTCCGGCGGGACCGTGAGGGACCGGAGCATCGCGATGCCGACGCGCCAGATCGCGAAGCCGACGAGGAGCGCGGTGAGGACGAGGAGCCAGGTGGGCACGGAGTCACGATAGCGACTCAGTCCTGGGGGACCGTCACGCCGGGGACGTGCCGAGCGAGGAAGCCCAGGATCTCACCCTGCTGCCTGACCTCCTCGTCGACGTCCAACGAGCCGTGCCCGGTGGCGAACACGTACACCTCGTGCGCATGCCCGCGGGCCGCGAGCGCCTCGACGTACGCCATCGCCTGCCGGTAGGGACAGCGGGAGTCGTGCTCACCGATCAGGAAGAGGACCGGGGCCCGCACGTCGTCGGCCGAGTTGATCGGATTGCGATCCGCCATCAGCTCGGGCACCTGGTCGGGGCGTCCCCCGAGCAACGCTCGATCGTAGGCCTGCAGCAGCGGCGACATGTCCTCGTAGGACAGCTCGTAGTCGCCGACCGGGACGCCCGCGATGCCGCAGCGCCACCCCCGTTCCGGGTGCTTGCTCAGCATCATCAGCGTGAGGTAGCCGCCCCATGACCAGCCGCCGACGACCGCGCGCTCGGGATCGGCCACCCCCCGGCCGATGAGGTGGTCGAGCGCGTCGTTCAGATCCTCGAGCTCCGGGCCGCCGATGTCGCCGATCAGGGCGTCCCGCCACGCCGCCCCCCGCCCGGTCGAGCCCCGGTAGTTCACGGCCGCGACGGCGAATCCCGCGTCCACGTAGGACTGCACCTCCGGGTTCCATCGGTCCTCGTCCAGCCACGTGGGACCCCCATGCGGCCGTACGAGGACCGGCCACGGCCCGGACCCCTCCGGCGTCACGACGAACCCCTGGACCTGGTCGCCGTGGCGGTTGTCGTAGCGGAAGGACTCGTAGGGCCGGCCGGCCGGCGCCTCCTCGCCTTCGAGCGACAGGACGTCGCGTCCGGCCTCGTCCAGGATCCGGGGACGCGAGGCGCCGCTCGCGTGCCGGTACCAGATCGCGCCGTCCGGCCGGACCTGCGCCCACTCGACCTGGCCCTCCGGATGATCGACGCGGGTCAGCTCGCCGGTCTCCAGGTGGAACCGGTGCAGCCGGTGCCTCCCGTCGTGGAGCTGCGAGAGCAGGAGGGCTCTCCCGTCCGGCCACCAATCCGCCACGGACACCTCGCCCTCGAGGCCCGTCTCCACGTCCGTCCACGCTCCGGTGACCGGATCCCACAGCGCCGGCTGCGGGATCCCGCTCCGCTCGTGCACGATCGCGAGCCGGCCGTCGCCGGCGATCGGCGACCAGGCGTACGCGAGGAGGTTCCTCCCCTCGTCGACCAGGTCGGCGACCGTCGCCCCCGTCCCGGGCCGGATCACCCGCAGGGCCTCGTGGATCTCGTCGCCGCGCTCGGCATGCTGGAGGCACAGGAGCGAGCCGTCCGCGGAGAGCCCACCGCGGTTGAACGGGCCGGGCCGACCCCCCACGCGCATGTGTTCGGTGCTCCGCGCGACCTCCTTGACGGTGGCGCCGGCGTCCTCGCTCGCGTAGATGGCGAAGCCGCCACGGCTGCTGATCCCGACGACGAGCATGCCGGGCACCCAGGAGATGCCCTCGTTCCAGCCGCCGTCGATCTCGGGGAACAGCGGTCGCGTGTCCCCGCCTTCGAAGGGCTGCACGAACCAGCCACCGGACTCGTCGCCGGTCTCGTCCTGCCACCAGCAGATCTCGGCGCCATCGGGGGACCACGCGGCGGCGATCACGCCGACCGGGTGGTCGGTCACTCGCCTCCGAACGATCCACGCATGGTCCGGTCCGCCGAGGGCTCGGAGCTGCGCCACGTGGATCTGCCAGATCCCGCTCTCGGTGGACGCGTACGCGATCCGATCGGGGGTCGTCGGTGACCAGTCCGGCGAGGAGATCGTGGGCGCGCGGAAACGCCGTTCCCAGCGCGGTGTCATGCGGGCAACGGTAGCAGCGCCCCGGTCAGTCGATGACGGTCAGCAGCCGCACGAAGAGTGCCGTGCCGCCGGCCATCGCCGCGACGAGTCCCGTCCGCGCGGCGAGGAGCGCGCCCCACCGCTCGGGGTGGATCCGCAGGGCGGAGGCCGTGAAGGCGACCACCCCGGCCGCGAGGGCGACGCCCGATGCGATCCCCATCCACACCTGCTTCGGCCCGACGATCTCGAACAGCCGCACCACCACGGGGTTGATCGTCATCACGTCGAGGGCGGAGACGACGAGCGCGATGAAGCCCAACGCCGGCTCGGCGCCGCTCGACAGGCGCTGCTGCCGAACGGCGCCGATCCCCAGCCAGATCGCGGCGGGGACGGTGATCCCCATCGAGGGCACGCCGAGGACGGCGAGGATCAACGCGAGCCGAGCCCGCCGATCGCTGAGCGGGATGAGCGCCGACACCTGCGCACGATACCGACCGCCGATGCACGCCCGCCAGTCAGTGGGCAGCTGCGGCTATCGGATCCTTGCCGTCGCTCGTCCGTCTCATCGGACCGCCACGAGCGCCCGCCAGATCCGCTCCGGCGTGAGGGGCAGATCGATGTGCCGCACGCCGAGGTGCGAGAGCGCGTCCACCACCGCGTTCTGCACCGCGGGCGTGGAGCCGATCGAGCCGGCCTCGCCGATCCCCTTCACGCCGAGCGGGTTGAGCTCCGTGGGCGTCTCGGTGTTCGAACACTCGAACGCCGGCAGGTCCGCTGCGCTCGGCATGAGGTAGGTCGCGAACGTCGACGTGACCGGGTTCCCCGTCTCGTCGTACCGCACCTCCTCGAAGAGGGCCTGGGCGATCCCCTGGGCCAGCCCGCCGTGCTGCTGGCCCCGAACCAGCGCCGGGTTGAGGATGCGCCCGCAGTCGTCGACGGCCACCATCCGAACGAGCTCGACGGCCCCGGTCTCCGTGTCCACCTCGACGACGGCGACGTGCGCGCCGAACGGGAACGTCGAGCCCCGTTGGCGCCAGCGACCCTCCGCGCGCAGCGCGCCGCCGTCGCTGGCGCCGGCGACCTCGGCCCAGCCGGCGCCCCGGTCGGGCGCGCCGGCGACCGCGAACCCGCCCTCGACCCGTTCGACGTCGGCCGCGTCGACCTCGAGCAGCTTCGCGGCCACCTCGCGGCCCCGCTCCACGACCGCTTCGGCCTGTTCGAACACGGCGGATCCTCCGATCTGGAGCGAGCGCGATCCCCACGTTCCCTCGCCGCGAGCCACGAGCCCGGTGTCGGAGTGCACCACCGCGACATCCCCCAGGGGGATCCCGAGCGACGTGGAGACGATCTGCGCGAACGCCGTCTCGTGCCCCTGTCCGTGCGAGGACGTCCCGACGGAGACGGTCGCACGGCCGTCGGCGCCGACCTCGACGGCGCCGAACTCGCGGCCCGAGAACGCGGTGATCTCGACGTAGGTCGACACGCCGATCCCGAGGCATGCGGGGTCGGAGCGGGCCCGGCGTTCGGCCTGCTCCGAGCGCAGCTCGTCGTAGCCGACCAGCCGGAGCGCCTCGTCGAGCGTCTTCCCGTAGTCCCCCGTGTCGTACGTCACCCCCGTCGCGGTCTCGTGGGGGAACTCCTCGGGCCGGATGAAGTTCCGCCGTCGGAGCTCGACCGGGTCCATCCCGAGCTCCCCGGCGAGCATGTCCATGGCCCGCTCGATCAGCGCCGTGGCCTCGGGCCTCCCGGCCCCGCGGTACGGTCCGACCGGCGTCGTGTTCGTGACGACGCTCCGGCCGCGGCTCGCCACGCGCGGGATCCGGTAGACGCCGGGGAGCATCTCCTGGGTCATCCCCGGCATGAAGGCGCCGATCGGGTAGGCGCCCATGTCGGCGAGCAGCTCGGCGCTGAGCCCGACGAGCGTCCCATCCCTCAGCGCCCCCAGCTCCACGGTCTGGACCTGGGCCCGCCCGTGGGTCAGGGAGAGCATCGACTCCGAGCGGGTCTCCTGCCATCGGACCGGACGGCCGAGGCGCGCCGCCGCGGCCGCGACCACGTGGTACTCGGCGTACACCTGGAGCTTGGCCCCGAACGCGCCGCCGACGTCGGGCGCGATCGCG
>JBIOTM010000056.1:0-2957 GCA_044865955.1 Actinomycetota bacterium | reverse complement strand
GCCGCCGCCAGGGCATCGGCCCCGGACGTCGCCGTGCGAACCGAGAAGCCGTGCACCCGGAAGTTGACCTCGAGCATCCGCAACAGCACCTGCTCGTCGTCGACGATCAGCACGAGGGGCGGGACGTTCGTCACGTACCGGAGCATAGGCGCGCTCCGGCCACGCGAGGACGGTTGCTAGACTCCCTGCGATCGCCCTCGTAGCTCAGCGGATAGAGCGCCGGCCTCCGGAGCCGGGTGCGCAGGTTCGAGTCCTGCCGAGGGCACGGGGAGGAATCGTGGAGTCAACGGTTGGTTGCCCGGGGCTCCACGATCACTCCTTCTTGCCCACTTCCTGTCGCTGCACCCTGGGAATGTGGGTGATCTGAACAGACCTGGCGTCAAGGAAACGAGGACGCTTGCAGCGTTCGGAGGGCACTCCCGCGTCTCTACCGTGTGAGGGACGAAAGCGACACTATGACCGGCGGGATGGCTCGGGAGGGGACGCTCGAACGCGATCGGCTGGCGGATCTCTACGTCTCGTACGCCCCGGAGGGCATCCGGCTCGCCTTCCTTCTGACCGGTGATCGGGCCCTGGCCGAGGACCTGGTCCAGGACGCGTTCACGCGCCTGGTGGGGCGACTGCGCCACCTGAGGGAGCCGGCGGCCTTCGGCGCGTACCTGCGCCGAACGATCGTGAACCTCGCCACAAGCCACTTCCGTCACCGACGCGTCGAGCGCGCTTACCTCGAGCGCGAGGCCGCCGCCCCCTCGCGTGCGGGCAACCCGAATGATGCCCTCGACGAGGCGATGCACGCGGTCCTCTTAACGCTTCCGCAGCGTCAGCGCGCGGCCATCGTCCTTCGGTTCTACGAGGACCTCTCTGACGTCCAAACGGCCGAGCTCCTCCGCTGCTCAACCGGGACGGTCCGGTCGCTCGTCTCCCGGGCGATGAAGACTCTCCGCGAAACGCTCGAAGGGATGCCCCGATGATCGACGAACACGACGTCCGCGAGATGCTCCACCGCCGCGCGAGCGCGGTCCCCATAATCGTCGTCGATGCGCCGAGGGCGGCGCGAAGGGCGCGGCGACGGCTCCTCGTGAACGGCGCGGTCGCGGTGCTGGCGGCCGCCGCGATCGCTTTGGCGACGTTCGCCGGCGTCGACGCGATCTCCCGGAGTGCTCCTGCGCCACGCCCTGCGGATCAGCCGACGCCCGAGAACCCTCGGCCCGCCGGCATCTTCTCCGGCGTCGGCGGCTGGATCACGTACGGCAAGCCGAGCGGGATCTGGGCGGTGGATCCCGCGCGGCCCGGCGACCCAGAGGATCAGATCCGCCTGAGCTCGGAGCGAGGAGACCCGACGGCTTGGTCGCCCGATGGCTCGAGATTGCTCGTTCTGCGTGAGGTCCCACGCGGGGAGGACGCCTTCTCCCACCGTGACCTTTACGTCCTGAACGCCGACGGCACCTGGAATCGCCTGACGCATGCGGATGGGTACATCACCGGCGGATCCTTCTCGCCTGATGGAACCGAGGTGGTCTACGCCGTGTGGGGGACTTCGGGGAACGCGATCTACGTCGTCGACCTCGAGGGCGGCACGCCACAGCTGGTGACGGACGCGCTCGCGATCCCTTACGAACCCGCCTTCTCGCCGGATGGATCGCAGATCGCGTACTTCGACGGCAGTGGCGACCACGGCAACAGCCTTCATGTGATGAACGCGGACGGGAGCGACGTTCGGCTCCTGACCGGTGCCGACTACGGGCACATCGACAAGCTCGCTTGGTCGCCGGATGGCTTACGGCTCGCGTTCTCACTCCAGTATGGAGGCGGACTCTTCGTCGTCGGCGTCGACGGCTCCGGGCTCACCGAGTTGGTCCCCCACGGGGAGAACGCCGCGTGGTCTCCCGACGGCTCCCGCATCTCGTACCAATTCAGGAACGGCGTAACCGAGAACGGCTGCCTGGGATGCGAGCTCGGCACGCTCGAGATCGTGACCCTCGACGGGGGCGACGTCCTGAAGTTCGGCTACGCGGGGTCGGGCCCGTGGAACCCTCTCGCTCCCTAACACGGAGATCCGAGGAGCGCTCCGCAGCCGCGGCGTCGATCCTCCTGGCGCGGTACTCTCGTTCGGAGCATGCACATCGGGGGGGAGCCCCAGACGGTCAACCCCCTCGTCCTCGGATGTGTCGCCGAGAGTTGGTGACACGGCGGAGCAGCGAGCCGCTGACGAGCCATACTCCCTCAGTCAGGATCAGGTCGCCAGACCGTACATCGATTGCACCTGGACGAACGCCTCAGCCGCTTCCGTCCCCTTCGTCCGGTTCGTGCCGGGGGCACCAGGTTCCCGTAATCCCAAGGCCTTCACGGTCCCCGAGACCTCGTGACCGGGATGACCGGACGCCGGTCGTGCTCCAGCCGGTCCACCCAGGTCGAGGGCCGCGTGAGCTCGGTTGGGGTGAAGCTCGCCGCGTGGACGCGGACCAGGGCGTCGCCGATCCCCGGCTCGGGTATGGGAGCCTCCTCGTACATGAGGCCCTCCGGGCCTCCCTGTTCGTGAACGCGCAACGCGTGCATCGATCCTCCCTTCTCTGGCCTCAGCGCACGACCGCGCCAGGGCTGTGGTGAAAATGCCGCGACTGCTCCGCGGCCTCCACCTCCTCGAGGGTGACGCGATAGCCGATAGCTTGCAGTTGGCGGACGAGCTTGACGGCGCGGCGCTTTGGATCGTCGGACGCCGCGTCCAGGAGGTTCCGGGTCGCGTCGACGTTGTTCCGCAAGTAGTCATCCATCGAGGTCACCTTCACCGTCCCGCCGCCCCCGAGATGAAGACCGTCGTGACGCCCTCGCTCGCGGCGCCAAGCGAGCCCGAGTCCGTGAGATCCCCGTACACGAGCTCGGCTCCAAAGCGGCTTAGATGGTCCCTCGCGACCTCGAGGCTCGATCCCCTCACCAGGCAACGCGTGGGTCGACCCCTC
>JBIOTM010000055.1:0-3272 GCA_044865955.1 Actinomycetota bacterium | reverse complement strand
AGTCCTCCCCGCCCCACTGTTTGCCCAGGTCAGGGGCCTTTTCGGGTGGCACGCTCGCTCGCTGCTACCCCCGTGCTACCCAACGTACGGAGACCGCTCGAATCCCCCGCAGAACGCCTTCGTCGTGCCAGCTCAATTCCCAGCTGATCCGAGATCGAACCGAGATCCCGAACTCGCTTAATCACCTCGACGGAAGCATCCGACTCAGCCAGTAACGTCAGGGCTCGGCCGGATGTTGCCATTCAGTCGGAAGAAGAAGGGCACCTGCACCTCGCGTTCGTCCCACCCGAGACGGACGAGCCCGTGGGGGTCTGTGTTCGGGAGGAGGGTGGGGGCGTCGTCGTGGACGTAGGTGGGGGCGCCACCACCAAGGCCCCTACACGTGAGGTCGCCCGTTGACAGCACCTCAGCGAAGGTCCGCACCAGCAGGTGAGGGGCTTCGAGTTCGACCTCGATCATCCTGGAAGGTCTCAAGAAGATTCGCGGGCCTCGTCGATCGGGCGGCGACCGCTCGGCCCCGTGATCGAAAGCGCGCCGGCGGCACCGCCGATCCCGCTTGCTCGACGGTCGTCCATGGCCTGCTCCAGGTGGTAGCCGAGCACCTCGTTGAGCTCCGACGTCGAGTCGGTCGACATGCGGCTGACCCAGTCCGCGAACCGCTCGTGCAGCGCGGCTCGGTCCTCGCGGGCGATGCTCTGATACGCCGCCATCCGGATCAGGGCGTGACGGAACCGGAAGGCGTTCGGGCCGGTGCGCTGGATGAACCGCCTCTGCTCCATGGACTCAAGGTGGCGCTCCACGAACGGACCGGCGTCCGGCGGAAGGAGCCCGGACACGGCATCCACGTCGAACTCGAGACCCACGATCGACGCGGACCGGAGCAGGTCGCGCTCGCCCGGTCCCAGGCGGTCGAGTCGCATCGTGAGGAGCCCCCGGAGCGAGGCCGGGACAGCCCCGACGGGCCCCTCGTCGAGCGCGACGAGCAACTGTTCGGCGAACAGCGGGTTCCCCTCGGAGATCTCCACGATCCGGCGCACGACATCGGGCTCGATGGATCCGGCCCGGTCGACGACGAGGCTCTCGACGTCGGCGGTCGAGAGCGGTTCGAGTCCCACCAGGTCCGTGGATTCCCACTGAGGCCGTCGCTCGACGAGGTCGGGACGGGCAAGGCACAACAGGAGGATCGGCTGGGCCGCCTCCTGAGCGAGGTAGTCCACGAGATCGAGGAACGTCGGCTCGGCCCAATGGAGGTCCTCGAGCACCACGATGAGAGGGCGACGGGACGCAAGGGCCTCGAACAGGCGACGGACCGCCGGGAACAGGACCGCGACGCTCTCCGGCTCGGCTCTCAGTCCGATCGCCGTAGCGATCTCGGGCGCGACGTTCTGTCCGTTGTGGTCGTCCACCAGCAACCGATGCAGTCCGCGCCATCCGAGGAAAGCGGCCGCCTCGATCACCGCGTCTCGCACCGGGAGGAACGTCACACCCTCACCGGGTGCCGGACAACGTGGGGTGATGGCGTTGGCGTCCGCGCCGATCGAGGACACGAACTCTCTCGCCAGACGCGACTTCCCGATTCCGGCGTCACCCAGCACCGTGAGTCGCCACACGGTGCCGGAGCGGACCACGCGCCGAAACGAGGAGCGCAGTCGGGTCAGCTCGCCCTGGCGGCCGAACATCGGTGCGCCGAGCGTGCGGGGGATAGCCGGCGCGCGGGCGAGGACCTCCAGGACCTGCCAGCCCCTGGTCCCTCCCGGAACGCCGTCGACGGGTTTCATGATCACCGCCCCCCGGAGCAGCCCCTGCGCCGCTGGCCCGACGACGGCCTCGCCGTCCGGCGCTGCCTGCTGTAACCGACTCGCCGCCCTCACCAGGGGCCCCGCAACGGCATCGCGGAGGGCGGCCCCGGGACCCGCGACCACGATGTCGCCCGCTTCGATGCCCGCCCGCGACCGGTAGAGGACGCCCTCGGTCCCCGACGGGCCGTCGTTCAGCGCCAGAACGGCCATCTGTGCGTCGGCAACGGCGCGCACCGCTCTGAGCGCGTCATCCTCGTGCGCCACCGGGAACCCGAAGAACGCGATCAGGGTGTCCCCGAGCTCGCGCTCGACTCGCCCGCCGTGCCGATCGATCACCTCGGCCGCGACGCGCGCGCAGTAGGCGCCGAGGCGCCCGACGGCCTCGGCATCCGCATCCGGGTTCGCGCTGGGGGCGACGTCGAGGACCGCGACCGTCACGGCCCGTCGCTCCCGGGGAAGCCAGGACCCCGGCGAGCCGGGAGGCCCGGTCTGGGCGCGGTCTGTGGACGGCACCTGGAGCGTCGGGTCCTGCCTCAGGATCGCCGTCTCCAGCTCGCGCAGGGCGGGGCCAGGTTCAAGGCCGAGTTCCTCGGCCAGCATCGAGCGGGCGTCGTGGTACGCCTGGAGGGCGTCCGCCTGACGTCCAGAGCGGTAGAGCGCAAGCATCAGCAAGGCGCGCAGCCGCTCTCGGAACGGATGGGCCTGGATGAGCAGTTCCAGTTCGGTCACCAGATCCGCGGCGCGACCCGACGCGAGGTCCGCCTCGATCCGATCCTCGATCGCCTGGGTCCGAAGCTCCTCCAGAGCGGTGGTGGCTCGCTGGGCGAACGGCTCGTAGGCGAAGTCGGCCAGGGCCGGGCCCCGCCAGAGGGCCAGGGCCGCCGAGAGCTTCGCCGCCCGCACCTCCGTCCGGGCGCCGCGGGCCTCGTCGATGAGCCGCTTGAACCGGTGGGCGTCGACCACGTCCGGCTCGATCGCGAGCCGGTAACCGCTTTCGAGCGTCTGGAGTAGGGCGCCTGTCCGGGTCTTGCCCCTGCGTTGTTCGAGCACGGCCCGCAGCCTCGACACCAGACCATGGACAACCGTCCGAGCCGTCGGGGGAGGACCCTCGCCCCACAGCTCGTCGATGAGCCGATCGGCCGAGACCGGCTCACCGGCGTGGAGTACCAGCAGGGCGAGGAGGGCCCGTCCCCGCCCCCCGGGGAGCGGTACCTGCCGCCCCCCGTCCAGGACCTCCGTCGGTCCCAAGATTCGGAACTCCACCGATCCTCCAGGCCAGACGGTAGCACCCCCTCGCAGGCGGGCGAACCGGCCCCCTTTAGCGGACCGTTAGGGCCGGGGTGCATCCTGACGCCGGGTATCGAGCCGCCGGTCGGCTCACGAGCAGAAGGGAGGGCACCATGTCCGGACCGCTGATCAGCGCGGTGACCTACACGATCAAGCCCGGGAAACAGGAGGAGGCCCGCAAGCGCA
>JBIOTM010000054.1:0-2573 GCA_044865955.1 Actinomycetota bacterium | reverse complement strand
ACGTGGTGGGTCGGACCCGTGTCCCCGGTGTAGGCGAACACGCGGCCGTCGGTCTGGAACCGGAACCCCAGAGCGGGGATCCCCAGGTGCGCCATCGGTTCGGTCTTCACGCTGAACGGGCCGATCTCGAAGGACTCGCCCGGCGCGATCTCGGTGAACGCGAACGCCCGTCGCATCACGACCTGCGAGTCGATCGACACCATGTCGGCGAGCTTCTGGGTGAAGTCGGTCGGCACGAACAGCGGGAGGCCGGGCTCGCCGAGCTCGCCGTAGTGCCACGCGTAGAAGCACGGGTACAGGTCGACGAAATGGTCGGGATGTTCGTGGCTGATCACGACACCGTCGATCTCGGAGAGCTCGATGTGCTTCTGGAGGTTCGCGAGCGTCCCGGTTCCCGCGTCGACCCACAGGTTGAAGCCGTCGTGCCGCAGCAGGTACCCGCTGGTCGCGGTGTCGGGGTTGGGCCAGGTGCCGCTGGCCCCCAGGACGGTCAGCTTCACCTGGCCACCTCGATCGCGTCCACCACGACCGCGTCGACGCCGCCGAGAGCCGGTCCGAGGAAGTGGTGGGCGACGGACCGGAACTGCGAGGGATCGCCGGTGGTGAGGAACTCGTGCTCGGGCTCCGCGGCACTCTCGCGCAGGAGGTTCGAGGAGACGAGCGTCGAGTAGACGTCCTTGGCCGTCTCCTCCGCCGACGACACGAGCACCACGTCCTCCCCCATGACGAGCTGGATCAGCCCGGAGAGCATCGGATAGTGCGTGCACCCCAGGATCAGGGTGTCGATGCCCTCCTCCTTCAGCGGTTCAAGATACCCGCGCGCGAGGTCCAGCAACTCGTCGCTCGAGGTGTCCCCGCGCTCCACGAAGTCGACGAAGGCCGGGCACGCCGCGGAGACCAGACCGACGTCCGCCCCCGTCGCCTCGATCGAACGGACGTAGGCGCCGCTCGCCACCGTGGCCTCGGTCCCGATCAGCCCGACGCGATGGTTGCGCGTCGCGCGGACGGCCGCTCGCGCGCCCGGGTCGATCACGCCGACCACCGGGACGCCGTGGGCGTTCGTGACGTCGGAGATCGCGGCCACCTCGATCGAGTTGCACGCCACGACGAGCATCTTGACGTCACGGTCGACCAGGTACCCCGCGATCTCGAGCGCGAAGCCACGGATCTCCTCGAGCGATCGAGGGCCGTACGGGAACCGGCCGTTGTCGCCCACGTACAGGATCGGTTCGCGCGGCAGCAGGTCGACGATCGCGCGGACGACCGTCAGCCCGCCCACGCCGGAGTCGAACACGCCGATCGGACGGGGATCGCTCACGGCGCTACCACCACAGCGACTCCGCGACGCCCTTCTCCGCGCGCTCCAGCTCGGGGGCCCACGCCTCCGTCGACAGGTACTTCCACCCACCGTCGGGAAGGAGACAAACGACGTCGCCCTCATCGAGCTCGGCCGCGATCCGCTGGGCGACGTTGATAACCGCGCCCGAGGAGATGCCGGCGAAGATCGCCTCCTTCTGGGTGAGCTCGCGCGTCGCCTTCAGCGAGTCGGACGCGTTCACCAGGAACTTCCGGTCGATCACGCGCTCGTCCAAGATCGGCGGGACGAACCCCTCGTCGAGCGAGCGCAGGCCGTAGACCAGGTCGCCGAGCTCGGGCTCGGCGGCGATCACCTTCACGTTCGCGTCGTGCCGGTGCAGCCGGCGGCCCACCCCCGTCAGGGTCCCGCCGGTCCCGAGGCCGGCGACGAAGTGCGTGACCTCGGGGAGGTCGCGGACGATCTCCTCGCCCGTCCCCTGCTCGTGGGCGAGCGGGTTGGCCGGGTTCCCGTACTGGAACGGCATGTAGTACCGGTCGTCCTTGGCCAGCCGGCGTGCGACGTCGATCGACCCGTTCGTTCCCTTGTCGCCGGGCGAGAACACGATCTCCGCTCCGAACAGCTCCAGGAGCCGGATCCGCTCCTCGCTCGCGTTGTCGGGGATCACGACGGTCAAGGTGTATCCCTTGCGGCGCGCGACCATCGCGAGCGCGATGCCGGTGTTCCCCGACGTCGGTTCCAGGATCGTCTTGCCGGGGGTCAGCTCGCCCGAGGCCTCCGCGCTCTCGATCATCGCCTTGGCGATCCGGTCCTTCAGGGAACCGGTCGGGTTGTGCCCCTCGAGCTTGGCCCACAACCGGACCGCGGGCCTCGGGCTCATCATCGGCAGGCCGACGAGCGGAGTGTTGCCGATCGCGTCGAGGACGTCGTCGTACCGCATCGAGGCCGATTATCCCAGCGCCGGGCGCTTGGACGACGCTACCCGCCCGCGACGGCCGGCAGGATCGAGACGGTGTCGCCCTCGCCGACCGCGGTCTCGAGCGAGCCGAGGTAGCGGACGTCCTCGTCGTTCACGTAGACGTTCACGAAGCGGTGAAGCCCGCCGTCGTCGGTTACGACGTTCTTCGTGATCCCGGGGTAGCGCGACTCGAGGTCGGCGAGCAGCTCCCGCAGCGTCGCGCCGTCGGCGTCGACGAGCGGCTCGCCGCCCGCGTGCTTGCGAAGGATCGTCGGGAGCTTCACTCGAACCGACATCGTG
>JBIOTM010000053.1:0-7186 GCA_044865955.1 Actinomycetota bacterium | reverse complement strand
ACGTCGTCGACTTCCGCGACCGGATCGATCGCATGCCGCTCACGCTCGACGTGACCGACCTCCTGTTGACGAAGCTCCAGATCGTCGAGCTGAACGCGAAGGACGCGGCGGACGTGGTCTACCTGCTTTCCGCCTATCCGGTCCGCCCCGGGGATGAGCCGGGAACGGTCGGCCTCGAGCGCTTCGGGCGGATCGTCGGGGATGACTGGGGGTGGTGGCGGACCGTGACCCGGAACCTCGAGAGGATCCGATCGCTCGCCGCGGACGGTCGGGGCGACCTGGTCCCTGCCAACGCGTCCGCGGACGCGGTCGAGCAGCTCGGCCTCCTCGAACGGGAGGCCGAGCGCGTCCCGAAGTCCCGGCGGTGGCGCATGCGCTCGCTCATCGGCGAGCGCATGCGCTGGTACGAGCTCCCGGAGGAGGAGCCGCATGACTGAGCGCCCCACCGGTCCGGCCGGCCGATCGAGCCGCCGATGAAGGTGCGACGCATCGTCGACCTCTCCATCCCCCTCGTCCCCGACATGCAGATCTACCCGGGCGACCCCGCGCCGGCCTTCCGGTCCGCCTTCCGGATCGAGACGGACGACGTCAACGTGCTCGCGATGGAGCTCGGCTCGCACACCGGGACCCACGTCGATGCGCCGTACCACTTCGTCGCCGACGGGGATCGCCTCGAGGACATCGACCTCGGCCTGTTCTCCGGGCCGGCCGTGATCGCCGACGTCACGGGGCACGGCGACCGGGAGCCGATCGGCTGGGACGCCCTCGCCCCGTACGCCGAACGCCTGGGACCCGGGACCATCCTCGCGCTCCGGACCGGGTGGTCTGAGCGCCACTACGGCGCGGCGCGCTACTTCGATCACCCGTTCCTGTCTGCGGACGCGTGCGAGCGGATCGTCGAGGCGGGCGTCCGCACCCTGGCGGTGGACACGCTGAACCCGGACGAGACGATCCTCGACGATCGCGAGCAGCGCTGGGAGGTCCACCGCCAGTTCCTCGGCGCAGGCGGCGTGATCGCCGAGAACCTCACCAACCTCGGGGCCGTGGACTTCGACGACCCCCAGCTCTGCCTGTTCCCGTTGCGACTGGGCGCCGACGCCGACGGTGCGCCGTGTCGCGCCGTCGCCCTCGAGTTGTCTCCCTGAGCCTGGACCTACTCGACCGGCAGCTCCTTGAACGCCTTCGAGATGTCCACCCCGCGGCCGCGCTGCACCGCTTGCGCGATGAAGTAGATCACCAGGCCGGAACCGAAGATCCCGATGTTCATCCACACGAGACCGGGTCGGCCGTTCAGGCCGGCGCTGGGGTCGGTGAGGAACGCCCACGCCATGATGACGAGGGCGACGACCGAGAGCGCGCCGACCACGCTCACCACGGGGATGCCGCCCATCCGCCACCGGACCGGCGAGGCCTCGAACACGTCGCTCATCCGGTAGGGGAACACCACGGCCGCGAGCGACACGAGCAGGAACCCCAGGATGAATCCGAAGATCCCGACGAGCGTCGCGAACTCCGGGATCCACACGAAGGCCGCGAGCGCGGCGATCGAGCCGGCGCCGACGAGGATCAGCGCGTTCACCGGCGTGTGATGCTCGGGGTGCACGTCGCCGACCCATCTCGGCATGAGCCCGTCCAGGGAGTAGGCGAGGAAGTTCCGGCTGGCGTTCGTGATCTGCCCCGGCAGCCACGTGTAGCTCTGGAACACGAACGGCACCAGGATCAGCAGCGCGATCAGGACGTTGCCCGAGCCGAACGCCGCGACCTGCGTGAAGATCAGCCCCTGGGTGGCCGCGAGCTGCCCCATCCGCTCCAGCCCGATCGCCTTGTCCGCGAGCGCGAGCAGCACCAGGAGATAGATGGTGCAGATCGTCGCCGTGACCGGCATCGACCAGAGCTGCAGGCTCTTGGCGCGCTTCACCTCGGACCCGATGTAGGCGGAGGACTGGTTGAACACGAGGTTGATGTAGACCCAGGTGCCGGCGAGCAGGGTCCACTTCAGGCTGAACGGCCCGCCTCCGGCGAAGCCGGCCTCCTTCGCGGCTTGGCCGAGACCCCGCAGCGCGGCCGGTCCCAGCCCCTCTCCGAGCGAGGCGGTGATCGCCCCCTTCGACTTCACCAGCCAGACCAGCGCGATCAGGCCGAGCCCGATCAGGGAGATCAGGAACACGGTGTTCTGGAACCGGAAGAACAGCCGAAGGCTGCGCGAGAACACGAACACGAGGAACACGATCAGCGCGCTTCCGGCGATGAACGTCCCCCATTCCGACGCGAACCAGGTCCCCAGATCGGTCATCCACGAGATCCCGGCCATCTGTCCGACCGTCGAGAAGAGGGGCGCCAGGCCGAACTGCGCGAAGAACGCCGAGGGCACGCCGCCGTAGATGAACCACCAGACGGTGTTGTTCCAGCTCGACATCATCCCGAGGGCGGGATGGAGGGCCCGGCTGACGTAGACGTAGTCGGCTCCCGAGCGCGGCATCGAGGCCGCGAAGAACGCGAACACGAGGCTCGTGGGGATCACGACGAGGAACGTCAGGATCGCCGTCAGGTAGAGGTTCGCTCCCGGGTAGAACGCCGTCGAGAACAGGAAGACCAGGGCCGCCATCAGCCCCAAGGAGACGAAGTTGACGTTGTAGATCAGGACGTCCAGGGTCCCGGCCTCGCGCACGAGGCCCGACGCCCGCCGTTCGAACATCGCCGGTGCGGTTTCGCTCATCGTCTCCTCCTCCGTCTGACCGTCCGATCGTCGATCCCATCGTCTCGCGCGAGCCGAGACGCATCCACCTACGAGGAGTCCATCCTCGAGCGCGCGGCCTCGGGGGTCACGTCGAGGAGCAGCGCACCGTCCGCACCGGCCAGCGCGAGCACCCGTCGGATCCGCGAGTCATCGGGGACCGCCAGCGCCAGCCGCTGGCCCCGTCGGCGGAACCGGCTCGCCAGGGTGAGGAGGAGCCGGACGCCGGCACTGTCCATGTAGGTGAGGCCGGAGAGATCCAGCACCATCCCGCGGGCATGGTTCGGCACCGCCTCCACGATCTCCCGTTCGAGCTCACGTGAGTTCGAGAGGTCGACCTCGCCCGAGAGGTTCGCCATGAGCACGTCGCCGTCCGCGTGCAGGACGAGCTCGGCCAGCTCCCTCACGCCGGCGCCCGGCGTCGAACCGCGCGATACATGCGCACCTCCGTTCCCGCCGTCCCCCTGGTGATCGCGTGCGAGTCCATGCACGACTCGATCAGGCGCAAGCCGCGGCCCCGGCCGTCGTTCCGCGAAGGTCGCCAGCGGCCCATGTCCCGGACGATGATGATGACCCCACCCTCGTCCAGCTCGGCCTCGACCTCGACGGTTCCATCCCCCGGACCGTATGCATGTTCGATCGCGTTCGAGCAAGCCTCCGAGCAGGCCAGGATGATGTCGTCCCGGTCCTCCGAGCTCACGCCGGCCTGCGACAGCCACCGACCCACCCGCCGCCGGACGGACGACAGCTTGCGAGGATCGGCCGGCACGCGCAGCTCGAGCGATCGCTCCGACGCGGGGACCAGCCGGGCGGCGAGGATCGCGACGTCGTCCGGTACCTCCGCGGGGACCAAGGACCCCAGCAGCTCTCCGCACAGCGCATCGAGGTCCGAGCCCTCCCGCTCGGCCACCGCCGATCGGAGCCGGTCCAATCCGTCGGCGACCGAGATGTCTCGCCGGTCGATGAGGCCGTCCGTGAACAGCACGAGCGTGCTTCCGGGTCGAAGGCGAGCGAGCGATCCCTCGTAGGTCAGGTCCCAGCTGAGCCCGACGGGCATCCCGGTGGCGCCTTCGAGGTAGGCCGCCTCGCCGGCGGCCGTGACGACCAGGGGCGGCGGATGCCCGGCGTTCACAACCACGGCGTCCAGCGTCGCGGGGTCCACGACCACGTACAGCATCGTGACCATCTGCTCTCCGTCGTACAGGGAACGCAGCAGCTGGTGCACCCGTCCGACCACGACGTTCGGCGCGTACCCCTCGAGGCTGTACGCGCGCACGGCCGTCCGCACCTGACCCATCACGCTCGCCGCCTCCGTGCCGTGTCCCGCGACGTCGCCGATGACCAGGCCGACGGTGCCGTCCGGCAGTTCGAAGACGTCGTACCAATCACCGCCCGCGGACGATCCTTCCTCGGCCGGCAGGTAGCGCGACGCGAAGGAGAATCCCGGCAGCTCGGGAAGTCGTTCCGGGAGCAGGGCTCGCTGGAGGGTTTCGGCGATCCGGTGTTCCCGCTCGAGCTCCCGACGCTCCGTGACGTCCTGCACGGATCCGACCAAGCGGGTCACGGCGCCCTCGTCATCGGTCGTCGCTCGTGCCTTCCCGAGGAGGGTCCTGACGCTGCCGTCGTCTCGGACGATCCGGTACTCGATGTCCGGGATCTCCCACCTGCCGTCCTCGAGCGCATGAGCGACGTTCGCCTGGATCCTGGCCCGGTCCTCCGGCACCACGAGCTCGACGGCGCGTTCGAAGGTGATCGGGGTGTCCTTGGGATATCCGTACATCCGGTACATCTCTTCGGACCAGCTCACCTCGCCGGTGCCGAGATCCCATTCCCACGATCCCACGTGCGCGAGGCCCTGCGCCTCCGCGAGCCGCCGCTCGCTGTTCCCGAGGCGTGCGTTCGCGGACGAGAGCTCGATCGTCCGCCGCCGGACCCGTTCCTCGAGCCCGGCGGCGGCTTCCTCGAGCTGCTGCCGGGCTCGGAGCCGCTCCGTGACCATCGCGGCGAAGAAGAACGACGTGAACGCCACCGCGGCGTTGAAGGCCTGCAGCGTCAGCATCGTGTCCAGGAGCGTCGCGTTGGCGAAGGCTCCCCGCCCCTCGACGGCCGCCCACGTCGCCAGCAGGGACACGACGAGCGCGGCCGGAGCCGCTCCGCGCTGCTGGAACCGCCAGGCCGCCCAGCCGATGAGAGGGAGCACGAGGAACAGGAGCGAGAGCCTCGAGTCGAGGACGAAGAGGGAGACCGAGACCAGCACGACGAGGAGACACAGGGCCTCGATGCCTCTCCACCAGCCCAGAGGCCGAGGATGATCGCGGAACCTGGGGAGGGTGAGGAGGAACGGCGCGCACACGAGGATCCCCATCGCATCTCCGGCCCACCACACCGACCACGCACCGAGGAAGTCCGCGCCGGCGATGGTCCCCGACACCACGAGCGTCGCAGCCCCTGTCGTCGCGCTGATGAGCGTGCTCAGCAGCGCGGCCAGGAACACGATCGAGAGGGCGTCCCGGAGACGGTCGAGCTGGACGCGGAACCCCGTGCGGCGGAGCAGGGTGGCGGCGACGACGGGAGCGAGGGTGTTCCCAGCGGCCGTGAGGGCGGCGGCGATGGGCGTCGCGCTGATCGGGAGGTTGACGGCGAGGGCGGCGAGCGCGACGCCCGGCCACAGCCGCCGGCCGTAGAGCAGGAACCCCACCAACGCGATCCCGGTGGGGGGCCAGAGCGGGGTGACGTTGTCCTCGACGAGCGCGAGGTGGAGGCTGAGCCGCGCCGCGACGTAGTACACGACCCCGAGCGCAACGGCCCGGATCGGGTCCGATGACCACCCCGCCCGGAGACTTCGGCCTCCGCTCATCCTTCCCATCCCCCGTCGCCGGGCCCGCCCCGCCCGATCCGCACCACGACCGCGCCACACGGCGCGCCGCGAGGGTACCGGCATCCCGGGTGTTGCTCAGAGGATTGTTCCGCGCCCAGGGGCGCGAGCGCAAGGGCCAGGAGATCGCGGGGTCAGGGTGCGAGACCCACCACACCCCGTGGCGACCTCACCTCACGCGAACACGTCGGCCCTGGGTACGCCCCGGCCTCCGCGGGACAGGATGCGCTTCGCGACGTAGCCGGCGTCCCGCATCCGGCTGGGCAATACGTCGGACGAGAGCGAGTACTGGAAGGGCAAGCCCACGAAGGAGAGTCCCGGCTCGGAGGCCACGATCCCTCGGTCGTGGATCGGCCGGCCGTCCCCGTCGAAGACGGGGAGGTCGATCCACGAGAAGTCCTGTCGGAAGCCGGTGCACCAGATCACGTTGGCAACGTCGAGGACCCGGCCGTCCTCCAGCACCGGCAGGCCGCCCCGTACCTCGACGACCCGTGGGACGCGCTCGATCCCTGCCGCCGCGATGTCCTTGGGCCGCACCCGGATGAGCGGATCGCCGTGCGCCAAGCGCTTCGGAACCACCTTCCGACCGATCGGCGTGCCCTTCGTCAGCACGTGGTGGCCGACGAGACGAACCAGTGGGAAGACGAGCCGCGCCGAGGTGCCGCCGTGACGAACCGGGATGTGACCGGTGTCCGGGCCGGCCAGCCACGTCCGGTGCGAACGGGACACCTCGAAGCCGATCTCGGCGCCCGAGTTCCCCGCGCCGACCAAGAGCACGTCGCCCTCGCGCAGCTGCGTCGGGCTCCGGTAGTCCCTCGAATGGAACTGCACGATCCCCGGATCGATCTCGGCGGCGAAGGCAGGGATCTTGGGGATCTGGTAGGCGCCCGAGGCCACCACGACGTGGTCGGCCTCGAACCGCAGGTCCCCCGCGGTGACGACGTACCGATCTCCCTCTCTCGTGAGCCCGTCGACGCTGATGCCGGTCCGAACGGGGAGTTCGAACCGTGCCGCGTACGCCTCCAGGTAATCGGCCATCTCGTCCTTCGTGGGGAAGGAATACGGCTTGGCGGGGAACGGCCAACCCGGCAGTCCGTCGTATCCCGCCGGGGTGAAGAGGCGCAGGGAATCCCAGCGCGTGCGCCAGGCGTCCCCGACACGCGGGTTCGCGTCCAGGATCACGAACGACCCGCCCCCCGATGCCAGGTGGTAGCCGACCGCCAGGCCTGCTTGTCCGCCGCCAACGATCACGGTCTCGTAGCGTTCCGTCCCGTCCATGGATCCCGCCTCCTCCCGGTGGGGACAGCACCGTAGGCCGGGGCGGACGATCGACTCATCGCCGGAAGGAGCCAAGTTCGCCAGCAGGTCCGTGGTGAGGATCGACCACGGATGGGACGGTTCAGGCCAGATCGTGCTCGAAGGCGAACGCGGTCGCCGCGGCCCGCGACGGGACGTCGAGCTTGCCGAAGATGTTCTGCAGGTGCCGGGCCACGGTGTGCTCGCTGAGCACCAGGTCCTCGGCGATCTGGCGGTTGGTCTTCCCGGTGGCGACGAGACGGAGCACCTGGGCCTCCCGC
>JBIOTM010000052.1:0-19389 GCA_044865955.1 Actinomycetota bacterium | reverse complement strand
CCGCGACGAGCGCGTTCAGGATCGCCTCCTCGGTGGCCTCGATCACGCCCCAGAACAGGGGCGTGATCGATGTGTCCGGGAGCACGTCCACGGGGAAGACCTCGGTCGCCTTCGACTGGTCGCTCGGCAGTCGCCCCGCGTGGGCGGTCGAGAACGCCAGGAAGATGTCGCCGCTCGAGTTGCCGCCGGCGCCGCCGACCCGGGCGATCCCGAGGCCGGCGCGTTGCGCCATGCGGTCGAGCTGGTGCGGGAGCAAAGGCGCGTCCGTCGCGACCACGACGATGATCGAGCCCTCGGCGGCACGACCGATCGCCTCCTCCTCGTCCCACGCGGACGGGAGCTCCTCGAGGGTGATCTCCTCGCCCACGTGCACGCCGTCGACCATCAGGCGCGCGCGCTCGCCGTGGTTCGCCTGGACCAGCACGCCGACTGTCCACCGGTCGACGGTCCTCGACGCGGTCCCGGTGCCGCCCTTGAACTCGTGGCAGATCATGCCCGTGCCGCCGCCGACGTTGCCCTCGGGCACGGGGCCGGGGCCCGCTGCATCGAGCGACCGGACGAGGTGCTCGGGACGGACGTGCATCCCGTTGATGTCGTTGAGCGCGCCGTCGTAGGTCTCGCCGACGACGGGGAGGCTCCAGAACGCGGGGCCCGCCGGACGATCGCGGACCTCGTAGGCGACGAGCGCGTCGCGCACGACGCCGACGCTGTGCGTGTTCGTGATCGCCACCGGCGTCGTCAGGGAACCGAACTCTCGCACCCACTCCAGCCCGGTCATCTCCCCGTTGCCGTTCAGTGTGTGCGTCCCCGCGAACACCGGCTCCTCACCGACGGCCCGATGGGGCACGATCGTCGTCACGCCGGTGCGGACCGGGCCATCGCCCACCACGAGCGGTCCGTCGCCGTCGATCAGCGTGGTCATCCCGACCGTCACGCCGTCCACGTCCGTGATCGCGTTCAGGGGCCCCGGCGGGAGGAGGCCGACGGTGAGCCCCAGATCCCGGAAGCGGGTCATCGCGCGAACCCTACAGGGCTCGCGCGAGGGCGGTGACCGCCGCGGCGACGATCACCACGAGGAGGGGCGGCGCCCGCAACCCGAGCGCCACCGCGCCCGCGCCCACCCCGAGCGCTCGCTCGTCGAGGACGAGCGAGCGCTCGTCCCCGAACGTGCTGATCGCGACGAGAGCCGCGAGCAGCGCCGGCGCCAGCAGGCCGATGACCCGCGCGAGGCGCGGGGCGAGCGGCCGCCCGCCCAGGAGCAGCGGCCCCGCTCCCTTGATCGCGATCGTGGCCGAGCCGATCAGGACGACCATCCACCACGCGACGGTCACCGCCGTCTCCACCCCACGAGGCACGCGAGGCTGGCCGCGACGATCGGCACGCCGGCCGGGGCGATGGGCGTCAAGGCGAGGGCGATCGCCGCACCGATCAGGGCGGCCACCCGCGCCTGCGGCGGTCCGAGCACCGGCACCAGCAGCGCGAGGAACAGGGCCGGGAAGGCCGCGTCAAGGCCGAGGCGGGCGGGATCCCCGATCAGGTCTCCGAACAGCACCCCCGCCGCCGTCCCGCCGACCCACGCCGCGTAGAGGACGATCCCGGCCCCGACGATGATCTTCGGGTCGTGCCCGCCGCGGCCGTCCGCCGAGAGCGCCCAGGTCTCGTCGACCACCAGCTGCGCGCGGAGGAGCCGAGATAGCCGGGAGCCTCCGAACGCCGGCGCGACGCTCAGGCCGATCGGCGCGTACCGGGCGTTCAGCAGCACGGCGGCGACCACGGCCGCGGCGAGGGTCCCGCCCGCCCCGAGGATCGAGGCGGCGGCGAACTGCGCCGACCCGGCGAAGGTCGTCGCCGACATCACGATCGGCGCCACCGAGCCCATCGTCGGGCGCGCCAGGACGCCGAAGGACATGCCGAAGCCGAGCACGGCGATCGAGAACGGCGCCACCTTGCGGGCACCGTGGGCGAAGCTGAGGGGCGCGCCGGGGTCGGCCACGGGTTGGCGCGGACCCTATCAGCGCCCTCGCCGTAGGCTGCCGCGATGCTCGTCACCTCCGCCGTCGCCGACCTCGCCTCCCACGACGTCGAACGGATGCTCGCGGGCCTGCCGGAGCCGGAGGGGTACGCGGTCCACGTCAAGCCCCTCCGGTACCGCGCGCGGCCCCACCTCTCGGCGTGGACCGACTTCGACGCCAGGAGCATCACGCTGCAGCTGCCCCAGCCCTTCTTCCCCTTCGGGGAGATCGTCCCCTACGGCGCGAAGCGGAGGCCGAACTCCACCGACTCGCGGCCGCGCTTCATCTGGCTCACCGAGGGGATCACGCTGCGGACCCCCCGCGACGTGCTGCGGTTCTCCTACTGCCACGAGTGGATGCACTGGTGGTTGAAGGAGCGACGGGGGACCGCCTCGGCCGCCGAGACCGCGTGCGACCGGTTCGCGCTCAGGAACTTCCGGCGCCCGGCGGTGACGGAGGCCGACGCCGTGGAGGCCCTCACGCGGCGGTAGTCAGGTCGTCCGGCGGGTGAGCTCGCCGTAGCGGAAGCAGCCCGTCACGTGGTCGTTCACGAGGCCGCACGCCTGCATGAACGCGTAGCAGACGGTTGGGCCGACGAAGCGGAAGCCCCTGCGCTTGAGGTCCGTGGACATCGCCCTCGACTCGGCCGTCTCGGCCGGGATGTCGCCCAACCTCCGGAACCGATTGATCGTCGGGGCGCCGCCGACGAACGACCAGAGCAGCGAGTCGAGCGAACCGTCCCGCTCCTGGACCTCGAGCACCGCCCGCGCGTTGGCCACCGCGGACTCGACCTTCATCCGGTTGCGGACGATCGACGGATCCCGGAGCAACCGCTCCACCGTCCGGGGATCGAACCGAGCGACCTTCGACGGATCGAAGCCCGCGAAGGCCTTCCGGTACCCCTCCCGCTTGTTGAGGATCGTGGACCACGACAGGCCCGCCTGGGCCCCTTCGAGCGTGAGCATCTCGAACAACCGGTCGTCGTCGTGGACCGGGACGCCCCATTCCTCGTCGTGGTAGGCGAGGTAGAGGGGGACGCCGAGCGGCACCCACTCGCAGCGGTTCACGGGTCGGACAGCCGGCGGACCACCTCGTCGTGCACGACGGCGTTGGAAGTGAGGATGCTGGAGCCGTCGGAGGGCTCCTCGCCCTGGAACGTGGTGACCCGTCCCCCGGCCTCCTCCACGATCACCGTGATCGCCGCCCAGTCCCAGACGCGGAGCGCCGGCTCCATCATCAGGTCCGCCGCGCCGCGCGCCACGAGCATGTGCCCCCAGAAGTCGCCGAACCCACGGCTCCGGCGCGAGTCCCGCACGAGGCTCAGGAAGGCGTCCTCGCGGGGCCCGCCGAGCCAGTCGTCGATGCTGGAGAACACGGTGAACGCGTCCTCCAGCTTCCGCTCGCTCACCCGGAGCTCACGCCCGTTCCATCGGGCGCCGCCCCCGCGGACCGCCTCGTACCGCTCGCCCAGGGCGGGGGCACTGGCCATCCCCAGCACCGATCGACCGTCGACCTGCAGGGCGATCAGCGTCGCCCAGATGGGGACGCCGTCGGCGAAGTTCTTCGTGCCGTCGATCGGATCCACGATCCAGATCCGGTCGCCGAAGCCCTCGCCGTGCTCCTCTCCCGTCACCGCATCGGAGGGGAACCGGTCGGCGACCATCTCGCGGATCATCGTCTCGACGGTGATGTCGGCGATCGTGACCGGCGAGAGGTCGGGCTTCTGCCGGATCTCGAACTCGCCCAGGAAGTACGACATCGCGATGTCCGAGGCGCGGTCGGCGACCTCGTGGGCGAACGCGAGCTCCTGCTCGAGCACGCGCCGACCGTACCAGCCGGGAGGGTCCCGGCCGGACGGGCGCGGCGGGACGTCGTGACGGCGTTCTCCGGTAGCCTGGGCCCCGACATGCAGACCACCGTGGAGGCGACCGAGCCGCACACCGTGAGGCTCACGATCGAGGTCCCCCCCGACGAGTTCGGGAAGGACCTCGACCGCACCTACCGGAGCATCGCGAACCAGATCAAGATCCCGGGCTTCCGCAAGGGGAAGGTGCCGAAGCAGATCATCGACACCCAGTTCGGCCGGGAGGCCGTCCTGGAGGAGTTCGTGAGCGCGTCGGTGCCCGGCTACTTCCGGAAGGCCGTCGGCGACGAGGACCTCGCGCCGATCGCCGACCCGGACATCGACGTGCAGCAGCTCGAGCCGGGGAAGCCCTTCATCTTCTCCGCCACGGTGGAGGTCCGGCCCCGGCTCTCGTTCCAGGAGGCGGACTACACGGGCATCGAGGTGAGGAAACCCTCGATCGCGGTCGCCGACGAGGAGGTCGAGGAGTGGATCGACCGCCTCCGCGAACGGTTCTCCGAGCTGGAGCCGGTGGGCCGCCCGGTAAGACAGGGCGACTTCGTCACCGTGGATCTCACGGTCACGACGGGAGGGGAGAAGGTTGAGCAGGCCTCGCGGCAGGACTACCTCTACCTCGTGGGCTCGGGCGAAGTCGGGGAGAAGCTCGACGTCGAGCTGGCTGGGGCCAAGCCCGGGGCCATCCTCAAGGTCGCCGACGAGCTGCCCGATCGGTTCGGTGAGGGACTCGGAGGCGCCCCCGTGGACATCACCGCGCTGGTGAAGGACGTGAAGGCGCGCCGGCTCCCCGAGGCGGACGACGACTTCGCGAAGACGGCGTCCGAGCTCGACACGCTCGAGGAGCTCCGGGCCGACCTCCGGAAGCGGCTCGGCGAGGTGAAGGAGCGGGAGGCCGCCGCGGCCGTCCGCGACGGGGTCCTGCAGGCGCTGGTCGACCGGGTGGAGGTGGAGCTGCCGGAGAGCCTCGTGGACGAGGAGACCGAGCATCGGATCCAGCACGCCAGGGAACAGGCGGAGCGCATGGGGATCGACCTCGAGAAGATGCTCGAGATCCAGGGATGGGACGAGGCCCGTCTCCGCGAGGACTCGCGGGCCCACGCGCTCCGAGCGATCACGAGCGACCTCGTCCTGGAGGGAGTGGCGCGGAGCGCCTCCCTCCAGGTCACCGCGGAAGAGATCGGCGCCCAGATCTCCGTCCTGGCCGAGGCCTACGGGAGGGAACCCAAGGCGGTCGCGAAGGATCTGGAGCGGAGTGGACAGGTGGTAACCCTGGCCGGGGATATCATCAGGAGCAAGGCGCTCGACCTGCTGGTCGAACGAGCCGATATCCAGACGGAGGACACGTGATGGAGACTCCCAAGAGCTACCTCGTCCCGGTCGTGGTGGAGCAGACCAGCCGTGGTGAGCGTTCGTTCGACATCTACTCGCGCCTGTTGAAGGAGCGGATCATCTTCCTCGGGACGCCGATCGATGACGCGGTCGCGAACCTGGTCATGGCCCAGATGCTCCACCTGGAGTCGGAGGACCCCGACAAGGACATCAACCTGTACATCAACTCGCCGGGCGGTGACGTGGCGTCCGGGTTCGCCGTGTACGACACGATGCAGTACATCAAGCCGGACATCACGACGATCTGCATGGGACAGGCGGCGTCGTTCGCGGCCTTCCTCCTGCTCGCCGGGGCCAAGGGGAAGCGGTTCATGCTCCCGCACTCCCGCGTGCTGCTGCACCAGCCGCACGGCGGCGCTCAGGGTCAAGCCGTGGACATCGAGATCCAGGCGCGCGAGATCCTGCGGTACCGCAGGCTGCTGGACGAGCTGATCGCGGAGCACACGGGCCAAACCGTCGAGAAGATCACGAAGGACACCGACCGGGACTTCATCCTGACGCCGGACGAGGCGAAGAGCTACGGGATCATCGACGAGGTGCTCACCAACCGCCGCGAGTTGCCCGCCGAGTTGACTGCGGCGGCCGCCGGAGGGGCGTAATATCGACGCCACGACCGGGCTAGGCCCGGTCGTGGCGCGTTCAGGAGAAGAGGAAGGCTCGGACGGATGGCGAAGTTCGGCGAATCGGACCTGCTGAAGTGCTCGTTCTGCGGGAAGAGCCAGAAGCAGGTCAAGAAGCTGATCGCCGGCCCCGGCGTCTACATCTGCGACGAGTGCATCGACCTGTGCAACGAGATCATCGAGGAGGAGCTCTCCGAGACGGCCGAGCTGAAGCTCGACGAGCTGCCGAAGCCGGCCGAGATCTACTCATTCCTCGACGAGTACGTCGTCGGGCAGGACCAGGCGAAGAAGGTCATGTCCGTGGCCGTCTACAACCACTACAAGCGCATCCAGGTCGGCGCGAAGGAGGCGGATGTCGAGCTCCAGAAGTCGAACATCCTGATCCTGGGCCCGACCGGGTGCGGCAAGACCTACCTGGCCCAGACCCTCGCCCGGATGCTGAACGTCCCCTTCGCCATCGCCGACGCCACCGCCCTCACGGAGGCCGGGTACGTCGGCGAGGACGTCGAGAACATCCTGCTGAAGCTGATCCAGGCCGCGGACTACGACGTGAAGAAGGCCGAGACGGGGATCATCTACATCGACGAGATCGACAAGATCGCCCGGAAGTCGGAGAACCCATCCATCACGCGTGACGTCTCGGGCGAGGGCGTCCAGCAGGCGCTCCTCAAGATCCTCGAAGGGACCACCGCGTCGGTCCCGCCCCAGGGTGGCCGCAAGCATCCCCACCAGGAGTTCATCCAGATCGACACCACGAACGTGCTGTTCATCTGCGGCGGTGCCTTCGCCGGCCTGGACACGATCATCGAGAGCCGCATCGGCAAGAAGGGGATCGGGTTCGGCGCCGAGATCGTGAGCCGGCAGGAGAAGGACCTCGGTGCGATCTTCGCCCAGGTCCTGCCGGAGGATCTGCTGAAGTACGGCCTGATCCCGGAGTTCGTCGGCCGGCTCCCCGTCCTCACCAGCGTGAACAGCCTGGACGAGTCGGCCCTGGTCGACATCCTGACCCAGCCGAAGAACGCGCTCGTGAAGCAGTACATGAAGTTCTTCGAGTTCGACGGCGTCGAGCTCGAGTTCACCGACGACGCGATGCGCGCGATCTCCGAGCAGGCGATCCAGCGGGGCACCGGGGCCAGGGGCCTGCGGGCGATCATGGAGGAGGTCCTGCTCAACGTGATGTACGAGCTGCCCTCGCGCCAGGACGTCACGAAATGCCTGGTCGACCGCGACGTGGTGCTGACCGGGGTGAATCCGACGCTCGTCCCGCGGGCGAAGCAGGCCTCGTCGAAGAAGCGGAGCGGCGAGCGCCAGGAGAAGACGGCCTAGGACGGACCCGCCCCGCTCAGGAGCGCGACGACAGCTCGGTCGGCCTCACCGTCATCCGGTGGACCTCGCCGTTGCGGACCAGCACGAGCCTCGCGCTCCTGTCGATGCGCTCGGCGTCCATCGTCCGCTGGAGATCGCCGAAGTCACGCAGGGGCTCCCCGTCCAGTTCGACCAGGATGTCTTCCGGCCGGATGCCGGCGCGGGCCGCAGGGCTTCCGGGCATCACCTCGAGCACCTCGATCCCGGTCTCGCGACCCGTCGCGGCGGCGGCGCGCGGCGGGAGCGGCCTCGGGGCGCCCGAGACCCCGAGGTACGCCCGTCGGACCCGACCATCGCTCATGAGCTGCGCGACGATCAGCTGGGTGGCGCCGTTCACCGGCACGGCGAGGCCGAGCCCCTGACCGAACCCCGGCCCGACCACCGCGGTGTTGATGCCGACGACCGCGGCGGTTGCGTCCGCGAGCGCCCCGCCCGAGTTGCCGGGGTGGAGCGCGGCATCCGTCTGGATCACGTTCTCGACGATGCGGACCGATCGTCCGTCGCCGGCGGGGAACGAACGGCCCAGGCCGCTCACGACGCCCGCCGTGACCGATCCTGAGTAACCCAGGGGGCTGCCGACGGCGACGACCAGCTGGCCGACCCGGAGCCCGTCGGCGTCGCCGAGCGTCGCGGGGTGCAGCGAGGCGGCCACCCTGACCAGGGCGAGATCCGAGAGGGGGTCCGCTCCGACCAGCCGGAAGGACGCCTCGCGGCCGTCCGCGAGCGCGGCGATGCCCTCGCGACCGGCCCTGACGACGTGGGCCGAGGTCAGCAGGAAGCCGTCGTCGGTGATGGCGACGGCCGACCCGGCGCCGGCCGGCATCCTCCCGCGGGGCGTCGACCGCCGAAGCTGGAGGCTGGCCACCGAGGGGAGGAGGCGCTCGGCCACCGACGACACCACGCGGGAGTAGGCGTCCAGAGCATCGAGCTCGGTCTTCAGGTCTTCGACGTCCAACGGGCGCTTCCTCTGCGCGATTACAGGATTACATCCTAGCCCCATCCAGGCGTTCCGTGAGCCCCATCGGGCCGCCGGTGCGCCGCCCGGTCAGTCCGTCGGTTCGTGCTCCACCCGTCGCAGGCGGGCGCAGAGCTCCACGAGGAGGGCACGGCTGATCGACGGGTACTCGTCCAGGAGCGGCAGGAACTGCCAGGAGGTCAGCGCGAACGTAGTGGTCGGCTCCTCCGCCTTGACCGTGGCGGAGCGAGGCAGGCCGTCGAGCAACGACATCTCGCCGAAGTACGTGCCGGGCCCCAGCCGGGCTCGTTCGTGGCCTCCGACGTCGACCGAGACCTCACCGTCCATGACCAGGTGGATCCCCGCGGCGCCCGAATCCTCCTGGGCGACCAACTTGCCGGTGTCGAAGTGGACCTGCTTCCCGGCGGCCGCGATGCGATGAAGCTCCTTGTCCTCGAGGCCACGGAAGATCGGCACGCCTCGGAGGCGATCGATCAGCGCTGCGTTGGGCTCGGTCATGGATGGCCCCCTCGTGCTCGCCGGGATGCGCCGGAGTATAGACGGAGCCTCCGAACGGGCGGCTCGAGACGGGTCGCTAGACTCGACCGCATGGCCGGTCCCGGTGCGGAGATGCCGTCCCGCTACGACGCGGCGGCGGTGGAGCCTCGCTGGGCGGAGGAGTGGGTCGCGCGCGGCTCCTTCCACGCGACCATCCCCGACGACCCGTCCCGCGCGTACTGCATCGTCATCCCGCCACCCAACGTGACCGGCCGGCTGCACGTCGGCCACGCCCTCGGGCGGACGCTGGAAGACATGCTGATCCGCCGCGCCCGGATGCGGGGACAGGAAGCCCTGTGGGTCCCCGGGATGGATCACGCCGGGATCGCGACGCAGGTGGTGGTCGAGCGGGAGCTCCGCAAGGAGGGGATCGATCGCCGCGAGCTGGGCCGCGAGGCGTTCGTGGAACGGGTCTGGGCCTGGAAGGAGCGCTACGGCGGCGAGATCGTCGGTCAGATCAAGCGGATGGGCGCCTCGCTCGATTGGGAGCGCGAGCGTTTCACGATGGACGACGGGCTGGTCCGCGCCGTCCGGGTGGCGTTCGTCCGCTGGTACGAACGGGGGCTCATCTACCGAGGGGAGCGGCTCGTCAACTGGTGTCCGACCGACCAGACGGGGCTGTCCGACTCCGAGATCGAGCACGAAGAGGTCGACGGCGAGCTCGTGACGTTCGCGTACCCGCTCTCGGACGGCAGCGAGCGCATCGAGGTCGCGACCACCAGGCTCGAGACGATGCTCGGCGACACCGGGATCGCGGTCCATCCCGACGACGAGCGCTACCAGGACCTCGTCGGCAGGACCGTCAGACATCCGTTCGACGGACGAGAGCTCCCGATCGTCGCGGACCCGGCCGTCGAGCCGGGGTTCGCGACGGGAGCCGTCAAGGTCACCCCGGCGCACGACCCCACGGACTTCGAGATCGCGCAGCGCACCGGGCTCCCGTTGCTGAACATCCTCGACGCGGAGGCGCGCGTGAACGCGAACGCGGCCGAGGAGTTCTACGGCCTCGGTCGCTACGACGCCCGGCAGGCCGTTCGGGAAGAGCTCCAGCAGCTGGGCCTGCTCGTGCGCGAGGAACGCCCGTACCCGCACTCGGTGGCCCATTGCTACCGCTGCCACAGCGAGATCGAACCGTGGATGTCGGGCCTGCAATGGTTCGTGGCGGTCGACGGGCTGAAAGGTCCGGCGAAGGAGGCCGCCGAGGACGGTCGCATCCGCTTCTGGCCCGAGCGATGGCGGAAGGCCTACCTGAGCTGGCTCGACGGCCTGCGGGACTGGAACATCTCTCGGCAGCTCTGGTGGGGGCACCGGATCCCCGCGTGGTATTGCCCGGACGGCCACGTCACGGTGGCGCTGGAGGATCCGGAGGCCTGCGCGACGTGCGGCTCCCTGGCGATCGAACAGGACCCCGACGTCCTCGACACGTGGTTCTCGTCCCAGCTGTGGCCGTTCTCGACGCTCGGGTGGCCGGACGACACCCCGGAGCTCTCGGCCTTCTACCCGAACGCCGCGCTCGTGACCGGGTACGAGATCCTCTACCTCTGGGTGGCCCGGATGATCATGTCGGGGATGTCGCTCGCAGGCGACATCCCGTTCCGGGACGTGGTGATCCACGGGCTCGTGCGCGACGCGCACGGTCGGAAGATGTCGAAGTCGCTGGGTAACGTCATCGACCCGATCGAGATGATCGATCGGTACGGGGCGGACGCCCTCCGGTTCTCACTCGCGCGCCTCGCCACGGGCGGGCAGCAGGACATCCCGCTCGCGGTGGAGTCGATCGAGGGCGGCCGGAACTTCGCGAACAAGATCTGGAACGCCGCGCGGCTGATCCTGCAGGTCTTCCCGGGGGGACGCCCGGACCTTCCCGCCGACGAGCGCCTGAAGCCGCCTCAGCGGTGGCTCCTCGCCCGGCACCAGCGATGCGTCGCCGAGGTCAACGAGGCGCTGGATCGCTACGAGTTCGCGCCGGCGGCGCAGGTCCTCTATCGCTTCTTCTGGTCCGAGTTCTGTGACTGGGGCCTCGAGATGGAGAAGGAGCGGCTGAGATCCGAGGACGCCGGCGAGCGGGACGCCGCCGCCGGCGTCCTGGCCTGGGTCCTGGAGCGGACGATTCGCCTGCTCCATCCGGTGATGCCGTTCGTCACCGAGGAGATCTGGCAACGGTTCGGACTGGGGGACACGATCGTGCAGGCTGCATGGCCCGATCCGGATGAGTTCCGGCGGCACGAGGCGCTCGGCGCCGACGTCGAGGCGGTGTGGCCGTTCGTCGAGGAGCTCGTCACGACGGTCAGGCGGTTCCGGAGCGAGCACGCGGTCCCACCCAAGACCCGGATCGAGCTCCGGCTGGTCGAACGGGACGGGGAGGTCCCCCTGTCGACGGTCGTCGGGAACTTCGAACGCGAGATCCTCCGGCTCGCCGGCGCGTCGAGCGTCGCGTTCGTGCGGTCCGGGGACGCCGCCGGCTCCGCGCGGCTCACCGTCCTCGGGGAGACGGTCCTCGTCCCCGTGGGCGACCTGATCGATCTCGAGGCCGAGCGGGAGCGGCTCGGGCGGCGGCTCGCGGAGGCGCAGGAGGGACGCCGGCGAGCCGAGTCGAAGCTGGCGAACGCCGGGTTCCGCGAGAAGGCGCCCGAGGATGTCGTGCTGGCCGAGAAGCTGAAGGTCGAGCGGTTCGAACGCGAGGCGGACGCCCTGCGGGAGCAGCTGGCCGAGCTCGGGTGATGCGCTTCGACGAGGCCGTCGCGCGGCTCGACCGGCGCCAGCCGGAGCACATGCCGGAGCCGAGCCTCGATCGGATCCGCGCGATCTGCGACCTTCTGGACGACCCGCAGCTGCGCCATCCCTCGATCCACGTCACCGGCACGAACGGCAAGACGACGATCGCACGCATCGCGGCGGCCCTCGCGTGCGCCCACGGCGTGACCACCGGGCTGTTCACGTCGCCGCACCTGCTCGAGGTCCGCGAGCGCCTGTCCGTCTGCGGCTCGGAGATCTCGGAGCAGGAGTTCGCGGAGGAGTGGGAGCACCTCGAGCCGATCCTGGACGTGGTCGACGCCCGGGGGATGGGGGAGACCACCTACTTCGAGGTCGTGACCGCGCTCGCCTTCCTGTGGTTCGCCGACAAGCCCGTCGGCCTCGGTGTCTACGAGGTGGGCATGGGCGGGTCGTGGGATGCGACGAACCTCGTCGCGGGCGACGTCGCGGCGATCGGCGAGGTGAGCCTGGATCATCCGGAGCTGGGCTCGACCGTGCACGAGGTCGCGACGGAGAAGGCCGGCATCATCAAGCCCGGGAAGACGGTCGTGGTTCGCGCACAACCGGACGAGGCCCTGAAGGTGATCGAGGCGAGGGCGAACGACGTGGGCGCGACGGTCCTCTTGGAAGGGCGCCAGTGGGAGGTGGTCGTGCGGCTGCCGGCGGTGGGGGGCCAGACGTTCGGGGTGCGGGGGGCCCACGCGACCTACGACGCGCTCTACCTGCCGATGTTCGGCGAGCACGCCGTCCGCAACGCGGCGGCCGCGATCGTCGCGGTCGAGTCCCTCTTCGAGCGCCCGATCGAGGAGGACGCGACGCGCTCGGCCCTCGGGGGGCTCCGGATCCCCGGCCGCCTGGAGGTCGTCGGTCGCAGGCCGACCGTCGTGCTGGACGGGGCGCACAACCCGGCGGGCGCCGAGGCCCTCGCGCGGGCGCTGCGCGAGTCCTTCACGTGGGCACGTCTCCACCTGGTCCTGGCCGTGTCGTCCAACAAGGACCTGGACGGCGTGATCGCGGCGCTGATGCCGCTGGCCGACGTGTGCTATCCCGCGCGCAACGACAGCGTGCGCAGCTTCCCGGCGGAGCGGGCGGCCGAACGGATCGCGGCGGCGGGCGGCAGCGTCGCGGACCTGGGGACCGTGGACGAGATGGTGGCGGCGGCCCGCGACGCGGCCGCCGAGGACGATCTCATCCTCGTGACGGGCTCTCTGTACACTGTCGCGGACGCCCGCCGGGCGCTGGAAGGAACCCCACGACGTGGCCCGTGAATCGACGCTGCTCATCGTCAAGCCGGACGGTGTCCGCCGCGGGTTGATCGGCGAGGTGCTGCGTCGCGCGGAGGCCGCCGGGCTCGTGATCGAGGACATCCGGATGGAGACGATCGACCGCGCCACCGCCGAGGAGCACTACGGCGAGCACCGCGACAAGCGGTTCTTCGCCGAGCTGGTCGGGTTCATCACCGGTGGTCCGGTCGTGGTGGCGAAGCTCACGGGCGAGGACGCGATCTCCGTCTGGCGGGCGCTGATGGGCCCGACGGATCCCGCCGACGCGCCGCGGGGCACGATCCGCGGGGACTTCGCATCCGTCATCACCGAGAACGTCGTGCACGGCAGCGACTCGCCCGACTCGGCGGCCCGCGAGCTGAAGCTCTTCTTCGGCGAGTAGGGCCCCGATGCCCGGGCTCGTCGAGGCGTTCGAACGGATCGGTGCGTTCCTCGAGCACCGTCTGCCGTTGCTGCACGCGCCCGGCGCGGCGCTGTCCGTCACGGACGGTGACGAGATCCTCGGCGTCGTCGTGCGAGGGTTCGCCGATGCCGCCGCCGGATCCGCGGTCCGGCCCGAGACGAGGTTCGAGATCGGTTCGATCTCGAAATCGTTCGCGGCGATCGTCGCGCTGCAGGAGGCCGAAGCGGGCCGGCTCGACCTCCATGCTCCCGTCGGCGACCTCCTCCCATGGCTCGAGCTCGACCAGCCGTTCGGTCCGATCACGACGCACCACCTGCTGTCGCATACGTCGGGCCTGGCGATCGGCACCGAGGAGGCGCCAACCGGGCCGGGTGCGCTGTGGCTGGTGCGCCACGTGCCGCCGACGTTCCCGCCGGGCGAGCGTTTCCACTACTCCAACGACGGCTACAAGATCGTCGGTGCGATCCTGGAGCACGTCACCGGGCGCTCGGTCCCGGACCTGCTTCGCGAACGCATCTTCCGACCGCTCGGCATGCGCGCGACGGAGGGCCTGATCACGAACGACGCGCGGCGCGACCTGGCGGTCGGCTACGAGCCCCTGCACGACGACCGCCCCCCGCAGCGTCACCACCCGTTGGTTCCCGCCCGTTGGGTGGTCTCGGACACGGCGGACGGCAGCATCGTCTCGAACGTCGTGGACATGAGCGCGTACGCGAGGATGTTGCTGCGTCGCGGGAAGGCCGAGGACGGCTCGGCGGTCCTGGCGGAGGACGCGTTCGCGACGCTCACGCGACCCGTGATCGACGAGCCTCCCGAGGAGCGGGAGGTCCCCGGCCGGTACGCGTACGGGCTCTCGATCGGGGAGCGGGAAGGGCGGAGGATCCTCACCCACTCGGGCGGGATGGTCGGCTACACGGCCCTGTTGCTGCTCGAGCCCGACGAGGGGATCGGGTGCGTCATGCTCCTCAACGGCCGGGGCGACCGGCTCCAGACGGCCGGGTTCGCGCTGGACGCGGTCCGTGCCGCGATCCACGGGGAGGAGCTCCCCGAGGCGACGCTGCCCCCCGACCCCACCGCGATCGCGGACGCGAACGACTTCGAGGGGGTCTTCCGGGACGACCAGCGCGAGGTGCGGGTGGAGGCCCGCGGCCGGGGACTCGTCGTCATCGAAGGCCACGTCGAGGCTCCCCTGGAGCGAGAGCCCTTCGCGGCGACCGAGTGGGTGGACCGGTTCCACGTGGTGCACGACGGACTCGACCGTCATCCGCTGACCTTCGGCCGGGACGGGGACGGGCGGGTCGTCGAGGCGTTCCACGGCCCGTCGTGGCTCCCCAAGGAGGGCCACGACGCCCCGCGGCCTGGTCCGATCCCCGACGGGTGGCACAGGTGCGAGGGTCTCTACCGCAGCAACGACCCGTGGAGCCCGGTGCTGCGGGTGTTCGCGCGGCGGGACCGGCTGTACCTGGTCTGGCCGGCGTGGCCGGAAGAGCACGAGCTGACCCCGCTCGACGACGGATCGTTCGCGGTGGGGGACCCCGCGTTGCCGCGTCGCCTCCGTTTCGAAGGTGACGCGGCCGGCCGCGCGATCGTGGCCGAGTACAACGGCGGTCGTTGGTACCGCTCCGACGGAACCTGACCGCTACGCGATCCTTCGGAACGCGACGCAGGCGTTCTGACCGCCGAACCCGAACGAGTTCGAGAGCGCGAGCCTGACGTCGATCTCGCGCGCGTCGTTCGGCACGTAGTCGAGGTCGCAGTCGGGGTCCGGGGTCTCGTAGTGGATCGTCGGCGGCACCGCGCCGCGCGCGATCGCGAGCGCGCACGTCGCGCCCTCGACCGCGCCGGCCGCGCCGAGCATGTGGCCCGTCATCGACTTCGTCGAGGAGATCGCCACGGCTCGGGCGACGTCCTCGCCGAGGGCGGCCTTGATCGCCACGGTCTCGGAGGCGTCGTTCAGGGGGGTGGAGGTCCCGTGCGCGTTCACGTACGCGACCGCCTCCGGCTCCTCGCCGGCGTCGGCGAGGGCCCACCGCATCGCGAGCGTCGCGCCCGACCCCTTCGGATCGGGCGCCGTGATGTGATGCGCGTCGTCGGACATCCCGTAGCCGGCTACCTCGCAGTAGATCCGGGCGCCGCGGGCCCGGGCGTGCTCCTCGGACTCGAGGATCAGGGCCGCGGCGCCCTCCGACAGCACGAACCCGTTCCGGTTCGCGTCGAACGGGCGGGACGCCGTGTCGGGATCGGGGTTCTTCGTGAGCGCCGTCATCTGAGCGAACGCGGCCACCGTGAGGGGCAATGTCGCCGCCTCGGAGCCTCCCGCGATGCAGACGTCCAGGTACCCGTCGCGGATCAGGCGCATCCCCTCGCCGATCGCGTGGTTCGAGGATGCGCAGGCAGAGACCGTGCAGTAGTTGGGCCCGGTGAACCCGTACTTCATCGCCAGATGGCCGGCGGCGGCGTTCGCCATCAGCGCGGGCACCATGAACGGGGACACGCGTCCCGGGCCCTTCTCGAGCAGGACGCGGTGCTGGATCAGGATCGTCTCCAGGCCTCCGATCCCGGTGCCGAACACGACCCCGCCGCGCTCGGAGGGCACCTCGGGGCTCGCGGCGTCCTCCCAGGCGATCTTCGTCGCCGCGATCGCATAGTGGCTGAAGCGGTCCGTCCGGCGGATCTCCTTCGGATCGAGCCAGCGCGACGGATCGAAGTCGTGCACGTCGCCGGCGACCTTGACGGGGAGGTCGTCGGTGGGGAAGCGGGAGATCTCGCGGACGCCGTTGCGGCCGCTCGTGAGTCCCTCCCAGAAGTCCTCGACACCGGTGCCGACCGGCGTCACGGGTCCGATGCCGGTGACGACGACCCGTCGGCGTGCCTGTGGACGGTCTGCGGCCATGACGGCCTACGAGACGCCCAACTTGGTCGCCACCAGGTCCACCGCCTGGCCCACCGTCTTGACCGTTTCCATCTCGTCTTCGGGGATCTCGATGCTCCACTCCTCCTCGAGCGCCAGGACGGCCTCCACGAGGTCGAGCGAGTCGGCGTTGAGGTCCTCGGCGAACCGCGCGTCGGGGACGACCTGCTGTTCGTCCACGGCGAGCTGCTCGGCGAGCACCTTCTTCACCCTGGTCTCGATCTCCGAACGATCCATGCGTCCTTCTCCTTACTCTCGTGCGCCGAGCCTACCGGCGGAACGCTCGTCGCGACTAGGACTAGGCGGTGAGGCCGCCGTCGACCGGCATCGTGATGCCGTTCACGTACGACGCCTCCTCCGACATCAGGAAACGGACGACCGCGGCGACCTCCGGGAGCGTGGCGGCACGACGCACCGGTGTCTGGTCGAGGTAGAAGGCCCGAGCCTCGTCGGTGAGATGCGCGGTCATCTCGGTTTCGAGGAGCCCGGGGCAGAGCGCATTCACCGTGATCCCCTTCGTCGCCACTTCCCGGGCGAGCGACTTCGTCAGCCCGAGGAGACCCGCCTTCGTCGCCGCGTAGACGGTCTGTCCGGCGTTGCCGTGGATCGCCACCGCGCTGGACATGTTCACGATCCGGCCCCACTTCTCCCGGAGCATGCTGCGGAGCGCGGCGCGCGAGCAGAGGAACGAACCGCGCAGGTTCGTCACCATCGTCCGCTCGTACTCTTCCATCGAGTACTTCAGGAGCAGCCCGTCCCGAGAGTAGCCGGCGTTGTTCACGAGTCCCGTGACCGGACCGATCTCGTCCGACACGCGTCGGAACGCTTCCTGCACGCTGTGCTCGTCGGTGACGTCGAGGTAGACGGCCATCGCGGGTGTGCCGGCCGCATGCAGGGCCTCCACCGCCTCCTTCGCATCCGCCTCGCGCGTGCGATAGCCGACGGCGACGGCCCAGCCGTCGGCGGCGAGCGCCTCCCCGCAGGCGCGTCCGATCCCTCGGGACCCGCCCGAGACGACGGCGACCTTGGACGTCACGCAGCCGGCTCCTGCATCGTCCAGCGGACGAGCGTGGCTCCCCACGTCAGGCCGGCGCCGAACGAGGTGAAGAGGACGAGATCCCCCTCCCCGATCCTCCCGGCGTTCCACGCGCGGGCGAGCGCGATCGGGATGGAGGCGGCGCTCGTGTTCCCCACCTCGGCCACGTCCAGCACCGAGCGCTCGGGAGGGATCCCCAACCGTTCGGCGACCGCGATCATGATCCTGGCGTTCGCCTGGTGGGGGATCAGCACGTCGACGTCGGCGGGCGTGTGGCCGGACTTGTCGAGGAGCTCCCGGCAGGCGGCCGCCATCTCGGTGACGGCTCGCTTGAAGACCTCGCGGCCCCTCGGCATCCGGATCGTGTGGTCGCCGGACGCGACGGTCGCCGCCGACGGAGGGTTCCGCGTGCCCCCCGCGGGCATCATCAGGAGCTCCGCCGCCGTCCCGTCCGCGCCGAGGACGGTGCCCTCGATCCCCGGACGGTCCGAGGGCTGGACGATCGCGGCGCCGGCCCCGTCACCGAACAGGATGGAGGTCGTCCGGTCGGTGAGATCGAGGATCCGGCTGAAGATCTCGGCGCCGACGAGCAGGATCGTGTCGGCCATGCCGGCCTGCACGAAGGCCGTGGCGGTCGCCAGGCCGTAGCTGAAGCCGGCGCAGGCCGCGTTGACGTCGAAGGCCGGGCAGCGGACCCCGAGCTTCTCCTGGGCCCACACGGCCGTCGCCGGGAAGGGGGTGTCCCCGGTGACGCTCGCCACGACGATCATGTCGAGTTGGTCGGCCGTGATTGCGGCCGTCCCCATCGCCGCGCGGGCGGCATCGACCACGAGGTCGGACGTGTCGACGCCGTCGTCCACGAAGTGCCGCGCCTCGATCCCGGTGCGGTCGCGGATCCACTCGTCGCTCGTCTCGACCTTGTCCTCGAACCAGGTGTTGGGGACGAGGCGGGGAGGGAGCGACGACCCGACGCCGGTGATGGTGGCGCTCCTCGTCACGTGGCCGAGCATAGCCGGTGTCAGGAACGCACGGCGGTGCCCGACGCCGCGGCGCGAGCGGCGTCGACGGAGCCGACGGCGAGCGCCGCCACGTCTGGCAGGATCCGCTTCATCAGCTTGGTCAGGACGTGGCCGGGCCCCGCTTCGAGGAAGGTCGTGGCCCGGGCGCCCGCGAGCGCGCGTACGCACGAGTCCCACAGCACCGGCGAGACCACATGTCGCTTCAGCAACGACCGCAGCTCCTCGGCGTCGGTCACCAACCGACCGGTCACGTTCTCGGCGATGGGGAACCGCGGCGCCGACAACGTGAGCGCGTCCAGCCGCTCCGCGATCGCGCCCACCGCCGGGTCCATCAGCGGCGAGTGGAACGCCCCGGCGACCTGGAGCCGGATCGCCCGGACCCTGCGCTCCTTCGCGAGCGCCTCGGCGCGTTCCACCGCCACGACGGATCCGGAGACGACGACCTGAGCGGGTGAGTTCTCGTTGGCCACGAGCAGCACGTCGTCGCCGCGGGCGTCCTCGACCAGGGCTCGGGCCTCGTCCACGCCGCTGCCCAGCAGGGCCGCCATCGTTCCGGGCCGCGCCTCACCGGCCCGTTGCATCGCTTCCCCGCGGACGATCACCACGTCGAGGGCGTCGACCAGGCCGATGACGCCCGCCGCGACCAGCGCCGCGAACTCGCCGAGCGAATGCCCGGCGACGCCGACGAACGGAACGCCTTCGGCCTCCAGCACGCGGAACGCCGCGACGTCGCACGCGAGCAGCGCGGGCTGCACGAACGCGGTGGTCGCGAGGGCCTCCGGATCGCGGCAGCCGTCCACCAGGTCCCGGCCGAGGGACTCGGACGCCTCGGCCAGGACGGACTCGCCCGCGGGGTGACCGAGCCAGTGGTCGGCCATCCCTTCGAACTGGGACCCCTGCCCGGGGAAGAGGACGGCGACCGACGGCTCGGCGACCACGGGCCGCGAGCCTACCGGGTTGCCCGCCGTGACCGGCAGGCGTACTGTCGCCCGCGCAACGACACCGACCGCGGCCCCACGCGGCTTCCCGCCGAGTCGCCGGCCGTCGGTCCGACCGAAGGGGGAGCGATGGCATCCACGATCGAGGACCTGCGCGCGAAGGCCGAGGGGCAGGTCGTCGGGCCCGACGATCCCGATTACGACGAGGCCAGAGCCGTCTACAACGCCATGATCGACCGCCGGCCGGCCGTCGTCGTCCGCGCCGCGAGCACCGACGACGTCGTG
>JBIOTM010000051.1:0-4303 GCA_044865955.1 Actinomycetota bacterium | reverse complement strand
GGGCATCCGGTCTGCGGCCGCGAGGCCCGCGGCCCCACGCACGCGACCGCCGATCTCTTCGGGCCACGACCGTCATCTTCGTCACGCACTCCATCCCGGAGGCCGTCTTCCTGTCGACCCGCGTGGTCGTCATGTCGGCCCGCCCAGGCAGGATCAGCACGGTGATCCCGGTCGACCTGCCGCGCGACCGGAACGTCGACACCCGGGAGATGGAACGCTATTTCCAGCTCGTCACGAAGGTCCGCGAGGCGCTCCGTGCGCACGAGGGCGACCAGCCCGCCGAGTCCCCGACCGACGACCTCGTGCGCGTGCGCGTCGAGGGCCTCTCGGGATGACCGCCGACCTCGTTCTCGAGAGCTCGCGACGCCAGCGAGCGGCCAGGGGAGCAGGCCGTCGAGCCCGGGATCTCCTCCCGCCGATCGTCGCGTTCCTCGGCCTGATCACCGCCTGGGAGGTCATCGTCCGTACGCTGAACCTGAAGCAGTTCATCCTGCCAGGCCCGGTGGCGATCGCCACGGCCTGGAGCGAGAACCTGCCGACCCTCTTCTCGGCCGCGACCTACACCTTGGGCGAGATCCTCGCCGGCCTGGCTCTCGGGCTGACTGCAGGCATCCTCGTCGGGGCGACTGCGGCGCGGTTCGCCGCCGTCCGCGGCTCGCTCCTGCCGTTCGCCATCGCAGCGAACTCCGTGCCGATCATCGCGTTCGCGCCGATCTTCAACAACTGGTTCGGGGTCGACAACCAGATCTCCAAGGCGATGATCGCCGCGGTGCTCGTCTTCTTCCCGGTCATGATCAACACGGTTCGAGGCCTGCTGAACGTCGATCCGGCCGCGATCGAGCTGCTCCGGTCCTACGCCACGCCGGAACGGAAGGTCTTCACGACACTGCGGCTACCAAAGTCCGTGCCCTTCGTGTTCACGGCCCTTCGCGTCGCAACGACGCTTGCGACGATCGGCGCGATCGTCGCCGAGTACTTCGCGGCGCCGCGGGGCAGCCTCGGGCAGTACATCGCGACCCAGTCCGCCTTCCTGGCGTTCGAGCGATCGTGGGCCGCGATCGTCTTCGCCGCGGCGATCGGGATCGGCCTGTACCTGCTCGTCGTGGCCGTCGAGCGTCTCGTCAGCCCGTGGGCGACCGCCCGGGCGGTGCCGGACCTGTGATCGGCGACCCCGAACGGCTAGACTCCGCGCTTGATCGCGTCCGACCGCATTTCCCGCGGGCACGGTCGCGAAGAGGAGGAGGCCTCATGAGGTACACGAAGGCGCTCGCGCTCGCCGCGGCCGCCATCTTCGTCGTCATTGGCTGCCAGGCCGCCCCGGGCGGAACCACCGCGGCCCGGACCCCGATCTCGCTGCAGCTGCAGTGGTTCCCGCAGGCGCAGTTCGCAGGCTATTTCGCGGCGCTCGACAAGGGCTTCTACGCCGAGGAGGGCCTCGACGTGACGATCCTGCCCGGCGCCGTCGACATCGTCCCGGCGACGGTCGTGGCCGGCGGCAAGGCCCAGTTCGGCATCTCCTGGGTCCCGCGGATGCTCGCACCGCGAGAGAGCGGAGCAGATGTCCAGGTCATCGGCCAGGTCTTCCAGCGCTCGGCGACGACCCAGGTGTCCTTCAAATCCAAGGGGATCACGTCCGTCGCGGACTTCAAGGGCAAGAAGATCGGCAGCTGGGGCTTCGGCAACGAGTTCGAGCTTCTCGCCGGCATGCGCAAGGCCGGTCTCGATCCCGACAAGGACGTCACGATCGTGCCCCAGCAGTTCGACATGAACGCGTTCGTGGCCGGGCAGATCGATGCCGCCCAGGCGATGACCTACAACGAGTACGCCCAGGTCCTGGAGGTCAAGAACCCGGCGACCGGCCAGCTGTACCAGCCGAGCGACCTCAACGTAATCAATTGGGAGACCGAGGGAACCTCGATGCTCCAGGACGCGATCTTCACGTCCGAGAGCTGGCTTGCCAAGACGGGCAATGAGGACATCGCCGTCAAGTTCCTGAAGGCCTCGTTCCGCGGCTGGATCTTCTGCCGTGACAACGCGGCGGAGTGCGTTGACATCGTGCTCAAGCACGACGCCAAGCTGCCGAAGGGTCATCAGACCTGGCAGCTCAACGAGGTCAACGCGCTGATCTGGCCGTCGCCGAACGGCATCGGGATCATGGATCAGGCGGCCTTCGACCGGACGGTCCAGATCTCGATCGACTCGAAGGTCCTCAAGGCGGCACCGAGCGGGACTGCCTTCCGCAACGATCTGGCCCAGCAGGCCCTGGCCGCCCTCGGGTCGAGCGTCGACACCAAGGGGACCACCTGGCAGAAGGCGACCGTCATTCTCACGGAGGGCGGCAAGTAGCGCGCCCCTGCGCCAACCTCGCGACCTCGACCGAGGCCGGCCCACCGGGCCGGCCTCGCGGATGTACGCCCGGCATGGGCAGCAGCTCGGAGGTGCAAGTCCTCTGGGGATCGAGGTGGTACGAACCCCTAGCCGGAGGCAACGGCGTCACCGCGAGGTGGGGTCGGAAGGAAGCCCGAGGCAAAGCTCCGACCCGAGGAACACGAACCGCATCCGAGGCGGGACGGCGTGGGTCAGCCGGCATCGCACGGTGAAGCCCGAGACCACCAAGACGCCATCACGTAAATGCGGCGGGAGCGGAGTGAAGGCGGCTGCTCTTATCCAGGGAGGCCTGTCGGGGTGTCGGTGAGCCCGACCGCGATCGTCGCAAGGCGGGCGTGGACCCGACAGGAGTCAGCAGCGGCCACAGTACCGGCGGGGATAAGCATCGCCGGGAAGGGCCAAACGCGAGAGCGAGGGATGATCCGGTCCGACTCGCGATCGGCGCATCGACCGCAGCCATCCCACCCCGATGGTGGGCCTGACTTCGAGGTGCGGGGGTGAAGCCCCACGACCCGGAGCCAGAGCGCAGCGCCGATCCGGCGTCACCTGGGACGACCCCTCACCCCGCCCGAGCCGAGGCTCTGTGGGAGGCGTTCCTCTCACGGGCCAACCTCGCCCGGGCGCTCAGGCGCGTCGAGGCAAACGACGGTGCCCCGGGTCCCGATGGCATGACGGCGGCCGAGCTTCGGCCGTACCTGAAGGTCACCTGGCCCGAGGTCCGCGCGAGCCTCGACGCGGGCACGTACCGACCGAGTCCCGTCCGCCGGGTGACGATCCCCAAGCCCGGGGGAGGGGAGCGCGAGCTGGGCGTGCCGACGGTCCTCGATCGCTTCCTCCAGCAGGCGTTGAGCCAGGTCCTCTCACCGATCTCCGAGCCGTCGTTCTCGGACCGGAGCTTCGGCTTCCGGCCGGGACGCAGCGCCCATCAGGCGGTCAACGCCGCCCGGCGGGCGATCGAGGCGGGGCAGACCTGGGTCGTCGATGTCGATCTCGACCGGTTCTTCGACCGGGTGAGCCACGACGCCCTGATGGCCCGGGTGGCCAGACGGGTCGGCGATCGGCGGATCTTGAGATTGATCCGCCGGTATCTCGACGCCGGGGTCATGGTCGCCGGCGTGAAGGTCGCGACGGTCGAGGGGACGCCGCAGGGCGCGCCCCTCTCACCGCTCCTGGCCAACATCATGCTCGACGACCTCGACCACGAGCTGGAGCGACGGAGTCACAGCTTTGTCCGCTATGCCGACGACCTTCGGGTCTACGTGGCATCCGAACGAGCGGCTCGGCGGGTGCTTGACGGGGTCATCGCCTTCGTGGAGCAGCGGCTCAAGCTCAGGGTGAACCGGGACAAGAGTGGCGTCGCCCGAGCGACGGTCCGGGGCCTCTTGGGCTTCGGCTTCTTCGCTCGCGACGGCTCGGTGAGGGTCAGGCTCGATCCCAAGGCAAAACGTCGCCTGAAGGCTCGGCTACGCCAGCTCACCGATCGCCATCGGAGTATCGCGATGGCCACCCGCCTCGCGCTGCTCAACCGGTTCATCGCCGGCTGGGCCGGCTACTTCGCCCTGGCCGAGACGCCGTCGGTGTTCGCCGAGCTTGACGAGTGGCTCCGCCGCCGGTTGCGGCAGATCCGCTGGAAGGAGTGGAAGCGACCGGCGACTCGCCGGCGCAACCTCATCGCCCGTGGCGTCCCGGCATGGCAGGCCCATCAGTGGGCCCACAGCCGGCGCGGTTACTGGCGGATGTCGAGCTCCCCTCCGCTCCAGCGCGCGCTGCCCAACCAGTATTGGGCCGACCTCGGTCTGGTCCCGATCAGCGATCGGGTCCGTCGCCTCTGGGATCTCTGGCGAACCGCCGGATGCGGACCCGCACGTCCGGTGGTGTGGGAGGGGCTGGGCTGACCCCGGCCCCTACCCGATTC
>JBIOTM010000050.1:0-19154 GCA_044865955.1 Actinomycetota bacterium | reverse complement strand
GATGCGCCGGGCGCAGCCCGGCGAGCCGCCCGCGCCCTCGATGCGGTTCGGATCCCTCGAGCTGGATCTGGGCCGGCGCCTCGTCACCCTCGACGGACGACCGCTCCGACTCACGCCGACCGAGTACCAGCTGCTGGAGGCCTTCGCCACGAACCCCGGGAAGCTCCTCACCCATCAGTGGCTGCTGCGGAAGGTCTGGGGCCAGGGATACGGGACGGAGACGACGTACCTGCGGACCTACGTCCGAGCGCTGCGGAAGAAGCTCGGCGACGACGCGCAGGCCCCGCAGCTGATCGTGACCGAGCCCGGTGTCGGGTACCGCTGGATCGCCGAGGGGACGGGCCCCGAGTCGTAGGATCCACCGGTGGCCACGAGGACGGAGGGCACGGGGATCACCGGCTCCCTGAAACGGCTCCTCGTCGGCAGAGCCCTGGCCAGCCACGCGCAGGAGCACCAGCTCCTCCCGAAGTTCCTCGCCCTCCCGGTCTTCTCGTCCGACCCCCTCTCCTCGGTGGCGTACGCCACCGAGGAGATGATGCTCGTGCTGGTCGGCGCCGGTGTGGCCGCGCTGTCGTACCGGATCCCGATCGCGCTCGCGATCGCGGCGCTCCTCGCGATCGTGGTGACGTCGTACAGGCAGACCGTCCGCGCGTACCCTCGCGGCGGCGGTTCGTACATCGTCGCCCGGGAGAACCTGGGCACCGTGCCGGGGCTGGTGGCCGCGGCCGCGATCCTCACGGACTACGTCCTGACGGTCGCGGTCTCCGTGACCGCGGGCACGATCGCGATCACCTCGGCCGCCCCGTCGCTGGTGGCGCACAAGGTCTTGATCGCCTCGTTGCTGGTGGCCTTCGTCACGGCAGCCAACCTGCGCGGCGTCCGGGAAGCCGGCGTGCTCTTCGCGCTGCCGACCTACGGCTTCGTCGCCATCATCGGGATCACGATCGCGACGGGGCTCTGGCAATGCCTGTCGGGGTGCCACCTGGCCGACACCGCCCACCTCCGCATGCAGGCCGGGACGACGGTCACGCTCTTCCTGCTCCTCCGCGCGTTCTCGTCGGGGGCGACCGCGCTCACCGGTGTCGAGGCGATCGCCGACGGCGTCCAGGCCTTCCGCCGGCCCCAGGCGAGGAACGCCGCGGCGACGCTCGCGATCATGGGCGCGATCGCGATCACGATGTTCCTCGGGATCACGCTGCTCTCCGGGCTGCTCCACGTCCGGGTCACGGAGGAGATCGCGCGCTCCCGATCCGTGCTCTCGCAGATCGGCGACGCGATCTTCGGCGGCGGGGTCTGGTTCGTCGTCCTGCAGGTCTTCACCGCAGGCATCCTCGTCCTGGCCGCGAACACGGCCTTCCAGGACTTCCCCCGTCTGTCGTCGATCCTGGCGCGGGACCGGTTCATGCCCAGCCAGTTCCGGAACCGCGGCGACCGGCTCGTGTTCTCCAACGGCGTGATCGTGCTCGCCGCGCTCGCGATCATCCTGATCTGGCACTACGAGGCCGAGCTGACGCGCCTGATCCAGCTCTACGTGATCGGTGTCTTCACCGCCTTCACGCTCTCGCAGGCGGGGATGGTCCGTCGCTGGTTCCGGCTGAAGGGCGCCGGCTGGCGGTGGCGCGCCACCCTGAACGGCGTCGGGGCCTTCGTCACGGGAGTCGTCCTCGTGATCGCGACCGCGACCAAGTTCGCGAAGGGCGCGAAGATCGTCGTCGCCGCGATCCCGATCATCGTCGTGCTCTTCCTCATGGTGCATCGGCACTACCGGCGGATCGGTCACGTGCTGAACGCGCGAGGGTTCACCGGCGACCGCGAGGCGACGAACGCCTTCGTGCTCCTCGTGGGCGACTTCGGACCCGCGACGATCGACGCCATCTCCTACCTGTTCACGATCCGGTGCGAGCACGTGAGCGCGCTGTGGGTGGGGCCGGAACGGGAGTTCGAGGATGCGCGGGAAGGGTGGAGGCGCCTCGCGCCGCGCTACGGGGACCTCGAGCTGCTGGCCGGTGGGGAGGAGCACCTCGTTCGTGGGGTCCGGCGATACCTGAAGCGGCGTGAGGCGTCCACGGATTTCCTCACGATCGTGATCCCCGAGGTGGTGTCGTCGGGCACGCTCCTGCAGTTCGTCCGGCATCGGGCGACGTTCCTGTTGAAGACCTCGCTCCTGTTCCAGCCCGACGTCGTCGTGACGAACGTGCCGCTCGTGCCGGGCGAGCCACACGCCGCGCCGGGTGCCCGGCCCGTCGAGCGCCCGCGGAGCGTCGTGCTGATCCCGGTCGCCGCCGTCCACGATGCGACGGTCCGGGCCGTCGTGTACGCGAAGTCCCTGCAGCCCTCCTCCATCGAAGCCCTGTACATGGTCACCGACCCGGAGGAGGTCCCCGAGGTGATCGCGGCCTGGCACGAGCGGAGGATCGACGTCCCGCTCGCCCTGGTCGAGGCGCCGTTCCGCGATCTCGGCGTCCCGCTGCTCGAGGAGATCCGTGCCCAGACCGCCCGCGGAGACACCGTCGTCACGGTGGTGCTGCCCGAGCTCGTGCCCGAGCACTGGTGGCAGAACCTCCTCCACAACCAGACCGCGCTGTTCTTCAAGCGCATCCTGCTCTTCGAACCGGACGTGGTCGTGACGAGCGTTCCGTTCCACATGGCCGCCCCGGAGTCGCTCGGTCGGGCACGAGCCGGCGCGCCGCCGCCCTAGCTCGGTACGCTGTCGCCGTGAACATCCGGCCGGCCACCAAGGAGGACGCCGACTTCATCAGGACGATGCTCTACGAGGCCGCGCGGTGGAATCCCGACTGGCCGCGCGAGTCGATGCAGGAGTTCCTGGACGAGCCGGCACTGCGCCGGTACCACGAGGACTGGGGGCGCGAAGGCGACGGCGGCGTGATCGCGGAGATCGAAGGCGAGCCGGTCGGTGCCGCGTGGTACCGGGTCTTCACCGAGGAGGAGCCCGGCTTCGGGTTCGTCAACGAGAAGACGCCGGAGCTGGGGATCGCGGTCGTGCCGTTGCATCGCCGCAAGGGGATCGGCGAGGCGCTGCTCCGATCGTGCATGGTCCAGGCCCGTGAGGAGGGGTTCCAGGCCCTCTCGCTCTCCGTCGCGGTCCACAACCGCTCGCGGATGATGTACCAGCGCGCCGGGTTCGAGAAGCTCGGCGAGTCGGGCGAGTCCTGGACGATGCTCGCCAACCTGTAGTGGTGCCGGACCGTCCGCTGGTCGCCGTGGTCGGCGCCGGGGCCGACGACCTCCCAGGGCTCGACGCCGCCGACGGGCTCGCCCGGGTCGTTCGTGTCGAGAGCGTCGAGGCCCTCGGCCCGTACGTCGACGAGATCGAGGCGGTCTTCGCGTGGCGGTTCGACCGCCGGGAGCTGTTGGCGGTGCTGCCCGACGCCCCTCGGTTGCGATGGATCCAGTCGAACTCCGCCGGCGTCGAGGACCTCGCGGCCCCGGATCTGGCGGAGCGGGGGGTCGTGCTGACGAACGCGGGCGGGGTGTTCGACCGGGGGCTGGCGGAATCGGTGCTGGGGTTCCTCCTCGCGTTCTCGGCGCGGATCCTCGACAGCGCGAGGCGCGCGCCCGGGGACTGGGCGGATCAGATGGTCCGCCTGCTCCGGGGGACGCTGGCGCTCGTCGTCGGCGCCGGCTCGATCGGGACGGAGACCGGCCGGCTGCTCTCGGCGGCCGGGCTCCGCGTGCGCGGCATCGCGCGCACGCCGCGCCGGCCCGACGACGTCTTCGAGTCGATCGCCGGGCCTGGCGACCTCCTCGCCGAGCTCGCGCTCGCCGACCACGTCGTGAACGTGCTGCCGATCACCCCAGCCACCCGCCACCTGTTCGGAGCGGCGGCGTTCGCCGCCATGAGACCGAGCGCGGTCTTCGTGAACATCGGCCGCGGGGCGACCGTCGACGAAGCCGCGCTGATCGACGCCCTCGAGCGTGATGAGATCGCCGGCGCGGCCCTGGACGTCTTCGAGGTCGAGCCGCTCCCGGCGGAGAGCCCCCTGTGGCGGATGCCCAACGTGCTGGTGTCACCGCACCGTGCCGGCGATCACGAGGGGTGGGAGGGCGATGTGGTCACCCTCTTCCTCGAGAATCTGCGTCGGTTCGTCTCGGGGGAGCCGTTGCGGAACGTCGTCGACGTCGAGCTCGGCTACGCGCGCGGCGGTCGCTCCTAGGCGGGCGGCGCCAGCAGGCGCTCGGTCTGCTGGAGGTACGCGGTCGCTCCCATGGCCCGGTAGAGCTCGAGCGCACGCGACAAGAACGGCTCGGCCTCCCCACGGCGGCCCTCGAGGATCAGCCGTTCGGCGTGTGCGGCGCGAGCCGCGGCCTCGTCGCCGATCGATCCGATCTCGTCGAAGAGGTCGGCGGCAGCGGCGAGGTCCCCCGCCGCCCACCGTCGAGCCGCCCGGACCCATCGGGACGGCAGCTCCTCTCCCCCGAGCGCGAGGATCTCGTTCCCGCGACCCATCCCCGACAGGACGACGGCCGCCGCCACGATCCACCACGCCCAACCCATCACCGGTTCCGGGTCGATCGAGCCCAGCACCTCGTCGATCGCGGCGGCAGCCTCCTCCCGTCGACCCAGCAGGAAGAGGATCCGGGCGCGTTCCGCGAGCGTGGGCAGGAGCGCCTGAAGGTCCTGTGCGTTCCGACCGACCTCCACGCCTCGGTCCGCGTCCGCGAGGGCGCCGTGCGGATCGCCTCGGCCGAGTCGGATCCTCGCTCGTGACTGACGGTGTTGGACCTCGATGTAGTGAGGCGCCCCGGCTTCCATCCGTGCGATCTCCGCGTCGAGGAGCTCGAGCGCCTCGTCCCAGCGACCGAGGAGGAACAGGTCGAACGCGACCTCGGCCTTGGTCCAGATGATCCCCGACTCGATCCCGTACCGCGTCACCGTCTCGAAGCCGCGCCGGTGCGCGTCCAGGGCGCGTCGGACGTCACCCACGAAGAAGTACGAGACCCCCAGGTTCACGTACCCGCGGGAGACGTGGAAGGGCAGGTTGATCGCCTCGCCCACCTCGATGCTCTCCTGGATGTCGTCGAGTCCGCCGAGATCCCCCAGGTCGACGCGAGCGGTGCCCACCGAGTTCAGCGTCTGGGCCCGGATGTCGTCGGCGCCCACCTGCTCCGCGATCGCCAACGCCTCCCGGCCGATCCTGATCGCCTCGCGCGAGCGGCTGGTGACCATCAGGTACGTGGCCAGGAAACCCTTGCCCTGCGCGATCTCGACCGAGGGCGGACGGTCCTCGATCATCGCGGCCGCGCGGTCGAAGTGCTCCCGCGCCTCCTCGCCGCGACCGAGCCGCCAGGTCGAGTTCGCGATCAGGAACTCGGCGACGGCGGCGGCCTCGACATCGCCGGCGACGAGGAGCGAATCCCGGGCCTCCGCGAGCACCTCGCGCCCCGCGTCGCGATCGAACGTGAGCGCCCGCCCGTACTCGAGGAGGAGTCGGGGGCGATCCGGATCGTCGGCCGGCCAGAGCTCGGCGGCGGCGGCGTACGCGCGTCCGGCGGCCGCGTAGGCGCCGAGGCTCACCGCGCGGTCGCCGGCGGCCCGCAGCGCGAGCCGCGCCGGACGCTCCAACTCCGTGGTGTCCCGCCCCGCTGCGCGGGCGAGCTCGAGCGCGGACCGGTAGTGGTGGGCGAGCAGCTCGGCGCGGTCCTCCAGGCGTTCGCTGCCGAGGGACTCGATCCAGACCGCGGCCGCGCGATGCTTGTCCGCCCGAGCTGCGCGTGGGATCTGCCCGTACGCGACGTCGCTGACGAGGAGATGGAGGAAGGCGAACTCCGCCTCCCCGCCGACGGACGATCGGCGGGCACGCCGCACGAACCGGCCCCGTTCGAGCTCGTGGAGCCGATGTTCGACGACCGACGGGTCGCGCCCCTCGATCGACGCGACGGCCCCGAGCCAGAACGCCTTCCCGACGACGGCCGCGTCCTGCAACAGGGCCTTGTCGCCCGGGTCCAGCCCGTCGAGACGCGCCGCGATGATCCCCTGCACCGTGTCGGGGAGCTCGAGCACGGCGAGGTCGGCCGCCGAGCGATCCGCGGCCATCCGGGCGAACTCCTCCGCGTATAGCGGGTTCCCGCCGGCGCGGCTCAGCAGGGCCGATTGCAGCTCCGCGGGGATGACCGCTCGGTCGAGGAGGCCGGCGAGCAGCCGCGCCGTCTCCTCGTCCGAGAGTGGTGCGAGCGACACGGTCGCGGCGTTCAGCTTCCCGCCACCCCAGCCGGGGCGACGTGCGAGGAGCTCCGGCCGGGCCGTCCCGAGCACGAGCAACGGCACCTCGCGGGCCCAGTCGATCAGCTGGTCGAGGAAGTCGAGGAGCCCGTCGTCGGCCCAGTGCAGGTCTTCGAAGATCAGCACGGTCGGGCGGCGCTCGGCCAGCGACTCGAGGGATCGGCGCCAGGCCCCCTGCGATTCCTCCGAGATCTCATCGCCCGCACCCGGATCGCGCGCGAGGCCGATCAAGGGGCGGAGGTGCCGCACGACCCATCCCGCCTCGTCCGGGTCGGGGATCAGCTCGCGGACCATCGCGTCGAGCTTCGCCGCCGTCTCGATGTCGGGGTCCGTCTCCAGGATGCCGGCTTCGGCCTTCACGATCTCCCCGAGCGCCCAGAAGCTGACCCCGTCGCCGTACGGCAGGCACCGCCCTTGGCGCCAGGTGATCAGCTCGGTCAGGTCCTCGACGTGAGCCGAGAGCTCGTACACCAGGCGGGTCTTGCCGATCCCCGGCTCGCCCACGAGCGTCACGAGTTGCGGCTCGCTCCGATGCCGGACGCGGTCCAGGGTGTCGCGCAGCAGCGTGAGCTCCTGTTCGCGGCCGACCAGCGCGGTGTCCGTCCGCCGGATCACGTCCACGCCGAACCGCGCTCGCGCCTCGGTCGCCTCCCACGCTGGAACCCGATCGCTCTTGCCCTTCGCGAGGACCGCTTCGACGGCCCGATACTCGATCGCCCGCTCCGTCGCGCGGAACGTGGTCTCTCCCACGTAGATCCCGTCCACCGGCGCGGCCGCCTGGAGCCGGGCCGCCGTGTTCACGACGTCGCCGGCCGCGATCCCTTCCCCACGCCCCGCGTCCGCGCCCAGCGACACGAGGGCCTCACCCGTGTTCACGCCCACACGCACGTGGAGGTCGAGCTCCGGATCGTGGTCGTTCAACTCGGCGAGCGCCTCCCGGATCGAGAGCGCCGCTCGCACCGCGCGCTCCGGGTCGTCTTCATGGGTGGTCGGTGCGCCGAACACCGCCATCACGGCGTCCCCGATGAACTTCTCGACCGTGCCGCCTCGATGCTCGAGCTCCTCCCGGAGCCGGGCGAAGTACGGCGTGAGCGTCGCCCGCACGTCCTCCGGATCGAGTCGCTCGCTCCTGCTCGTGAAGCCGACGAGGTCGGCGAACAGCACGGTGACGACCTTGCGCTCCTCGCGTCCGCCGCCTGAGGCGCCGGACAGGGCCGTGCCGCAGTTCGCGCAGAATCGAGCATCCTCGGGGTTCTCGCGTCCGCACGCGGGGCAAGTCTGCACGCGCGGAGACTACTTCGGGACCTGCCTCCCGGCCGCCGCATCGAGCTCGGCGTAGGCCGCTCGCACCTTCCGGAACCGATGCGTCACCCACCACACGCCGAACCCCGCGACGGCAGCCGCGATCGCCCACGCCACCGGCCGCAGCACGTCCTCGACCTCCGTCCAGCTCTCGCCCAGGGTGTACCCGAGCCACGCCAGCGCGAAGGTCCAGGGCAGGCACCCCAGCACCGTGTACAGGGTGAAGCGCCAGAACGGCATCCGGGCCACGCCCGCGGGAAGCGAGATGAAGGTCCTGATCACGGGGAGGAGGCGCGAGACGAAGACCGCGAGCTCCCCGCGTCGCTCGAACCAGTCGTGCGCACGGTCGACCTCGTGCGGCAGCACCAGGAGGTACCTGCCGAACCGATCCACCAACGGCCGGCCGCCGGCCGTCCCGGCCCAGTAGGCGAGCCACGAGCCCACGACGTTCCCGGCCGTCCCGAGCAGCCCGACCGTCACGAAGTTCAGCTCCTGTCCGGCGCCGGCGAAGGCGGTGCTCGCGAGGGCTCCCCCGAAGAGCATCGTCACCTCCGACGGCACCGGCACGCAGGCAGATTCCAGCGTCATCAGGATGAAGACGGCCAGGTAGCCGTAGTCGCCGATCAACCGGGTGACGACGTCGTTGAGGATCGCGAGCACGGCCGATCGCCCTTCGGCTCGGGAATATCCGCAGCGTACCAGCGCGTTCCGAAGGCTCCAGAGCCCCGGCGGTGCGACCGATGCTCCATGAGGGCCGGAGGGCCGATGGTACGGTCCCGCTCGAGGCCGGTTGACAGCACCCGCCAACATCCCCTGAGGAGAAACCACCTTCGATATGTCAGGAACCCTCGTCATCGTCGAGTCGCCCGCAAAGGCGAAGACCATCGAGAAGTACCTGGGCGGCGATTACGCCGTCCGGGCTTCGTTCGGGCACGTCCGCGACCTGCCGAAGAGCCAGCTCGGCGTCGACGTCGAGAACGACTTCGAGGTCACCTACGAGGTGCCCGAGGATTCGAAGAAACACGTGGCCGAGCTGAGGCGCGCGATGAAGGGCGCGAACGACCTGATCCTCGCTACCGACTACGACCGTGAAGGTGAGGCGATCGCGTTCCACGTCGCCACGCTGCTGGGTCACGATCCGAACGAGACCAAACGCATCGCCTTCACGGAGATCACCCGGGACGCCATCCTCGAGGCCGTCCGGAACCCTCGCGCGATCGATCCGGAGCTGTTCGATGCGCAGGAGGCGCGACGCGTCCTCGACCGGCTCGTGGGGTATCGGATCAGCCCGATCCTGTGGAAGAAGGTCCGCCCGGGCCTCTCGGCCGGCCGGGTGCAATCGGTCGCGGTCCGCCTGATCGTCGAACGGGAGCGGGAGATCCGCGCGTTCGAGCCGGTCGAGTACTGGAGCGTGGACGTCCGGCTGACGCCGGAGGGCGACGAACAGCCGTTCATCGCCCGCTTGACCGAGATCCCGGAGGGCAAGCTCGCGACCGCCCCCGACAAGAAGGGGATCCTGCTCGGGGCCGAGGCCGACGCCGCGCCCCACGTGGAGCGCCTGGGGCGAGCCTCCTACCGGGTCACCGACGTCCAGAGGAAGGAACGGAAGCGCTCCCCGGCGCCCCCGTTCACGACGTCGACGATGCAGCAGGAGGCGGCGCGCAAGCTCGGCTTCTCGGCCAGGAAGACGATGACGATCGCGCAGCGTCTGTACGAGGGCGTGACCCTTCCCGGTGAGGGCTCGGTCGGGTTGATCACGTACATGCGGACCGACTCCGTGAACATCGCCGAGACGGCGCTGCGCGAGATCGCGGAGCTCGTGAAGGGTGAGTACGGGCACGCATACACGCTCGCCGAGCACCGTCGGTACAAGACGAGGTCGCGGAACGCCCAGGAGGCGCACGAGGCGATCCGGCCTACGTCGGTGTTCCGAACACCGGCACGGGTCGCGGGGTCGCTCGATCGCGACCAGTTGCGGTTGTACGAGCTCATCTGGAAGCGCACGGTTGCCACGCAGATGGCGGAGGCGCGCTTCGACCAGGTCGGCGTGGACGTCCGGGCAGAGGACGATGCCACGAGGTACCTCCTGCGGGCCACCGGCCAGACGCTCCTGTTCGACGGCTTCATCCGGGTCTACACCGAGGGCCGGGACGACGACACGGACGAGGACGCCGAGTCCAGGCTCCCCGAGCTCACGGCCGAACAGGTCCTCCGTCTGCTCGAGGTCCTGCCCGAGCAGCACTTCACGCAGCCGCCGCCGCGGTACACGGAGGCCTCGCTGGTCAAGACGCTCGAGGAGCTGGGCATCGGCCGCCCGTCGACCTACGCGTCGATCATCCAAACGATCCAGGCGCGAGGGTACGTGCGTCTCGATCAGAAGCGGTTCGTGCCGGAGGACGTGGCGGAGGTCGTGACCGACAAGCTGGTCCAGCACTTCCCCGACATCGTCGACGTCAATTTCACGGCCCGGATGGAGGAGGAGCTGGACGATATCGCCGAGGGCAAGGCCACGCGGGTGAACGTCCTTCAGGATTTCTACGTCCCGTTCTCCGAGGAGCTCGTGCTCGCCGAGGAGAAGTTCGAGCGGTACCTCGAGGAGCTCGACGAGCGCTGCCCCAAGTGCCCGACCGAGGGCCGCGAGCCGGGACGGCTGCAGGTCCGCCTCGGGAGGTTCGGGAAGTTCATCGGCTGCGAGAACTTCCCCGAATGCGACTACATCCGGAACCTCGACGGCTCCGAGCGACCTGAGCCGGTGCTCCTCGACGAGCGGTGCCCGGAGTGCGGCCGCCAGCTCGTGGAGAAGGTCGGACGTTTCGGTCCGTTCGTGGGCTGCAGCGGCTACCCGGACTGCCGGTACATCAAGAAGGAGCCGCCCAAGAGCACGGGGGTCACCTGTCCGGAGTGCGGGCAGGGCGAGCTGGTCGAGAAGCGGACCCGCTTCGGGCTGATGTACGGGTGCGACCGGTATCCGGACTGCGAGTGCGCGGTGAACAACCCGCCGGAGAAGGACATCCCCTGTCCGGAGTGCGGCGGCCTGCTGCTGCGCCGGCCGAAGAGCCTCCGCTGCTGGCACTGCGGCGCCGAGACCGATCTCGACCTCACGGTGACGAAGCACGGCGACCGGGAGGCGGAAACGGCGGCGCGAGCGGCGAAGGCCGAGGCCAGGAAGGCGCGAGCGGCCGCGCGCGCTGCCCGCACGCCGACACGGAAGCCGCGGGCGAAGTCCACGAAGAAGAAGGCTCCCGCGAAGAAGAAGGCTCCTACGAAGAAGAAGCCTGGCGCGAAGCGGAGAGCGGCGGCCAGCACGGCCGGATCCTCCAGCGAGGAACGCTAGGCGTGTCGAGCGTCGCCGACGAGGTCGCCGCGCTCCGCGGCACCCGGTCGGCGACGCTCCGCGATCTCCTCACCCATCCGTCGTTCGCTCGCCTGCTGGCGGCCATGTCGGTGTCGTCGCTCGGCGACTGGGTGGGCTTCCTTGCCGTCACCTCGCTCGTGGCGAACCTCGGCGGCGGTGTCGGCGGCGCGGCGTTCGCCATCTCGGGGTTGATGCTCGCCCGGACGTTTCCGGCGGTGCTCTTCGGCCCGCTCGCCGGTGCGCTGGTCGATCGCATCGACCGCAAGCGGATCATGGTCGTGGCCGACCTCGCTCGTGGGGCGATGTACGCGGCGATGGTCTTCATCGGGCAGCTGTGGGCGATCTACGTCCTTTCGTTCCTGATCGAATGTCTCTCGTTGGTCTGGGGGCCGGCGCGCGACGCGTCTCTTCCCAATCTCGTCCCACGGCGCCAGCTGGCCAACGCGAACTCGATCGCGCTGGCCTCGACGTACGGCACGCTCCCGCTCGGCGGGATCGTGTTCACGCTGCTCGTCGGCCTGAACACCCTCCTCAGCCACGCGATCCCGATCATCAGGGGCCGCGACCATGCGGTGCCGCTGTTCCTCGACGCGGGGACGTTCCTGTTCTCCGCGGCGATGATCAGCCGCGTCTCGATCCGTTCACCCGTCGTGTCGGCCACCGGTCGGCTCGACTTCTCTCGTATCTGGCGCGACGTGATCCACGGGATCCGGTTCCTCCGCGAGGACTCGATGGCATCGGCGATGACCGCCGGGATCGTCGTTGCGTTCTCCGCGGTCGGCGCGGTGCTGGCCCTGGCTCCGATCTTCGTCGTTCAGACCTTGAACGCCGGGAACGCCGGGTGGGGTTTCATCGTCACGTCGTTCGGGGTCGGGATCGGCCTGGGCATGGCGAGCGCGAACCAGGTGGCGCGCCTGCTCGAGCGCGTCTCGATCTTCCCGTGGTCGCTCGTCGTCTCGGCCGGGACGCTCTTCCTGCTGGCGTCCATGCCGAACCTCGCCCTCGCGGCCGTGGTGACGGTCTGGCTGGGGGCGTTCTGCGGGCTCGCCTGGGTGACCGGCTACACGCTCCTGCAGGAGAACGTCCTGGACGAGTTCCGCGGCCGGACGTTCGCGTCGCTCACGGTGCTCTCCCGGATGGGGTTGTTCCTCTCGTTGGCGACGTTCCCTACGCTGGCGGGTATCTATGGCACGTTCGGCGCCAGGTTCGAGCTGGACGGTATCCGGTTGGCGCTGGCGAGCGCCGGGGTCGCCGTGGCCCTCGCCGGTCTCAACACCCGCCGGCTCCTCAAGCGGTACCGGCTGTCCCGTCCCGAGCCCCTCACCCTCGTGCCGAAGCTGAAGCGGCCACCGGCCTCGGGGTTCTTCATCGCCTTCGAGGGCGTCGAGGGCTCGGGCAAGGGGACGCAGATCCGGATGGCGGAGGAGTTCCTGCGGACAGAGGGATACGACGTGCTGGTGACGCGCGAGCCCGGCGGCACCGAGGTCGGCGAGCGGGTCCGGGAGCTGCTCCTGGATCCGGGGACGGGGATCCTGGACGCCCGGAGCGAGGCCCTGCTGTTCGCCGCGAGCCGCGCGCAGACGGTGCACTCCGTCATCCGACCCGCGCTGGCGGACGGCAAGGTCGTGATCTGCGACCGCTACGTCGACTCCTCGCTGGCCTACCAGGGGTGGGGTCGCGGCCTGGGCGAACAGGACATCTTGACCCTCAACGTGTGGGCCACCCAGGGGCTGTTCCCGGACCTGGTGATCCTGCTGCATCTCGAGCCCGAGCGCGGCCTGCTCCGATCCACGGAGGCGCCCGACCGGATGGAGCTCGAGGGGCAGGAGTTCCACGTGAAGGTGGCGGACGCCTACCTGAAGATCGCGGAGGAGCATCCGGAGCGGTTCGTCGTCGTCGAGGCCGACAAGCCGCCCGCGGAGGTCTTCGACCAGGTCCGGGCCGCACTGGGCACCGCCCTGATCGATCGGGACGGCGCCGGAGGAGCCGCGTCCGACTGACGGCGTCGGGAGCCCGCGGTACGGTCGGGCCGTGAGCGTTCCCGTCCTCGATCGCGTCCCCGGGCAGGCCGGGGCGATGGCGTTCCTGCAGGGGGCTGTGGAGCGTCCCCATCACGCCTACGTCTTCGCCGGGCCCGAGGGCAGCGGGAAGTCGCTGGCCGCGCGCGCGTTCGCGGCTGCCCTGTTGTGCCGGCGTGGTGGGTGCGGCGAGTGTCGGGACTGCCGCCTCGCGGGACAGGACCATCACCCGAACGAGTTCGTGGTGGAGCCCGAGGGCCGCGACATCCACGTCGGCACGATCCGGACCGAGGTCTGGCAGCCCGCCTACCGCACGGCTCCCGAGCCGGGGCGGAAGGTGTTCGTGATCCGGGAGGCCGATCGCCTCTCGCCCAACGCGGCGGACACCCTCCTGAAGGTCCTGGAGGAGCCCCCGGCCGATGCGGTCCTCCTCCTGCTCTCGGCGAGGGCGCACGAGCTCCCCGAGACGGTGCTCTCCCGGTGTCACGTGGTCACCTTCACCGCGCTGCCGGAGGGGTTCGTGGTGGACGAGCTGGTCCGGGGAGGCACGGGGGAGGTCGAGGCTCGGCTCGCCGCTCGACTCGCGGGAGGGAACCTCGGGAGGGCGAGACGGCTGGCCGGATCCGACGAGGGCCTGCGGTTCCGGGACGCCGCCCGGTCGGCGATCGAGCTGGCGGCCTCCGGTCCCACAGGAGCGCTCGAGGCCGCGGATCTGGTGCTGCGGGCGGCGACCGACTACCGGAAGGGACTGAAGGGCGAGCTCGGTGAAGAGGTGGCCCCGTTCCTCGACGAAGGCGGGCGACCCGAGGAGGCCTACCGTGGCGCGATCCGCCGCATCGAGCTCCGGTTCCAGCGACGGGAGCGTCGGGCCGAACGGGACTACGTGGATTGGGTGCTGCTGGGGATCTCGGCCCTGCTCCGGGACGTCGTGGCCACCGGCGTCGGCGGGGGGATCGAGATCCTGATGAACCCGGACCTGGCCGGTGCTCCCGGCGGCGCGCGCCTCCCCGTGGTGCGGGCGGCGAGGGGGATGGCCGCCGTCGAGGAGGCGCGCGCCGCCCTGGCCGAGGACATCAACCTGAACACGCGGCTGGTGCTGGAGCGAGCGTTCCTCCGGCTCGGCGACATCGCCGCGTAGGGGCGTGGGGCCCACGGAGCGTCGTGCGGCGCGAACGTAGCCCCGCGTACGGGGGTTCGGGGGAGTCGAAGAGTGGTGCTGGCATCACTGGCGTTCGCCGGCGTCGATGACACGCTTGCATCGGAGGATCGGGTTCGATGGCGGTTCGCGTGCTCATCGTCGACGATCAGGAGCCGTTCCGGTTGGCGGCCCGGATGGTCGTGGACGCCACGGAGGGCTTCGAGGTCGTGGGCGAGGCCGAGTCCGGCGAGGACTCGGTCACGATGGCGGCCGAGCTCCAGCCGGACCTGGTGCTGATGGACGTGAACCTCCCGGGGATCAACGGGCTCGACGCCACCCGCCAGATCTTGGCGGCGGAGGCGAACCGAGCCGTCGTGTTGCTCCTCTCCACCTACGAGGAGGAGGAGTACGCGCCGCGCGCGGTCGAGTGCGGCGCGGCCGCCTACATCCCCAAGTCTGTGTTCGGTCCCGACCGGCTCGAGGAGGCATGGGCCGCGGCGAACGACGCCGCGTGAGCCTCCAGTGGGTCGTCCGGAAGCGGGATCAGGATCCGTCGAGAGGGATGCTGCCCTCGACGGTCGTCCCGGCCCCCGGCGCGCTCCGCACGTCGAAGGTTCCGCCGAGCGCGTCCATGCGGTCGGCGATCCCCTGCAGCCCCGTCCCCGGGTGACGAGCGGAGGTCTCGAACCCGCGGCCATCGTCCGAGACCTCGAAGCGGAGCGCCCCCGAGCCGTCGGTGAGATGGATGTCGACGTGTGAAGCATCCGCGTACTTCGCCACGTTCTGGAGCGCTTCGAGGCACGAGAAGTACACGGCCGACTCGATCGCCTCCGAGTAGCGGCCCACCCCGTCGGTGACCACGGTCACGGGTGCCGAGGACTTCCGCGCCTGCGCTTCGAGAGCCGCGCCGAGCCCCCTGTCGGCCAGCAGGGGTGGGTAGATCCCACGTGCGAGATCGCGGAGATCCTCGAGCGCGTCGGTCGCCGCAGCCTGAAGACTCCCCAGCATCTCCCGCGCCTGATCGGGGTCGCGGTCGACCATCTGCTGCGCCAGCCGCAGCTTCACCGTGAGCGCCACGAGCTGCTGCTGGGCGCCGTCGTGGATGTTCCGCTCCAGCGCTCGAGCCCGAGCGTCCTGCGAGGCCACGATCCGTCGCCTCGACTCCCGGACGTCTTCGAGCAGACCGACGTTGCGAAGGACCAGCCCGGCCTGCCGTGCCACGTCGCCGACCAGTCGCTCCTTCTCGGCGTTCATCGGGTCGTTCGCGGGCATCGTCACGACGAGCGCCCCCAGGAGCACCCCCTGCTGTCGGACGGGGAAGGCGTGTGTGGCGGGATCGTCCGTGCGGAGCTCCTCGCCGTCGCGTGCGAGCCCTCCGTCGGGTTGCGCACCTTCGGGGAAGGCGGCGATCGGCCGGAGATCCCCGTCCACGTCGAGCCAGACCCGCGCGACGTCGGCTCCCGTCCCCTTCGCGAGGAGCTGCGCCATCCGGGGGAGCACGTCCTCGAGCGAGTACGTCTCCCCGACCCGACCTGAGAACTGCGACAGGACCTCGTACGGCGTTTCCCGCTCCCGGAACACGACCCGGTCGGCGAACCGGCGAGCCCACCGGACGACGAGCATCACGAGGATCCCCAGCGCGATGCCGATCGCCATCGCGAGCGCGGGCTGCTGGCGTGGGTTCCGCGTCCCCGCCAGGAAGCTCCCGAGGAACGTGCCTGCGAGGAGCAGGAAGACGACTCCCACCATGAGCACGATCACCGCCACCAAGACACGTCGCGCGACCGTCTTGCGGATGCCGACCTCGTAGTCGAAGAGCCCGTATCGGAGCATCGAGACCGACAGCGAGAACGGGATCGCCACCAGGAACCCGAGGGCGATGGTCATGACCGTGAAGAAGGCGACGATCCAGTTCTCGTCGCTCCTCGCCAGGAAGGCGAACGGCGGGATGGCGGCCGCCATCACGAGCAGCGTGACCAGGAGCCCTCGGACCGGTTGCCGCTCCTCGCGGGGCGCGCTCCGGGAGCGCACGAACAACGACGCCACCGTCACGAGGAAGGCGAGCGCGCCGAGCGTCACCACGAGGTCGGGCAGAGACCCTCGGAACGGGATGTCGCTCACCCATCGTGGCAGCCGCGCGGCAGCCGCCAGCTCCGGATCCCCGAGACCCGCCAAGACCGCGACCGCGCCGACCACCGCCACCAGGACCACGGCCGGGCGCCACGTCGCCGACGGGAGCCGTCCGGTGGGGAACGACAGGAACACCAGGAGGAAGCAGACGGCGATGATCGCGGGAGGCAGCACGGTCGCGACGACCCGGACGGCACGGGCGAACGGCAGGGCGTGGGTGGAGTGCACCGCGCCGAAATGCTGGTACGCGCTCCCCACGAGGGCGATCGCGGCGGTCATGGCCGCCGTGGACAGGAGCCATCCCACCCTGTTCGCGGGAACCCGTTCGGCGATCCGTGCGCCCAGCCACCCGTAGACGAGGATGGGGACCCCGAGGAGGACCAGCGCGATCGCGCTCTCGTCCGGGAGCGTCAGGGCGACCCCGAGCAGGACGAGGATCGTCTCCGCGGCCAGGAGCCTCTTCGGGCGCGGGCGTCGAACCCGGTTCATCAGCCGGTCCCTTCGGTGGGCAGCGTCCCATGGAGCGTAGTGCCGGCGCCGACCGAGCTCGTGATCTCGAACGTTCCGCCGAGCGCGTCGACGCGGTCGGCGATCCCCTGTAGGCCCGTGCCGTGCGTGGTGGCGATGGGGTCGAAGCCGACCCCGTCGTCGTCGATCGAGAACGTCAACCGACCGTCCGCGCGGGCGAGCGAGATCGTGATGCGCGTGGCCTTCGCGTACTTGGTCACGTTCTGCAACGCCTCCAGGCACGAGAAGTACACGGCCGCCTCCACGTCCTGGGAGAAGCGGCCGACGTCGGAGGCCTCGACCACGACAGGGAGCGACGACTTCCGCGCCTGGGCCTCGAGCGCGGCCGGCAGCCCCCTGTCCGCCAGCAGGGGCGGATAGATCCCCCGCGCGAGGTCGCGCAGGTCCTCGAGGGCCGTGGTCGTCTCCTCCTGCAGTTGAGCCGCGACCTCGGCCGCCTTGGCCGGATCGCGCCCGGCGAGCAGCTCGAGCAGTCTCAGCTTCACGGTGAGCGCGACCAACTGTTGCTGGGCGCCGTCGTGGATGTTCCGCTCCAACCTCCGGCGCTCCTCATCCTGCGCGGCGACCAGCCGCTGGCGCGAGGCCCGCACCTCTTCGATGAGACGGACGTTCCGGAGCACCAGGCTCGCCTGGGACGCGAGATCACGGACGAGACGCTCCTTGCCCGGATTCATCGGGTCGTTCGCGGGCATCGTCACGGCGAGGGCGCCGAGCAGTTCGCCTCGATCCCGAACCTCGATCGCGGAATCGGCCGGGATCGGCGGCACCGCGTCCCCCGAGATCCCGATCGGCTCGGGGGGTGCCGCGTCCGCTGGCGATCGGCCGGCAGGGCGGAGCTCGGATCCGACGCGGAGCCAGACGACGGCGCTGCCTGCGCCGACGGCGCCCGCGAGGATCTCCGCCATCCGCGGGAGGACGTCTTCGGCCGAGTACGAACCACCCACGCGGTGAGAGAACTCCGAGAGGACCTCGTAGGGTGTCGCGCGTCGCCCGTACACGAGCCGGTCCGCGACGCGGCGGGCGAGCCGCACCGCCGGCCAGAAGGCCACGCCCATCGCCACCGACGCGACGATCGCCCCCGGGTCGGCCTCGATCACCGCGCTCCCCACGCCATAGGCGAACACGAGGAAGACCGCCACGAGCAGGAGGGCGACGGTCGCGTAGAGCACGGTCTTCTTGATCACGAGGTCGAGGTCATACAGCCGGTACTTGAGGATCGCGACGCCGATCGCGAGGGGGACGCCGAGACCGATCAGGGCGACCATCGTGACGAACAGGGCATCCCCGAACGCCGCTCCCTTCCACAGGAAGTCCTGGGTGATCCCGACCACGATCGCGACCCCGACGACCGCGACGACGTAGACGAGCCAGCGGATCTGCTGGCGCTCCTCCCCCCGGGACCTGCGATACCGGAGGACGAGCGCGGCGATCGAAGCGGCCAGCGCCGGGAGAAGACCCAGGAAGCCCACCGTCTGCGCGAATTCGGCGACACCCCCGAGCGCTTCTACACCCAGCGGGTTCTCCACGTGGAATGCCACGTCCAGGGAGCCCGGCGCCAGGATGCTTCCTGCGGTGGCGAGCGCGAAGAGACCGAGGATCGTCGACGGAAGGAACCGCCACCGCGGGCTTGGCACCCGGCCGGTCGGGAACAGCAGCACGATCAGGATCAGGACGACGAGCAACGGACCCCACGACAGGCCCGAGAGCACGGCCGCGAAGGTCGCACCCGGCAGCGAGCCCGGTCGGGTCCGGAGGGCGTACACGAGGTACTCGTCGCTGAAGCCCGCGAGGGCAAGTGAGGCGCCTGCGGCCATCATCAGCCACCCGATCGCGTTCCCTGGGTTCCGTCGGGCGAGCACGGCGCCGACCGACGAGTACCCCACGACGATCGTCGCGAAGAGGACGTTGAGGAGCGGATCCTCGCCCAACCGGTCGCTCAGGGTTGCCAGCCACACCAGGCCGGCGAGCAGGAGCATCGAGAGCGCCCACACGGCCCACGGGAGGCGGCGGAACCCGGTCATCCCGCCTCCGTGCCCCCGCCCGAGGGGACGCTCCCCGAGAGCATTGTGCCTTCCCCGGGAGCGCTGCGAATCTCGAGCTCACCCCCGAGCGCATCCAGACGGTCGGCGATCCCTTGGAGTCCGGAGCCTCGGGACGCGACCCGTGGGTCGAAGCCACGGCCGTCGTCGCTGACCTCGAATCGCAGGACGTCCCCATCATATGAGAGGCGGATCGTGGCCCGCGTCGCCTCGGCGTACTTCGCCACGTTCTGCAGCGCCTCCAGGCACGAGAAGTACACGGCGGCCTCGATCTCTTGGGGGTAGCGACCGATCCCGTCGGGTTCGATCTGGACCGGCACCGGCGACTTCCGGGCCTGCGAGCCGAGTGCCGCGGCGAGGCCCTGGTCCGCCAACAGGGGCGGATAGATCCCTCTCGCCAGGT
>JBIOTM010000049.1:0-20517 GCA_044865955.1 Actinomycetota bacterium | reverse complement strand
CGGGTCGCGGCGATGCCGTTCATCCCGGGAAGGTCCACGTCCATGAGCACCACGTCGGGCCGGCGGAAGCGCACGATGTCGAGCGCCGACTCCGCGTCCGGCGCCACGGCGAGCATGTCGATGTCCCTCTCGGTCCTGAGGAGCACGCCGAGCGCGTCGGCGAACACCTTGTGATCGTCGACGAGAACGAGCCGGACGGGCCTCACGCCGTCTGGGCTCCGTGCTGGGGCAAGGCGAACAGGACGGCCGTGCCCCGTTCGTCACCGTCCTCGATCCAGACGCGACCCCCGTGGGCATCGACGACGGATCGCACGATGTGCAGCCCGATCCCCGAGCCCGGGGTATCGCTCGCGTTCGGCAGCCGGACGAAGGGCTCGAACAGTCGCTCTACATCCTGGCGACCGATCCCCGAGCCCGTGTCGCGAACCTCGAAGATCACCTCATCATCGGTGCAGCGGGCGCTGAGTGCGACGGGCGATCCGGCCGGCGAGAACTTCTCCGCGTTCGAGAACAGGTTGTGGAAGACCTGCATCATCCTCCCGGTATCGCTCCGCACGGTCGCCCCGGCGGCCTCCGGGTCGACGTCGATCAGCAGACGTCCGGCGATGTGAGGGAACGTGTGCCGCACGTGCTCGATGAGGTCGTCGACGCGTTGCTCCGTGAAGACGGGGTCGACGTCGAGCCGCAGCTCCTCGAGCTCGGGCGCCCGCTCGACGAGGTCACGCAGCTGCTCGGACTGCCCGAGGATGCCCTCGACGGCGCGACGCTTCTCTTCCTGATCGAGCCGTTCGTCGCCCATCGCGAGGCCGGTCGCGAGGGCGCGGATCGCGGCGACCGGGTGCAGGAGCTCGTGACTGAGCATCCGGAGCAGCTCCGCCTTCGTCCGAGCCACGTCCTCGAGCTCCCGGACGCGGAGCTGCTCCTCCCGGTAGGCCGCCTCGAGCTCCCGGCCGCGTTCGCGTTCGCGCACATAGGTCCGCCTGATGTCGTCGAACAGGGCCAGGAGCAGGACGACCGACATCGCCAATCGCAGAGCGTCGCCCGTCGAGATCCGGTCGCTGAAGATCGTCGGGACGAGCATGTAGTGCACGTGGCTGAACGCCGCGAGCACCAGCACGCAGGCCAGCCAGGTACGGCTGCGGACATCGAGGGATCGCTCGCGCGCGAAGAGGAACGCGGCCAGGAAGAACAAGACCGCTCCGGTCGAGCCGAGCGTCACGTCGGCGAGCGTGAGGCCGGGCTGGACGCCGGTGATCGACTCGATCGATGCATCCCTGGAGGTCAGGGCGGGGAACGCGGCACGTCCGAACCAGATCAACGTCTGCATCGCCACGAGGACGCCGAGCGCCACCAGTGCCGCGACGCCGTAGTGGACGCGCGGCGCCGATTCGGCCTCGCCCCGACTAGCGGCGACCGCGCCCAGCAACAGCAGCACGGCCATCTCGAGCCGAGCCGCCGTCCACAGGTAGCTGGCGGTCTGGACGTCGACCCGATCCGGAGGGATACCGACGCCGAGCACGAGCCGGTTCACCGCGATCACGAGGAAGGCCGCGGACACGTACAGCCACACCCGCTGGCCGCCCAGCGCGAGCCGCACGTACGCGATGCCTGCGGTCAACCCGGCTGCCACCACGCCGGCGGCCTCGAGGGCGGGACGGAGGTTGGGAGCCTGGATCTCCAGCCGGAGGCTCGGAACCACCACGATCGTGACCGTGGCGGCGGCGAGCACAGCCGAGAGCCCGGCCGCGGTCGAGAGCGGCGTGAAGATCCGACCGCTCTTCGCATCGAGCATCCGAAGCACCCCGGTGCCTCCCTCCCAGCCCCTGGTCGTCCTCCGAAGCCTCTTCTAGCACCTCACCCCCGAAAGCGCTACAGCGATAGGTCTAGGGGTCGCCCATCCGGGCACACGACCGGCATCAGATCTCCGACGCGCGCCAGCCACCTTCTCGGTACCCGCGACCTCGATCCGTCGTTCAGACGATCGATGAGAATGCGCTTATGAACCGGGGGCCTATGCCCCCGTCGACGCTTCGACCAGCTTCGGCTTCGTCGGGTCGATCCGGACGCTCGGACCCATCGTCGAGGACACCGCGAGCGTCTTGATGTAGCGGCCCTTCGCGGACGCGGGCTTCGCCTTGAGCACCTCGTCGACGACCACCAGGTAGTTCTCCAACAGGTTCCGTTCCTCGAAGGACTTCTTCCCGATGATCATGTGCACGTTGCCGGTGCGGTCGGCGCGGTACTCGACCTTCCCTCCCTTGATGTCGGCGACGGCCTTGGCGATGTCGTTCGTCACGGTGCCCGTCTTGGGGTTCGGCATCAGCCCGCGCGGCCCCAGCACCCGCCCGGCCTTCCCCACCGAGGCCATCATGTCCGGCGTGGCGACGGCCGCGTCGAAGTCGATCACGCCCTTCATGACCTCCTCGAGGAGCTCCTCGCCGCCGACGACGTCCGCGCCGGCGTCACGAGCCTCGCGCGCCTTCTCCCCCGCCGCGAAGACGGCCACGCGGACCGACTTCCCCGTGCCGTGGGGAAGCGCGACCGTCCCACGCAGGGCCTGCTCGTTCTTCCGCGTGTCGATGCCGAGCCGGAACGCGAGCTCCACGGTCTCGTCGAACTTCGCGTCCGGAAGGGACTTGAGGATCTTGATCGCTTCGCCGGGCAGGTACTCCTGTTCGCGATCGAAGGTCTCGAGCGCCTGGCGGTAGCGCTTGCCGGGCTTCGCGCTCATCCGAACACCTCCACGCCCATGCTCCGCGCCGTGCCCTCGATGATCTTCATCGCGCTGTCGACGTCGTTCGCGTTCAGGTCGACCATCTTCCGCTCGGCGATCTCACGCACCCGGTCCTTCGGGAGCCTCCCGACCTTCTCGCGGTTGGGCTCGCCCGAGCCCTTCTCGATCCCCGCCGCCTTGCGGATCAGCTCCGCCGCGGGCGGCTGCTTCAGCACGAACGAGAACGACCGGTCCTCGTAGATCGTGAGCTCCACGGGGATGATCTGGCCGGCGTACTGCTGGGTCGCCTCGTTGTACTGCTTGCAGAACTCCATGATGTTCACGCCGTGCTGGCCCAGCGCCGTCCCGACGGGTGGGGCCGGCGTGGCCTGCGCGGCCGTGATCTGGAGCTTCGCCTTCGCGAGCACCTTCTTCTTGGGGGGCATCCGTGTCACCTCCTGCGGTCCGAGCGGCCTCCCGGCCTCCCGCTAGACCTTCGACACCTGGTCGAAGGAGAGCTCGACCGGGGTCTCCCGGTCGAAGATGTTCACCAGCACCTTCAGCTTGGCCTGGTCCGCGTTGATCTCGTTGATCGTGCCGTTGAAGTCCGCGAACGGACCCGAGGTGATCCGGACCACGTCGCCTTCCTCGAAGCCCAGGCGCACCTGGGGGCGCACCTCCTCCTTCTTCACGGCGAGGATCTTCTCCACCTCGTGCTTCGAGAGGGGGGTGGGCTTCGACCCCGTCCCCGCCGAGACGAACCCGGTCACACCGGGGGTGTTGCGGACGACGTACCAGGAGTCGTTGTCGTACACCATCCGGACGAGCAGGTAGCCCGGGAACTGCTTCTTCTTCACCACCTGCTTCTTGCCGGACTTGATCTCCATCACGTCTTCCATCGGGATGTGGACGCCGAAGATCTTCCCCTCCATCTGCATCGTGTGGATCCGGGACTCGAGGTTCGCCTTGACCTTGTTCTCGTATCCCGAGTACGTGTGCACGACGTACCAGTCGCCCTGCTCCCGGATGCGGTCGTCTCCGAGTGCGGTTTCGGTCTGGGTAGGTTCGGCGTCGACCTCGTCGGCCGGCGTCACCTGCGGCGGCGTGGCGGCCTCCATCTGAGGTTCGTCAGGCTCGGGCTCCTGCGGTTCCGGGGCGGGCTCCTGCGGCTCCGGCGCGGGCTCCGCCGGCTCCTGCGGCTCCGCCTCGGGCTCCGCCTCGACCGTCTCCGCCGAGGGCTCGATGGGCTCGTCGCGCGGTGCGTCGGCCTGTTCGACGTCGCGGTCCTCGGGCCCGTAGGTCGGCTCGGTCTCGTTCAACCCGTCGATCCTCATCAGTTGCCGAGCACGTCGAAGACGAACCTCGTGAACAGGGAGTCGAGCCCGAAGACGAACGCCGTGAGCACCGTCACGGTCACGAGCACCACGATCGTGTAGGAGACGAGCTCCCGGCGGGTGGGCCAGGCGACCTTGCCGAGCTCCTGGCGGACCTCCTTCAGGAACTGGCGCGCGCCGGTGCGGGTGCGCTTCTCCTGCACCGCGGCCCTCCTGGTCGCGGCCGAGGGCGTGGTGGGACGCGTGGTGCCGGCGCGCTTCTGGGCGCGCTCCTGGCGCTCCTGCATCCTCTTCATCTGTCGATTCATGGTGCTCCCTTGCAGGGGCGGAGGGACTCGAACCCCCAACCGCCGGTTTTGGAGACCGGTGCTCTACCAAGTTGAGCTACGCCCCTGGGCTCCGTGCCTCCCGGCGTCAGGCGGGACGTTCGGAGACCTCAGTATAGGGTCGGCCCCAGGGCCCGGCAAAGGAACCGACCTCCTCGGGGTCTCTCCCCCGACCGGCGGAGCGGCTTCGAGCTCATGGGGGATTTCCTGCGCAGATGCGTGAGCGGGCCCACCCCCTGGCCTATCCTTCGGCCAAGACGTGCCGCAGCGGCCCCGGATCGCGAGGCACACACATGAACGAACCGCGCACCGCACGGCCGGCGGGAGCCGGTGCTCGTCGGCGTTCCCCTTTGTTCACGCGCCAGCCGGAGCCCGAGCCGACGGTGCTCTCGCCGGTCGAAGAGGAGATCGCGAACGCCCTGACGCACGCCGTCGACGAACGGGTCGAGGAAGGGCTCCAGGTGCTCGAGGAGCAGGCCACGATCCTGATGCGCGAGGTGGCGACGGAGCTGTGGCGGTCATCGGCGAAGGACGTCCGCCCCGAGCAGGAGCGCATCGTGAGCCTGCTCTCCCGAGACCAGGCGATCCGCAGCCTCATCGCCTCGAGCGACGAACGGTTCCAGGCGCTGTCCACCCGGGCCGGCCGCGTGGAGGACGCGCTGAGCGACCTGGCCGAGACGGGGCGGGCGACGCGCGAGGCGATGGAGTCCTCCGTGGCGACGATCCGCGCGATCGCCGAGTCGCCCACCCTCCACGGGGTGGAGAACGTCCGGCTCCAGCTGGAACAGGTGGAGCGGCACATCGCCGAGACGTTCACGACCCTCGACGAGCGCGACCGGGCGCTCACCGACGCGATCATCCAGCAGGTCCAGGAGCACGGCGAGCTGGTGGCCCGGGAGACGGCCAGGGTCGTGGAGGCGATGCAGGGGTACGTCCAGGGCGGCGCCGAGGCGGTCGGCCGGCTGGCGCAGCGGGTGGAGGAGCACGCCGAGTCGTTCGTCGCCCAGGACGGGGAGCGCTCGAACGTCGGCGCGACGATCCGCGACGACATCCAGGCGCTCGGGCAGCAGCTCGAGATCGTGACCGAGCGCGTCGGGATCCACGGTCGGGACCAGGTCTCGCTGAAGACCGCGATGGAGCGGTTCATCGACGCCCGGGTGCGGGGCCTGGCGGAGCTCATCCGGAGCGACTCGCATGCGCTCCGCCAGATGATCGAGGACAAGACGGCCGAGCAGGAGGTGCTGGTCCGGGAGACGGTCGAGGAGCGCATGATCCTCGTCGGCGAGGCGCTCGTCGAGAAGACGGGGGAAGCGGCCGAGATGGCCATCGCGTCCGCGATCGGGGAGACGGTCGAGCGCCTGAACGCCTCCGTCGGCTCGATCGACGGGATCGACTCGATGCTGGCGGAGCAGCAGCAGGCGTTCGAAGAGCGGCTGCGGGCGCACGTGGACGACCGGATCGCCGCGATCGCGCGGCTGATCCGGTCGGACAACCAGGCGCTCGCGTCGCGGTTCGCGACGGGGGGATCGGCGAACGACGACGCCGAGCTGCTCCGGCAGACGCTCCGCTCGATCAAGGAGCTGCAGGCCGGTCTGGCGAACGATGTGCTGAGCTCCGTGGATCGCCGGTTCCAGTCGATGTCCGACCAGCTCCACAAGGAGACGCAGTCGACGGCGGAGGCGATGCTGAAGGTCGCCGAGCGGCTGAGCGACAAGATCGACCGGGTCTCCAACCTGGTCGACGAGGGCTACGGGAACGACGTGCAGATCGTGGTCGATCGGATGAGCGAGGCGATCCAGGCGATGTCGGGGCGGGCCCAGCGCCGGGATGCGCAGGGGCAGATCGGAGCCTGAGCTCCCGCCTCAGCCATCCAGCAGGACCTCGGCCTGCCCGCGCTTGATCGGCCATTCCGTCGCGCCGTCGCGTTCGACGGAGACCCAGCATTCCACGAGCGCCACCCGCCGGTCGACGTCCACGGCCGTGACGCGCGCGCCCGCCACGATCTCCTCGCCCATGTAGACGGGCGCCCGGAACTGCGCGGTCAACTGGCGGATGCGCGCGGGTCCCCCTGCCCAGCGCGAGATGCACGCGGCGAGGTGCCCCATCGTGAACATCCCATGGGCGAGGATCCCGGGGAACCCGGCCGCTCGCGCGAACGCGTCGTCCTGGTGGAGCGGGTTCCGATCGCCTCCCGCGTCGGCGTAGGCCTTCACGTCGTCGGCGGTCACCACGCGCGACAGCGTCGGCAGCTCGTGCCGGATCTCGACGTCGCGGACCGACGGCATCAGCCGCTCCCCCGTTCGATCAGGGTCGACCGGGCCGTGCAGGCGATCTCTCCGTCCGATCCCTCGAGGTCGGTCGCGATGACGAGGAAGGCGTTCCCGCCGAGCACCCGGATCGGATCGATCCGGGTGCGCACCTGCAGGGTTTCCCCTTCCCGCAATGGCCGGCGGTACTCGTACTCCTGGCTCCCGTGCACGACGCGGGAGACGTCGATGCCGAGCTCCGGGTCGGCAACGATCTCCGGGATCACGCTGAACTCGGCCGCCGTCACGAAGGTGGCCGGGATCCCATCGGGTTCGCCGAAGATCGTCCGGAACGCGGCGACGCGCTCCGCATCGACGGTGAACGGCCTCGCCGGGTACGTCTTCCCTGCCACGGCGGCGTTCATCGGCCGAGCATCCTACCCAACGTCCCCCATCGGACGTCCCTCCGACGGGGGATCACGAAATCCGGCGGTGGGGGTACGTGATTCTCTGTCCTCCCGTGCCTACGATGCGGCCACATGACCGCTGCGCGAGCGAGATCGAAGGACCGCAACGCTTCTGTCGCGCGTGAGGGCGACATCCGCGTCGTCATCGCCGACGACCATCGTTCCTACGGCGAGGCGCTCCAGATCGCCCTCGACAACGAACAGGATCTGACCGTGATCGAGGTCGTGACCGACGGCGAGTCGGCCGTCGAAGCGGCCACGGAGCAGCATCCCGACGTCCTACTCATGGACGTGCAGATGCCGGGCGTGGACGGTCTCGAAGCGACCCGCCGGATCCATCGGGACGCCTCCGCGACGAAGGTGATCCTGCTGTCCGGCCACGAGGACGACGTGGTCCTGGCGCGGGCGGTCGAGGCCGGCGCCAGGGGCTTCCTGCGCAAGACGCAGGCGGTCTCCGATCTGGCAGAGGCGATCCGGCGCGCGTACCGGGGCGAGCCGCTCCACGCGGTGAGCGAGGTGGAGCTGTCGCTCGCGCGGTTCCGGTTGCAGCGCCGGAACGACGGTGAGCTCGCCCAGCGGGTCGAACGGCTGACCCCCCGCGAGCTCGAGATCCTCCAGCGGGTCGCGGCCGGCGAGACGTCCGCCGACATCTCGAGCGCCTTGGGGATGAGCCGGCACACCCTCCGCACGCACATCCAGAACGTCCTCACCAAGCTCGGCGTGCACTCGAAGACCGACGCCGTGGTCGCTGCGATCCGCTTCGGCAAGGTGAAGACGAACGAGACCCTCCCCGAGAGCGACCTGGACGCGTCCTAGGGGCTTCGGGTTCTCTAGCGCGTTTCGCGGTGCAGCGTGTGCCGCCGGTCCCACCGGCAGTACTTCTTGAGCTCGAGCCGCTCCCGGTCGTTCACGCGGTTCTTGACCGTGTGGTAGTTGCGCCGCCGGCACTCGGTGCACTCGAGCGTGATCTTCGGCCGGTTGCCTTCCTTCTTCGCCATCGCTCTCTTCCTGGGGGCTTGCCGCTTCGCTGCTTGAGCCCCGGCCTACTTCACGACCTTCGTGACCCGGCCGGCTCCCACGGTGCGGCCGCCCTCGCGGATGGCGAAGCGCAGGCCCTCCTCCATCGCGATCGGCGCGATCATGTCGACCTTCATCTCGACGTTGTCGCCGGGCATCACCATCTCGACGCCCTCCGGCAGGTGGGCCTGGCCGGTGACGTCGGTGGTCCGGAAGTAGAACTGGGGCCGGTAGCCGTCGAAGAACGGAGTGTGTCGACCGCCCTCCTCCTTGGACAGGATGTAGACCTGCGACTCGAACTCGGTGTGGGGCGTGATAGAGCCGGGCTTGGCGAGCACCTGGCCGCGCTCCACCTCGCCCTTGTCGATCCCACGAAGGAGCACGCCGACGTTGTCACCCGCCCGGACCTCGTCGAGGAGCTTGCGGAACATCTCGAGGTCGGTCGCGATGGTCTTGCGGGTGTCCTTGATCCCGACGATCTCGATCTCCCCCATCTTGCTGAGGGTCCCCCGCTCGACCCGGCCCGTCACGACGGTGCCCCGGCCGGTGATCGAGAAGACGTCCTCGATCGGCATCAGGAACGGCTTCTCGACGTCGCGGGTGGGCTCGGGGATGTAGGTGTCGCACGCCTCGAGCAGCTCGTCGATCTTGGAGACCCAGGACTCGTCGCCCTCGAGGGCCTTCAGCGCGGAGATCTGGATCACCGGGCAGTCGTCGCCGGGGAACTCGTACGAGGACAGGAGCTCTCGCACCTCGAGCTCGACCAGGTCCAGCAGCTCGGGGTCGTCCACCATGTCGCACTTGTTGAGGGCGACCACGATCGAGGGCACGCCCACCTGGCGGGCGAGCAGCACGTGCTCGCGGGTCTGGGGCATCGGCCCGTCGGCCGCCGACACGACCAGGATCGCGCCGTCCATCTGGGCGGCGCCGGTGATCATGTTCTTGACGTAGTCGGCGTGGCCGGGGCAGTCGACGTGGGCGTAGTGACGCGCGTCGGTCTCGTACTCCACGTGTGCGATCGCGATCGTGATGCCGCGCTCGCGCTCCTCGGGGGCCTTGTCGATCTGGTCGAAGGGGGTGAAGTCGGCCATCCCCTTCTCGGCCTGGCGCTTGGTGATCGCCGCCGTGAGGGTCGTCTTGCCGTGGTCGATGTGCCCGATCGTGCCGATGTTCACGTGGGGCTTGGTCCGCTCGAACTTCTTCTTGCCCATCTCTCCTGGTCTCCTCGGGGATCCTCCGGCGCCTGGTTCGTAGCGGGGGGCGGGATCGAACCGCCGACACAGCGATTATGAGCCGCTTGCTCTACCACTGAGCTACCCCGCCCGGCAGCGGGTCAGTCTACCTGGGTCGGAAGGGCCTCGGCACGAACCGAAGAGCCGGAGAGGGGAATCGAACCCCTGACCTCCTCCTTACCATGGAGGCGCTCTGCCGACTGAGCTACTCCGGCGGCAGGGCGATGATAGCAACGGCGCCCCGCGTGACCGTGGCACCATGGCGATGTGAAGGCGATCGTCGTCCTCGTCGCGGTCACCGGACTGGCGGCGTGCGTGGGGACGGAGAGCCATCCGGACCGACCGCCGTCCCGGGTGCGGTTCGAAGGAACCGACGCCGTCCTCTACGTGGAGCTCGCCGACACGTCCGGAACCCGCCGACGGGGTCTGATGGGCGTGGAGGAGCTCCCACAGGACGAAGGCATGGCGTTCGTGTTCGAGGAGCCGGTGGGGGCGACCTTCTGGATGAAGGACACGCTCATCCCCTTGTCGATCGCCTTCGTCGACGAGGAGGGCCGGGTGATCGGTGTCCGTGACATGCAGCCGTGCCGGGCCGATCCCTGCCCTTCGTACGGCGCGGACGATCCGTACGTGCTCGCCATCGAGGCCAACCTCGGTTGGTTCGACGAACACGGCGTGGGAACGGGAGACCGGGCCGAGCTCACCGTGGCGGCCTATGGATGACTGCCTCCTCTGCTCGGCGGACCGGGTCACGCCCTGGCTGCACGAGGACGACGACTGCTGGGTCGCCGAGTGCCTCGTCTGCCGCACGCCGATGATCGTGTGGCGAACGCATGGCCTCCCCGACCCCGACGTCGAGGCGTCGCTGCTCGAGCAGCTCGAGCGCATCGCCGGCGACCGCTACGGCCCCGGCGGCTACTGGATCGATCCCGAGCGGCGGCGGATCCCGGACCATTGGCACGCGCACGCGCGACCGGCGGAGGGTTTCTTCGACCCTGCGAGCGATCTCTACGGGAGGTACTGAACCGTCGCTACCGCTGGTCCCGGCTCGGATACGCTCTGGATCTCGCAGCCGAAGGGGGCGACCGCGATGGCATTCACGGGGTGGCGGGCGGAGGCGCTGGAGTTCTTCGAGGGCCTGGAGGCCGAGAACACCAAGCCGTACTGGCAGCGGAACAAGGACGTCTACGACAGCGTGGTGCGGGCTCCGATGGAGGAGCTCCTCGCCGAGCTCGCTCCCGAGTGGGGAGAGGGTCGGATCTTCCGACCGTATCGCGACGTCCGCTTCAGCCGGGACAAGTCCCCCTACAAGACGAGCATCGCGGCGACGATCGGCGGGGGCTACGTCCAGCTGGACGCCCACGGGTTGGCCGCGGGGAGCGGCATGTGGGAGATGGCCCCCGACCAGCTCGAGCGGTACCGGGCGGCCGTGAGCGAGGACGGACCGGGGGAAGAGCTGACCGGGTTGGTCTCGGACGCCCGGGCGAACGGACTCGACGTGATGGCCCACGAGATGCTGAAGACGGCCCCGAAGGGCTATCCGAAGGACCATCCCCGGATCGAGTTGTTGCGGTTCAAGGGCCTCGTCGCCTGGCGAGAGTGGCCGGCCGGCGCGTGGCTCGGCACGAAGCGCGCCAAGGACCGGGTCGTCGAGTTCCTCGAGCTCTCGCGGCCGCTCGATGGATGGCTCCGAACCAACGTCGGGCCATCCTCGCTGCCCGCACGGAGACGTTAGGCCCGGTTCGATACACGTTCGCGACTCATAGCATGCGCGTGGATCGACGGACGTTCCTGCGCGCGGCCGCCGGCTGGGTCGTGTCGGTCCCGGGTCTCGCGGCTCTCGTGTCCGCGTGCACCGGTCGAACGGCGTCGCCGGCTCCTTCGACCCCACCCCCTCCGACCAGCCCGCCGAGCTCCACCGTCGGTCGCGGCTGGGACGACCTCGCCTCCGGGCTCCGCGGAGAGCTGATCAGGCCCGGGCAGCCGGCGTACGCGACGGCCCGCCTCGCGTACGACCCGAGGTTCGATGACCTCCACCCGGAAGCGGTGGTGAGGGCGGCGTCCACGGCCGACGTATCGCGAACGATCCGGTTCGCACGGGAGCACGATCTCCCGTTCGCGGCACGGAGCGGTGGTCACAGCTATGGCGGCTATTCGCTCACGGACGGGATCGTGATCGATGTGTCCGCGATGTCGGCCGTGGTGCCCGAGCCAACGCGAGGCCGCGCCACCGTCGGAACCGGAGCGACGCTGATCGACGTCGCCGCGGCGTTGGCGCCAGGCGGGATGACGATCCCGGGAGGCACGTGCGCCACGGTGGGGATCGGCGGGCTCACCCTCGGTGGTGGCCAGGGTGTGACGAGCCGACGCTTCGGGCTCACGTGCGACTCGCTGCGTGCGGCGACCGTCGTCCTCGCCGATGGGAGCGTCGTCACCTGCGACCGCTCGCACGATGCCGACCTGTTCTGGGCGCTCCGGGGCGGCGGCGGCGGCAACGTCGGCGTGGTGACCTCGTTCACGTTCTCGACGCATCCTCTCTCGCGGCTCACGGCGTTCTCGCTGTCGTGGCCATGGGACGCGGCGGCGGACGTGCTCGATGCATGGGAGACGTGGGGGCCGTCGGGGCCGGACGACCTGTGGTCCAGCTGCCGGCTCCGGTGGATCCCGGGGTCGGGACCGCAGGTTTCGGTGAGCGGCGCATGGGCCGGCCTCCCGGCAGCGTTGGCTCCGCATCTGGACGAGCTCTCCTCGTCCGCGTCGGCCGCGCCGTCGCGGTCGACGCAAACGATGAGCTACCTCGAGGCGGCGAGGTACTACGCGGGTTGCAACGGATACACGATCGATCAGTGCAAGCTCGGGATCCGTGGCGGTCTGCTGAAGCGGGAGGCCGCGCTGGCGAAGTCCGACTTCTTCGATGCTCGCCTGGGGTCCGACGTCGCGGCCGCGATGTTGGGTTGGATCGAGCGGCGCGGCTCCGACGATGGACTCGCGGGCGATCGGGCCGGCGTGATCTTCGATGGCTGGGGTGGTCGGATCGCCGGAGAGCCGAGCGATGCGACCGCGTTCCCGCATCGGAACGCCCGGTTCCTGGCGCAGGAGTTCGTCACCTTCACGGACGTGCCGAGCGGAGATGGCGTCGCGGCCAACCGGCGCTGGCTCACCGGGCTGTGGCGCTCGCTCCGCCCGGCCGCGAGCGGCTTCGCCTACGTCAACTACATCGACCCGGACCTGCGCGGGTGGCAGCACGCCTACTACGGCGCCAACCTTCCGAAGCTGGTCGGGGTCAAGCGGACCTACGACCCCGACGACGTGTTCCGCTTCGCGCAGAGCATCCCGACGGCTCTGCCGACGTGATCCTCGGTCGGCGCGGCGTCGTCCGTGCCCCGGCCGGCGTGGAACCGATCGGAGGACCTGCGCGTCCTGAGCACGTGATGGATGGATGCTGAGTGCAGACGTGGATCGACGAGCTGCGGACAGGGGGAGGCTGGGCGAGCTGTACCTCCGCCACGCCCACGAGGCCGTCCGGCTCGCCTACCTCCTCACCGGGGACCGTGCGCTCGCGGAGGACCTCGTGCAGGACGCGTTCGTCCGCCTGGCCGGGCGACTGGTCCACCTCCGAGACCCCGGCGCCTTCGATGCGTACCTGCAACGGACGGTGGTGAACCTCAGCCGCTCTCACTTCCGGAGGAGGAAGGTCGAGCGGGCCTACGTGCAGCGGGCCGGTGGCGTCGTCGGGACGCACGCGGCCACCGAACGGCCGCTCGAGGACCGAGACGAGCTGTGGCGGGCGTTGGGGCACCTCTCCCAACGCCAGCGGGTGGCGATCGTCCTGCGGTTCTACGAGGACCTGTCGGAGCAACGGGTGGCCGAGCTCCTGAAGTGTCGCCCGGGGACGGTGAAGTCCCTCGTGTCGCGAGGGCTCGAGACGTTGAGGAGCGAGATCCGAGGTGAGATCGGTGAATGACATGGACGATCGGCTCCGCGACCTGCTCCAGCGAAGGGCCTCCGATGTGCCCCCCCACCTGGAGGTTCCTCCGTCTCTGTTCGGCCGGGCCCGACGCAGGATCGCATTCGATGCGCTCGGCGTGGGGGTCACGCTCGCCGTCGTGGCGGCCGGGGTCCTCGTGGGCCTTCGGGCGTTCGGGGGACCCTCCCCCCACGAGACCGGCGCCACGACCACCGCGTGTTCGTCGGCGCAGCTCCGGGCGGTCGGAACGCTGCTGGGGGCGGCCGGCTCGCGGGAGGGGGCCATCACGCTCACGAACCTCTCGGACGCGACCTGCACCGTCCAAGGCACGCCGGCCATCACGCTGCTGGACCAGAACCTGGATCCGATCACGTCCGGCGTCACGTTCGGCCGGTCGCCGGCAGGCTGGGTCGTCGACGGCTCGCCGCGGCCGGCGGGGTGGCCCGTCGTCACGCTCGCGCCGCAGGATCCCGCGTCCGTGCGCGTCCGCTGGTCGAACTGGTGTCCGGACGGCCGCGCCGTCCCCCTGTGGCGTGTAGAGATCCCTGGCGGAGGAACCGTCGACGTCAACGGGATGGACTCGGTGGCGCCCCCGCCGTGCAACGGTCCGGGCCAGCCCTCGACGATCGAGGTAGGGCCGTTCGAACCGGGCGCCGCTCCGTAGATCGGCGAGGCTTCCGGAAGCTGGTGCGCACGTCATCGTCGGGCTGTGGCCCACCGCGTAGCGTCGTACGTGGAGCACCAACGGCCGTTGGCTGGCTGGAGCGTTCGAACCCTTCAACCGGGCCTCTCCATGCCGGGGGCTACACGGGAAGGACTGTGGCGTCTGCATCCGGATGGGACGCATCTCGGACTTCGACTGGTAGGAGCCTGCTCCGCGGCCTGCAGGGCGGCGCGGACATGATCTAGAGTTCGACCGACGGACACGGGGGGTACGTCATGAACGACGATGCGACGATGGCAGGTCGCAAGCTCTTCACCCGGCAGTCCTCGGGCCTGTTGCGCGAGGTCAGCGTCACGAACGCTCTGTTCTTCAACGCGGCGGCGTTCATGGGAACCGGCGTCGGTTGGTACGCGACGTTCTACTCGCTGGCGTTCGTTCCGATCGGGATCGCCGGCCTCACGACGTATGGGTGGGCCGCGATCATCGTGGGTGTCGCCGGTGTCCTGCTGGGCCTGATCTTCGCGTCGCTCACGACGGTGATGCCGCGGTCCGGGGGCGACTACGTGTTCACGAGCCGATTCGTCCCCAAGGTCGGGCCGTTCGTCGGGTGGCTCGAGTCCTTCACGTTGGTCCTCGCGTCGATCGCGATCGTCGCGTTCGAGGTGCCGGTCGTGTTGCGGACCCTTCAGATCAGTGGGCGGATCATCGGGATCGGAACGGGAAGCGGGTTCTTCGAGGATGCGAACGGCTGGTACGCCCAGGACGGTGTCATCACCGGGTGGCCCGGCTTCATCGCATCCCTCGTGGTCATCGCCCTGATCTTCTGGGTCGTGATCCAGCCGACGCGCCGCCTTCACCGGATCGTGACGGCGCTCGCCGCGATCGCGATCGGATCCGCGGTCCTCATGTTCGTCGCCGGGGCGATCTTCATCCACCGGTCCAGCTTCGAGTCGAACCTGCCCACGTACGCGAACGGCGTGACGATCGACCAGTTGAGGACGGCTGCGTCCGACAACGGCGTGCTGGGGAGCGGCGTACAGATCTTCAACTCGCTGTTCCCGTTCGTGCTGGGGATCGTGCTGTTGAACTACATCGGGTTCCAGTACAGCGCCTATATCGCGGGCGAGGTCCGAGGCAACATCCGCCGCGGCATCCTGATCGCGGTGATGGGCGCGCTCGTGATCGCGGTGCTGACGAACTCCGTCTTCGTCGACGTGCTCTCGCGCAAGCTCGGCGTCCCGGGACAGCTCGGCTGGGGCGTGCTGTTCTGGAGCGGCGACCCGTCGACCCCGTTGGGGCAACCCAACACGCTGCCGCTCACGGCCACGATCGCGAGCCCCGGGCTCTGGCCGATCTGGCTGCTCGTCAGCCTCGGGGGCGTGGTGTCGCCGTTCGTCCTGTGCCCGGCCTACCTCGCCTTCATCAGCCGGGTCGGGCTGGCGTGGAGCCTGGACCGACAGGTGCCCGAGTGGTTCGGCAAGGTGAACGAGCGGCTCCGTGCGCCGGTCAACATGATCCTCACCGCGCTCGGGGTCGTCACGATCCTCACGGTCCTGCAGAACTTCGCGTTGCTCCCGGAGAACATCGCGGCGGGCGGCAAGCTGAACCTCGTCGCGACCCTGTGGTTCAGCATCCTGATGGCCATGCTCACGTGGATCATGCCGGGGGTCAACGCCATCGTGGCTCCGTACACCCGGCCGGACCTCGTGGGCAACGCGCCGTGGCGACCGGCCCTCCCCGTCCTCGGAGCCGTCTGGCTCGTGTTCTCCGCGGTCATCTACTGGTTCGCGGGGATCAAGCCCATCGGCGACGCGATCCGCCTGGCGGTCGAGCCGGGATCGGGCGAAACCCTGCTCGGATACCTGAACCGGTCGGGGATCTCGTTCACGATCGGGGCGATCGTCATCGCCGTCGTGATCTTCATCATCATGGCGGCTCGCAACCGTGCCGCGGGTATCGATACAGCGATGATGTACCGGCAGATCCCGCCGGAGTAGGAGGTCGATGGCCCGGACCGTCCGCCTCTACATCGTCTCGGACATCCACGCCTCCGAGAAGGCGTGGAGGAAGATGCTGAACGCCGCGCGCATGCGCCTGTACCAGGCCGATGTGGTCCTGTACGCCGGCGATCTGACCGGGAAGGCTCTGGTGCCCATCGTCGAACGGGACGGCGGCTACGAGGCCGAGTTCCTCGGGCGGATGCGCGTCGCCCGCGACGAGCGGCAGCTCGCACGGTTGGAACAGGACATCGCGAACCTCGGCTACTACGTGGCGCACATGCCGCACGACGAGGTCGAGCGGCTCCACGGCGATCCCCGCGCGCTGCGGGAGCTGTTCGTGCGGGAGATCCGGGGTCGGGTGGAGTCGTGGATGGAGATGGCGGCGGAGCGGATGGAGGGCTCGAGCGTTCCCATCTACCTGATCCCCGGCAACGACGATCCGTACGAGATCGACGACGTCCTCGAACGGAGCCCCTACTGTCGGAACGTGGACGAGCGCGTCGTGGACCTGCCGGGAGACCTGCAGGTGATCGGCTCGGGGAAATCCAACCACACGCCGTGGAGCACCCCGCGCGAGGTCGGCGACGACGACTTCCATGAGGAGCTGACGAAGCTGGCCGACGAGGCCCGCGACCCGAGGCGCACCATCCTGCTGACCCACTGCCCTCCGCACGCCTCTGGCCTCGACACCGCTCCGCTCCTCGACGCCGACCTCCGCCCGAAGGTCTCGGCGGGCGACCTGCTGCGTGGGCCCGTGGGTTCGACCGGCGTTCGGCAGGCGATCGAGGAGTTCAAGCCCATGCTCGGCCTGCACGGTCACATCCATGAGTCGGGCGGCGAGACGAGGATCGGCGAGACGGTGTGCCTGAACCCGGGGAGCGAGGCGGCGTTCGGGATCCTGCGCGGCTACATCGTCGACGTCGGCCCGGCGGGCATCGAGCGGACGTTCCGCGTCGAGGGATGACGCCGATGCCCGACGCTGCGGGCGACGACGTCCTTCCCGGAGCCCTCCGCCTGATCGAGGGAGCCACGGCCGAGGGCGTTCCGCTCCGCCTCGTCGGCGGCCTCGCTGTTCGGGTGCTCTGTCCCGACTTCCCTCCTCGCCTGCGGGAGCACCAGGACCTCGATCTGGCGTCGGTCGGCCGAGCCCGGCCACGCCTGACCAGCTTCCTGATCGAGCGGGGCCTCGAGCCGGATCGTCGATTCAACGCCCTGTATGGGCACAAGCAGCTGTTCTTCGCCGCCTCGGAGGGGCCGGCCGTCGACGTCGTGATCGACCGGCTCGACATGTGCCACGTGCTCGAGTTCAAGGACCGGATCGACCGGATGCCCCTGACCCTCGACGTCGCCGACGTGTTGCTCTCGAAGCTGCAGATCGTCGAGCTGACGGCGAAGGACGCCCAGGACGTGTTGTACGTCCTCTCGGCGTACGAGGTCCGGCCCGGCGACGAGGCCGGGACGATCGGGCTCGACCGGATCACGCAGCTGCTCGCGGACGACTGGGGTTGGTGGCGAACGGTGACGATGAACCTCGACCGGCTGCGAGAGCTGGCGGAAGGCGAGGGCGGCCGCATCCTGCCGCGGGGCGGTCGCTTCGAACCGCTCGCGCAGATCGAGCTGCTCCGGCTGGCGGCGGACGAAGCACCGAAGAGCGTGCGGTGGAAGATCCGCGCGAGGGTCGGGGAACGCAAGCGCTGGTACCGGCTCCCGGACGAGGAGGCGCACGACTGATCGCTCGGGGTCGGTCCTCCGTCCCGTGGGCCCGGTCGTGGGTCGTGCGCACGAGCGAACCAAGGAAGGAAGGGGCGGATCGATGGACCAACCGACCGCGGAGGAAGCGCTACGCCAGCTCGAGCCTCTCGTCGGTGAGTGGACCCTCGAGGCGACATGGCCCGACGGAGAGGCGTGGCCGGGCGGCGGAAGGGTCTTCTTCGAGTGGCACGCCTCGGGGGCACACCTGCTCCAGCGTGGGACGGCCGAGCTTCCCGAGGCGCCGGACAACGTCTCGATCATCGGATGCGATGCGGCCAACGGGACGTACGTCCAGCTGTACTCCGACGAACGCGGCGTCTGCCGCGTCTACGAGATGAGCATCGGCAACGGCGAGTGGAAACTCTGGCGGGAGGGCGAGCCGTTCTCCCAGCGCTTCACAGCGACCTTCAGCGACGACGGCAACACGATCACCGGATGCTGGGAGATCGCCGCAGACGGCACCAACTACACGACAGACTTCGACCTCATCTACAGCCGGGTCGACACCGAACGCCGGGAGAAGGCGAAGTAGCTCAGCAGGTTGAACCGCCGTCGCCCTCGGGACGATCATCCGAGCGCGACCCCACGAGGTACCAGGTCTCCATCGGGCCCTTGCCTTTGACCGGGATCGTCCCGCGTGGCCTGCACTCGAACTCATCCTTCAGCAGGTCGTACGTCGCGCGCGTGATCTGGATCTCGCCGGGTTCGCTGTTGGACTCCATCCGACTCGCGGTGTTCACGGCGTCGCCCCAGAGGTCGTAGAGGAAGCGCTTCGTGCCGATCACTCCGGCGATGACCGGGCCGGAGTTGATGCCGATCCTCAGCTCGAGCCCGGACTGGCCGGCGACCGCCGAGGTCGCCACCGCATCTCGCATGTCGAGCGCAAGGAGCGCGGCCCTGCGCGCGTGATCGGGGTACGGATCCGGCACGCCGGCGGCCGCCATGTAGGAGTCACCGATCGTCTTGATCTTCTCCAGCCCGTGCCGCTCGACGAGTGCGTCGAAGCGCGAGAAGAGGTGATCGAGGATGCCGACGACGTCGGGAGGTGGGAGGCGCTGAGCGAGCGGGGTGAAGTCCACCACGTCGGCGAAGAGGATCGAGGCCGCCGCGAAGTGGTCCGCGATCGGCTCGGTAGCCGCCTTCAGTCGGTCGGCGACCGCGCGCGGCAGGATGTTCAGCAGGAGCCCCTCGGACTTCTGCTGCTCGACCCGGAGCGCCGCCAGCGCCTCATTGCGTTGGTGGGCGAAGGAGGCGAGGAGCGTGAAGGCGACGGAGCCGGTGGCGATGACGTTCAACGCGAGCATCGTGCTGGTGAACCACGTCGGAAGGTCGGCGTCGGGGATCAGGATCTCGCCTGCGATGCCAAGGACGAGGAAGACCAGGACGAACGCGCCGAACCAGCGGATGGCTCGTCGCACCTCGAGGAAGACGAGGGCTCCGAGCGGCGCCAAGATCCCCCACAACCCCACCCCTCCGGACGGGAGGAATCCGCCCACCAGCATCTGTCCCGTCGTCGTGGTGAGGAGGATGTCGAGGAGCTGCGTGACGAGGAGCAGCTGGAAGTTCCGGGTTCGCGCGTAGACGACCAACGAGCCGATCGAGACGGCGAAGTAGATGAACGGGACGATGCCGACCGGCGAGCCCAAGGCGAGGTACACGCTTCCCCACACGAGGGAAACGGGCAGGATCAGCACCGCGAGCAGCACGAGGAGCGTCTTCTTCTGGCGCAGCTCCTGGTCGTCGTCCGGATCCCAGCCGATCCGGGCGATCCGTGTCGCCGCTTTCTGCATCGAACGGACCCGGGATCCGGCGGGCAGCCTCGACGACGCGGTGGTCTCCTCGGTCACGAGCGGCGGAACCCGATCAGCACCCGCGTGATCGCCTCGGGCTCCGGCCGGTGGCCGGAAGCCGTCGCCATCTTCGGGTGCGAGTCAGCGGCACCTCCACCGGCGCATCTTCACCCGTGCCAGCGACACCGGCAACCGTCTGAGCCGTCGCGCGCGCAGCAGTGCACGTCGGAGCGCCTCGTTGTGGGAACAGCACGGCCCGGACGCCCTCTGCCGGGACCCCCGCCCGTTCATTCGTGAAAGCGAATATCAGCTCCCTGCTCCGGGCCCAGAAGGTCTCCACCAAGTGGCGCTTCCTTAGATACTCCTCGTACCGTCCCAGGTACTCCTCGGCGTCCTTGCGGTAGTCGGCGATGGCCTCGTCACTGACCTCGCTGGCCGTAAACGCGCTGCCGAGCACAACGGCAGCAAGCGACGTCGGCGCCGGCCTGGCTGGATGCTCGTACTTCTCGATGACAGCCTCGAGGCGGCGCCGTTCCTTCTGGGTTTCCGCCGAGACATCGGGCTCAGGATCGAGGAGTTCGATCTCGAGCTCCCAGCGACGGACGAGCTTGCCGTCGGACACGACGGCGAGGTCGGGCCTTGGAACCCTCCCCGACTCCAGGCGAAAGCTGAGCCAGCTGACGACGAGACCGAGGAATCCGGTCACGGCCGCCGCGGCAGTGAAGAGAAGATAAGAACCGCCGCCTCGGGGTTGGTCTTCGCTCCTGGCGCCACGGCGATCGCATACAGCACTGCGCCGATCGTGCCAGCGAGCGCCAGCGCCCAGCAGTCCGCCCACTTGTCCCACAACTCGTCAGGCTTCACGGAGCAGCACACTATGCCTCTGATCTCACACGGCGACGCGACCACGTGTAGGCGTAGCCGCAGGAGAGGTCGATCTCGGGCCACGATCGCGTGGCCATGACCCGCTGCAGGTCGGGAACCTAGCCGCGTTCCGACGCTTCCGCGT
>JBIOTM010000048.1:0-2305 GCA_044865955.1 Actinomycetota bacterium | reverse complement strand
CGACCGTGAACAGGATGACCTTCGTGTCCGGCTTGGCGCTGTGGATGTCCTTGGTGGCCTGGATGCCGCTCATCCCGGGCATCCGGACGTCCATGAACACGATGTCCGGGGTGAGCTCGCCGACCTTCTCGACGGCGTCCTCGCCGCTCTCGGCCTCGCCGACGATGATCACGTCGTTGGCGAGGTCCAGCGCGGCGTGCAGGCCCTCCCGGGTGACCGGGTGGTCGTCGACGATCAGTACCCTGATGGGAGGCATGGCCCTCACGGAATAGGTATCGGCAACAGAGTGTCCCTTAGAATAGAGGCTGCACTTGCCCGAAGGAACGAGCGTTCATGAACGAAACCAGGCACGACGCGGCGGTTGCCCCGACCGAGAACCGCGCCGAGGCCGCCGGGAGCGCCGACGACGCCGGATCCGGTTCGAACGGCGCCGGCCTTGCCCTGACCGAGGCCCAGGTCCTCGAGGCCCTCAAGCACGTGGTCGACCCCGAGCTCGGGATCAACATCGTCGACCTCGGGCTCGTCTACGACGTGGACATCGGTGAGGACGGCGTCGTGCGCGTCGAGTACACCCTGACCACGATGGGGTGCCCGATCGGGCCGCTGATCGAGCAGCAGATGCAGGCCAGCCTGGGTGGCGTCCCCGGGGTGAAGGCGCTGGAGGCCGAGATGGTGCTTCGGCCGCCGTGGACCCCCGAGATGATGTCCGAAGAGGCCAAGGCGGCGCTCGGCTACTTCTGAGCCGATCTCCGGATCGTCCGGCCCCGGTTCGCTTGACACGTTCGCCGTCGAGCGGGTTGACTTGCACCTGCAAATCCGAGCGGGGGAGTCGGGGATGGTCCGCACGCGATGCCGAGGGCTGGTCGGCGCGATGATCCCCTCCCGTCTGTGCTGTACGACACGAGGTGGCCGGTGTCGCAGGTCACCGAAGGGCCCGTTCGGCGACGCCTAGGTTCGGCGAGCGGTTCTCCGGAGGTCCCGACATCGGGGAGGCGTGTATCCCCGCGCGGGAGCGGTGGCGGCAAGGAGCAGAAGGAGGGATGAGGATGGCGGAGTACGCGAATCCGGACTCGCTGGTCGAAACCGACTGGCTCGAGGGACACCTCGATGACACGGGGATCCGGGTGATCGAGGTCGACGAGGACACGGCGGCGTACGAGAAGGGACACATCCGCGGGGCGGTCGGCTGGAACTGGACCACCGACCTGCACGCCAAGGTGGGACGCGACTACCTCGACCGTCAGGAGCTCTCGGCGCTGCTGTCGCGCGCGGGCGTGGGCGAGGACACGACCGTCGTGCTGTACGGCGGCAACAACAACTGGTTCGCCGCGTACGCGTACTGGATCCTGAAGCTGCGCGGCTTCGACAACGTCAAGCTGGTGAACGGCGGGCGCAAGAAGTGGGAGCTGGAGAGCCGCGAGCTCACCCAGGACGTCCCGACCTACCAGGCGACCGGGATCGCGCTGACGGCGAAGGAGCGCGAGGACATCCGCGCGTTCCGCGACCAGGTGCTCTCCAAGCTGGGCGACGCGACCTTCGTCGACGTCCGCTCACCCGAGGAGTACCGAGGCGAGAAGCTCGCCCCCGACCACCTGCCGCAGGAGCAGGCCCAGGTGCCGGGCCATATCCCCGGCGCGGCGAACGTCCCCTGGGGCAAGGCCGCCAACGACGACGGCACGTTCAAGACCGCGGACGAGCTGAAGGCGCTCTACCAGGCCGAGGGCGTCACGGACGCGAAGCAGGTGATCGCCTACTGCCGGATCGGCGAGCGCAGCTCGCACACGTGGTTCGCGCTGACCGAGCTGCTCGGCTTCAAGAACGTGCAGAACTACGACGGGTCGTGGACGGAGTACGGCTCGCTGGTGGGTGCGCCGGTCGAGAAGGGGTAGCACGCGTTCGCTCCGCCGAGGCTCGATCGCCGGGATTCTGGGTATCTGACCCGACGTGAGTCGGACCTGGATCCGGAGCGTGGTCGCCGTCGCGGTGGCCGCGTCGGCGCTCGCGGCATGTAACGGGCCCGAGGAGCTGGGCCCGCGCATCGTCGACGAGGCCCAGCAGGCCGTCGACTCGGCCTCGCGGGCGCTGGCCGACCTCGAGGACGAGATCGACGCCGCCACGCGCCCGATCCTCACCAGGATCGAGTCCGGTGTGGAGAGCGTCCAGGAAGGGATCGAGGAAGCCTCCGACAAGACCGGCGACGAGGCCCGCCAGGCGTACGAGGTGCTGAAGCGCCGGGCGGCGGAGCTGCGAGCGCGGGCGGAGGCCGCCGCCGACGAGGCCAAGGGGCATGCGCGACAGGCGTGGC
>JBIOTM010000047.1:0-8140 GCA_044865955.1 Actinomycetota bacterium | reverse complement strand
CGACCCGGTCGCCCCCTCGACGCGGGCGGAGCACATGCTCGGCGGTCTCTCGCGCGCCCCGGCGAGCAGGTGTGGAGCGGGCGCGCTCGCCCCGGGATGAGCTCTCGGGCCAGAGGTAGTAGCTCGGATCCAGGCCGGCCGGTCGTCGAAGGCCGACCAGGATCCCCCCGACGATGTTCGCGCCCAGGCGCTCGAGCTGGATCTTGGCGAACTCGATCGACTGCGGGCCGGTCCCGCGGGCCGAGGCGACGAAGAGCACCCCGTCGGCGAGGGGTGCGAGGACCAGGGCATCGGCGACGGCGAGCACGGCCGGGCAGTCGATCACGACGAAGTCCGCGCTCCCGCAATCCTCGAGAACCTTCCGCATGCGATCGGACTGCAGGAGCTCGGTCGGATCGAGGTCGAGCCCCGTCGATCCGCTGGGCACGACCAGGAGATCGGGGACCTCGGTCTCCCGGAGCACGTCGGCGACGGAATCCACCCTCCCCGCGAGCACGTCGGTCAATCCGGGGCCATCCGTCACGGACAGGTAGCGGTCCGCGATGGGGCGGCGCAGGTCGCCGCAGATCAGGATCACGCGCCGTCCGGTGCTCGCCAACGAGATCCCGAGCATCACGGCCGACGTGCTCTTCCCCTCGCCGACCCGGGAGCTCGTCACCGCGATCGTGACCAACCGGGATCTCGCCGCACGCGAGAGGATCCCGGTCCGGAGGGTCCGATACGCCTCCGCGATGGGTCCGTTCCACCGGTAGATGGACACGGGATCGCGGCTCGGCGACGGCTCGTCACGGAACGACGGGATCACCGCGAGCACCGGAACGTCGAGCGCCCGTTCGAGGGCCGCGGCGCTCTGGAACCCGTGCTCGCCCCGGTCGCGGACGTACGCGAGGCCGAAGGCCAGGCCGAGACCGATGATGGCTCCGAGGGCCAGATCGAGCGTGTGGTTGGGGCTCGACGGAGACGTCGGCACCAGAGGGGTCGCGATGATCTCGCCGGGATCGATCGTGACGGCGGAGGCGATCAGGATCTGGTTCTCGAGCACCCGGCGCTGCGCGGTGAGGTCCCGCAGCCGGTCCCGGATGGCTGCTTCCTGCTCGTCGCTCAAGTCCGGGTCCTCGAGCCGTTGCCGCTGCGTCTTGAGCTCCGGGATCACGGTCTCCTCGAGCTCGGCTTCCAGCGTCGAGACGGTGTCGGCTGCGCGCGCCTGGGCCTGCTGGCGGCGGAAGTCCAGGTAGGCGGTGGCGAAGGCGTCGGCGCCCTGCTGCGCCTGCTGCGGGTCGGCCGCCGAGTACAGGATGCGGAGGATCTCCGTGTTCTCCGGGACGTCGACGGTGAGGTTCCTGAGGAGGCCGGTGATGCTCGGTTGGCCTTCGAGCCGGTGGGAGGCGATGGTCGCGACCGCCGTGGACGACACCACCTGCGACTCCGTGTCGGGGTTCACGTCGACCGGGACGGTGTCGACCGAGGTCACGGCTGGTCTGACGAGCACGGCGGCCTCGGCGGTGTACACGGGGGGGCGGGTGAACGAGTACAGGGCGGCCAGTCCCACCGCCCAACCCACGACCAGCACCACCAGCCAGCGGTGGCGCCCGATCACGCCCAGGTAGTCCCTGGAGACGAGCGCGGGCGTCCCCGCTCCGGAGACGTGCAGGTCCATCCCTTCTCGATCCTCCTCGTCCGTTGGAGCGGCAGCTGCGGTCAGGGTGGCTGCCTCGCCGCACGAAAGCGGTGCCCGCGCTGCCTAGGGTACCCAGCCCGGCCACCCATCCAACATGGTCGCGTGGGTGCGTGGGGCCCGCATCGGACCAGGACCGTAGCCCGTTTACGCCGAAGCACGTATGCCTCGCGACGCACCGGTAGGTGAAACTGGTGAACACGCTAGGTGAACCTTCGAAGAACCGACCCGGGCGATCGTCTGAGCGGCGGACGCCACAACATCCATCGGAGGCGACACATCCGAATCGAGTCGATCGACGACGCCGTCAACGGCCAGGCCGTCGGGCCGGTCTCCGCTCGACGCAGCCCTGCCCAGCGGGGCATCCGCTCACAGCGTGCACTGAAGCTCGTCCTCCCGACGATCGACCTGGCTTCGCTGCTGGTGGCGGTGGCGCTCCTCGGCACGGTGAACGCGCTCGAGCTGGTGTACGTCCTGGCGGCGATGCTGGCCCTCAACGTGGTGCCACGGTCCCGGATCAACCCTCGGTTGTCGGAGGACGCGGGGTGGATCCTCTCCCGTCTCGCGATCCCGCTCCTGATCCTTCCGCTGGTGGGGGCGTGGGACGTCCCCTTCCGTGAGATCGCCCGGCTGGGCGTGGTGGCCGTGGCGGCGGTCTTGGTGGGCAGGGCTCTCGCCTACGCACTGATCCGGATCGGCCGAGCTCGCGGCCTCATCGTGGAACCGACCTTGATCGTCGGAGCCGGGCCCATCGGCGTACAGGTCGCCGACACCCTCGCGCGGCATCCCGAGTTCGGTCTCAAGCCCGTGGGGTTCCTGGACGCAGAAGATGGCCGCGGCCTCCCGCTCCCGGTCCTCGGCGAGGCGGTGGACCTCGAGACCATCGCGAGGGACCTCGACGTCCGCCGGGTGATCGTGGCCTTCGGTTCGACCCGGGAGCCGGATCTGGTCCGGATCCTCCGTCTGTGCGATCAGCTCCCGGTCGAGGTCCATCTCGTCCCGCGTTTCTTCGAGCTGGGTGTCGGCCCGGAGGGGCCCGAGGCCGAAGATCTCTGGGGTCTGCCCATCGTGCGCCTGAACCGCGCGGCCGCGCGACGGACCGGCTTGCGGCTCAAGCGCCTGTTCGATCTCGTCGTGGGTTCCGTGCTGCTGGTGCTCTTCGGGCCCTTGATGATCGCGGCGGCGGTCGCGGTCCGCGTGTCGAGCCACGGCCCGATCCTCTTCCGGCAGCAGCGGGTCGGCCGGAACGGGGAGCTCTTCCAGCTGCTGAAGTTCCGGACGATGCGGGTGAACGGTGATTCGGACACGCAGTGGTCCGTCCTCGCGGACATCCGGGTCACTCGGATCGGCAGGATCCTCCGTCGGACCAGCATGGACGAGCTCCCCCAGCTGTTCAACGTGTTGCGCGGGGACATGTCGCTCGTGGGCCCTCGACCGGAACGGCCGCACTTCGTCGATCAGTTCTCGTCGTCGGTTCCGCGATACGAGGACCGTCACCGGGTCCCCGTCGGCCTGACCGGCTGGGCGCAGGTCCACGGGCTCCGCGGGGCCGGGACATCGATCCCGGAGCGGATCCAGCTCGACAACTACTACATCGAACACTGGTCGCTCTGGCGCGACCTCGTGATCCTCGCACGGACCATGAGGCAGCTGATCAGCGGCCAGGGCTGGTGACGCCGGGCATGACGAGCTCGTCCACGGAGGAGGCATCCGGGATCGCGAACCGGGCCGACCGACTCGACGCGATCGTGACGGTTGCCATCCCGGCGAGGGACGAGGAGGGATCGCTCGCCCGATGCCTGGCATCGGTGCTCGCCCAGCAGGAGTCCAGGCTCCAGGTGATCGTCGTCGACGGCGGATCGCACGACGCCACCGCGGCGATCGCGGAGGCGATCGCCGCGGAGGATCCCCGCGTCGAGCTGATCAGACATGGAACCGCCGGGATCCCCGGATCGATGAACGCCGCCCTGCGAGCCGCGAAGGGCCGTTGGTTCGTCCGGGTCGACGCCCACAGCACGGTCCCGCCCGACTACGTCGGCCGGGCGGTCGAACACCTGGCCACCGGCCGGTGGGGGGGCGTGGGCGGACGCAAGGACGCTGTCGGGGAGACCCCCGTCGCGCTCGGGATCGCGGTCGCGCTCGGATCGAGGTTCGCGGTGGGGAACTCCACGTACCACCACGGCACGACCCGCCGGCCGGTCGACCATGTTCCGTTCGGCGCGTATCCGACCTCGCTGCTGCGCCGGCTCGGGGGGTGGGACGAGCGGCTCACGGCGAACGAGGATTTCGAGCTGGATCATCGGCTGCGTCTCGCGGGCCACGGGTTGCTCTTCGATCCGTCCATCCGGATCGCGTGGCGGTGCCGGCGGTCGATCCCGGACCTGTTCCGCCAGTACGTGCGGTACGGGCGGGGCAAGGCGGACGTCGCGATCCTGCATCCGGCATCGCTGAGGCCCCGCCATCTCGCGCCGCCCGCGCTGATCGGGATGTTGTCGCTCGCCGCGGTCGCTTCCCTGACCGCCCCACCGTTGGCCGTCGCGATCGTGGCCCCGTACGGCGCCGCGATCGCCGTCGCCTCCGCGATGAACGCTCACCGGGCTCGGGGAGGGATCGCCAAGGCGTCGCTCCCCGCCGCCTTCGTGGCCATGCACGTTGGCTGGGGGCTCGGGTTCATCAGGGGACTATCGGCTGCGGTCGTCGGGAACGGTCCTGGCAGCCGGGCGACCGCGCCGGTGCCGACGGTCGACCCGGACGGATCCCCGACCACCCGGTCTGAGGCCGGCAGGACCCACGCACCGCCACGCAGCGCCACGACCATGAGGAGGATCGCGTGACGCAGACCAAGGTGTTCGTGACCGGCATCTCCGGCTTCATCGGCTCGTACCTGGCCGAGCGCCTGCTCGACGAGGGGTACCAGGTGGGAGGTCTCCTCCGCCAGACCAACCGTCTCAACTACCCCGGGGTGCAGCGACTCATCGGACGGGCCGACATGCACTACGGCAGCGTCACCGACTACCACAGCGTCGCGCAGGCGTTCCGTGACTTCCAGCCGGACGTGATCTGCCACCTCGGGGCGATCACGCCGGTGGCGTACTCGTTCAGCCATCCCCACGAGGTGACCGAGACCAACTACACCGGCGTGATCAACATCTCCGAGGCGGCGCTCAAGCTGCTGCCCGACCTGCAGGCCATGATCTTCGCCTCGAGCATGGAGGTCTACGGCTACCAAGACCCATCGGGGCCGTTCGAGGAGACGCTCGAGCCGCACCCGGCGTGCCCGTACGCGGTGGCGAAGCTCGCGTCGGAGAAGTATCTGCAGTACCTGCACTACGCGCACGGGTTGCCCGTCGCCATGCTTCGACAGACGAACTGCTACGGGAGGCGGGAGAACGACTACTTCATCGTCGAGCGGATCATCACCCAGATGCTGAGGGACGATGTCGTCAACCTCGGGGCGAAGGAGCCCGTCCGGAACTTCATCTTCATCACGGACCTCCTCGATCTCTACGTCGAGCTCATCCGCGCCCTCCCCAGGGAGAGCGATCTCCACGGCGAGGTGTTCAACACCGGTCCCGCGAACGGGCTCACGATCGGCGAGCTCGCCCAGCGATGCGCCGACATGCTGGAGTGGCGGGGCCGGATCAACTGGAACACGATCCCGAAGCGCCCGGGCGAGATCTTCTACCTGAACTCGACCCCCGAGAAGATCGCCAAGGCGCTCCAGTGGGAGCCGGAGATCTCCCTCGACGACGGGCTCCGGCGCACGATCGAGATCTGGCGGGAGAACCTGGGGGCCGGTGGGTGAGCGGGGGCACGTGAGCGCGAGCGAGCGGCCGGAGCAGCGCGCCGCTCAGGCCGAGCGGCTCGAGCCCGCGTCGGAGACTGCCGAGGACCCTGTCGTCGGCGTCGGTCGCCCCGACCGATCCGACGACAGGCGACTCCTCGAGACCGGACGTTTCCTGGCGGCGGGACGCCGAACGGGCTGGCTGTGGAGGCGCCGTCGGGCCGGCGGCCCGCTGTGAACCCAGAGACCCTTCTCCTCCTCGCGCTCCCCCTCGTGGCGATCGCGTTCACGCTCGTCGCGTACCTCGCGATCGCCTCCTTCCGGTCGCCGGTGTCGGTGGTGCTTCCCGTGTTCGCGCTGATCGTGCCGATGGGCTCCCTGGTCGTCGTCCCGGTTCCGCTGCCGCCACCGTTCAACACACCCTCCTCGGTGGTGGGTGCCGTCGCGATCGGAGCCCTCATCGTTCACCTGATCGGGGAACGGGCGGCTGCCGATCGCGATGCCGCTGCGCGCATCCCGGACAGCGTCGTCTGGTGGGTCCTCTTCGCCGGGATCGCCTCCCTCTCCCTGCTGTGGTCGGTGAACCCCGACGAGACCGCCCAGGAACTGATGATCCTCGGGGGCCTCGTCGCGCTGTACGGGCTCGCCGCGTTCGCGCGGGTGACGCCGGAGGATCTCAAGCGGCTCGAGCTCGCGATCGTGATCGGCGGCGTCCTCGCGGCCGTGTACGCGATGGTGCTCCTCGTCTCGTCGGGCCTGCCCGTCTTCGGCGGGGAGGTTCCCCGCTTCGCCGTCTCGGGGGGCGTCGGAGAGGAGGCGGGACCGAACGAGACCGCCGCCGCCCTCCTGCTGCCGCTCGCGATCGCGGCGGGGCGCGCCGTCGACCGCGAGCGGGAGACGGGGCGCGGTCCGTGGTTGGCCGCGGCCGGTGTGATCGCCGTGGCCGTCGCCCTGACCGCCTCGCGGGGCGGCCTGCTCTCGATGGGCGTCGTCGCCATGCTGGTGGCCTGGAACGCCGGCCGCATGCGTCTGGTCGTGTGGCTAGGGGTGCTCGCGCTCGCGGCGCTGCTGGTCGTCCCCACGTTCGGCGCCGAGGCCCTGCAGGAGCGCCTCTTCAAGGGGACCTCCTCCGGACGAACGCTGATCTGGTCGACCGCGCTGGAGGCCTGCGATCGGCATTGCGTCGCGGGCAGCGGGTACGGGACCTTCCCCGACGTCTACAACGAGGCCCTCGGGGTCAGTCCGTTCATCAGCGGTCAGCGATTGCGCCAGCGGGCGCACAACATCTGGATCCGCGCCGGCATCGAGACCGGGTTGCTCGGGCTGGTGTTGATGACCGGCGCGCTCTACCTGACCGGCCGCGATCTGTCCCGACTGCCCCGCGCCCTCCGCGGACCGCCCCTCGCAGGCTTCTCGGGCGTGCTGGTGGCGAACGTGTTCCTGTCGAACATCGGCTTCAAGTACTTCTGGCTCGCGATGATCTACGCGATGCTGACCATCGCCGTGTGGGGTCGCGGGGCTGAACGGATGGCGGCGCCGAGCGTGAGCCTTCTGTCCGTGCCGCCCGTCCCTCGTCGGCTCGGGGCCGGTGTCCGGCCGTGAAGATCCTGATCTGCGCCGACGAGGCGCCTCTCGAACCCACGACCTCGGGCTTCCGTCGCGCCGTCGCCGGGCTGGCCGAGGAGCTGGATCGCGAGCACGAGGTCCGTGTGCTCGCCTTCCGGAAACCCGATCAGACCGGGTCTCCCGTGCCCCCGAACGTCCACACGATCCGATGGCCTCCCGCCGGGCCGGTCTCCAAGGCACGGCTCCTGGGCACGGCGGTCCTGGGGCGCCGTCCCCTCCGCACCGCCGAGTTGCCGGCGCTCCTGGTGGGGCCGCTGCGGGAAGAGCTGGCCTCGTTCGACCCGGACATCGTGCAGGTGACGCCGGCGAGGCTGGCTCGGCTCGGTCACCTGCTCCCCGGGCGGGCGACGGTGCTGATGGCGATGGACGCGTGGCACCTCAACGTCCGCGCCAAGGTCGAGACCGCCGGCGTCCTTCGCTCGGTGTTCCTGCGGAGCGAAGAGCGGCGTGTCCGTCGGGTCGGGGCGACCGCCTATCGGCAGTTCGACCGCGTCGTCGTCAGCAGCCGGGACGACGGAGAAGCGATCAGGCGGCTCGACCCGGACCTCGCGTACACGGTGATCCCGATCGGTGTCGACGCGGGCGCGTGGTCGCCGGACGGTCCGCGCTCCGGGATCCCGTCGGGGATGGTCTTCCACGGGGCGATGAGCTATCCCCCGAACATCGTGGCCGCTGAGTTCCTGGCCCGACGGGTCCTGCCCCTCGTCCGTGCGGAGCGGCCTGAGGCCACGCTCGCGATCGTGGGACGGGATCCGGCCCCGTCGGTCAGCGGGCTGGCCGAGCTCCCGGGGGTCCAGGTGACGGGCGCGGTCGAGGACGTGAGCAGGTGGCTGCGCGGCGGTCGCGTGTGGGTCGGTCCCTTCCGCTCCGCGACGGGGATCAAGACCAAGGTCCTCGAAGCGATGTCCTGCGCCCTGCCGTGCGTCGTGACACCCCTCGGTGGTCGCGGACTGGAGATGGAGTCCGGGACCGAGGTCCTCGTCGGGGAAGACGAGCGGGAGCTCGCGCGTCACGTGATCGGCCTCCTCGGCGATCGGGACCGCGCCGCGCGCATC
>JBIOTM010000046.1:0-10896 GCA_044865955.1 Actinomycetota bacterium | reverse complement strand
AGGCGCCCGCCCCTCTCTCTTTGGTTCGGCCTCGGGAAATTTCCTTGGAAATCTCGCTCAGAAGTGAGATCGATCACTGCGCCGCGAACGCGTGTTCGGTAGCGTCGCCCCATGAGCACGTTGCGGTCCGCCCTCGATGAGCTGCGATCGGAGGACCTGCGCTTCGCGTCCGATGACGGGCTCGCCGATGACCTCGGGGAGCTGGAACGCGCCTCCCGCGTGCTCGAGGCGGAGCGGGCCAGACGGCTGGTCGAGGTCGAGGAGCGTGGCATCTGGAGCCTGGACGGCCACCTCTCGCTGGTCTCCTGGCTGGCGGCGCGGCTCCGCATGGGTTTCGCCCGAGCGACTTCGCAGGTGAGAACGGCCCGCGCCCTCCAGGACATGCCGGTCACAGCGGAGGCGTTCGGGGCGGGCGAGGTCTCGTCCGAGGCGGTCAGGCTCCTGATGGATGCCCGCCAGGTGGCGCCCGAGCCCTTCCGGGAGGCGGAGAGGATGCTCGTCGAGGCCGCCGGGAAGCTCTCGATCCGTGACTTCCGCCACGCCATCGCGTACTGGCGGCAGGCAGCGGACAGCGTGGCCGCGGAGGAGCGAGCCAGCCTCGCGCACCGGTTCCGGCACCTGTACGTCTCCCCCACCCTCGACGGGATGGTGCGGGTGGACGGCAACCTCGACCCCGAGTGCGGGCAGACGCTCATCACCGCCCTCCGCACCGTGGAAGACGCGTGGGCGCGGGACGGCGCCGAGGACGCGCGAACCGCGCCGCAGCGCCGGGCCGACGCGCTCGGCGAGCTGTGCCGGCGGTGGCTCGACTCGTCGGACCGACCGGCGATCGCCGGCGAGCGGCCGCACGTGACGGTCACCGTCGACCTCGCCTCGCTCCAGGGACGCCTCGGCCGCGAGTGCGAGCTCGAAGAGGCCGGACCGATCACGCCGGAGACCGCTCGAAGACTCGCGTGCGACGCGTCGGTGTCACGGGTGATCACGTCGGGTGGGTCGGAGCCGCTGGATGTGGGTCGCCGGACGCCGGTCGTGCCCGCGGGCCTGCGCCGGGCGCTCGTCGTCCGGGACCGCGGGTGCCGGTTCCCTGGCTGCGGCAGGCCACAGGCGTGGTGCGACGCGCACCACGTGGAGCACTGGGCGGACGGCGGGTCCACCTCCCTGGACAACCTCCTGCTGCTGTGCCGGCCGCACCACCGGGCCGTTCACGACCGGTTCGGCCTGCGGATGGCGGAGGGCCGGCCGGTGTTCACCCGCCCCGATGGGAGCCTCTTGGAGGACCGGGCTCCTCCGTAGCCGGGGCTGCTGAGGCTAGCCCTGCCGCGCGTCCCTCAGCGTGTGCGCAGCCCGCCACGCCAACCATGTCGAGCGGAACGCGAACCGTTCCTCGTCGTCGACACCGTCGTTCGACCACCGGAGCACGACCAGGGCGAGCGCGTCGGGCTCGAACGTCTCGTTCGCGGGCTCGGGGACGTGGACGCCGGCTCGGTCGATCACGTCGACCTCGCGGATCGCCTTCCTGGGGAGTCGGCCGACCTCCACGACGTCCTCGCCGTTCCGGTCCAGGAGGAAGACGAGCTCGAACGGAAGCAGCGCGGCGATCACCTGGATGGGAACGCGACGCAGCATCGGGACCACGTTGAGGCGCGGCTCCTCCGACGGCGGGTCGGGATCGGGCACCACGCCGCACGGGAACGACGACTCCGCGTGGTTCGCCTCGAGCCACCGGGTTCGGGCGAGGCGGCCGATGTCCTCCTCGTCGGGCTGGGTCCCCCGGTGGAGCTGCTCCTTGGCGATCCGCGATGTGGCGACGTCACCCAAGCCGTGGATGAACGACGAGGCCCCGATGAGGTCTTCGAAGTCGACCCCGAACCATTCGAAGATGCTCACGCCTACTTCGAGGCGGACTCCGCCTGGCCCACCGCGGCCTGGCCGGCGGCGAGGCGCGCCGTCTCCACGCGGAACGGCGAGCAGCTCACGTAGTCGAGGCCGATCTCGTGACAGAACACCACGCTCGCGGGGTCGCCGCCGTGCTCGCCGCAGATCCCGAGGTGCAGCGACCCGTTCGCGGCCTTGCCGTCACGCACCGCCACCTCCATCAGGCGGCCGACGCCCTGGCGGTCGATCGTCACGAACGGGTTCGCCGGGACGAGCTTGCGCTCCTCGTACATCGCCACGAACTTGCCGATGTCGTCGCGCGAGAACCCGAACGCCGTCTGGGTGAGGTCGTTCGTCCCGAAGGAGAAGAACTCCGCCGTCTCCGCGATCTCTCCGGCCGTGACCGTGGCGCGCGGCAGCTCGATCATCGTGCCCCACTCGAGGTGCGACAGCTCGACCCCGCCGAGCGCGTCGGCGGCCACCGGCTCCAGCTCCTCGCGCATCTGCCGGAGCTCCGGCGCCGTCGCGACCAGCGGGATCATCACCTCGACCTGGGGGTCGCCGCCCTCGCTCCGCACCTGCGCGGCGGCCTCGAAGATCGCGCGTACCTGCATCGCGTACAGGCCAGGCTTCACGATGCCCAGCCGCACGCCGCGGAGCCCGAGCATCGGGTTCGCCTCGTGCAGCTCGTTCACCTTCTGCAGGACCGCCTTCCGGTCCCCCACGTCCTCGCCGCGCGCCTCAGCCAGCGCCACCTCCACCGCCAGGTCCACCTGGTTCGGCAGGAACTCGTGCAGGGGCGGGTCCAGCAGGCGAACGGTGACCGGCAGCCCGTCCATCGCCCGGAAGATCCCGACGAAGTCCTCCCGCTGCAGCGGCGCGAGCGTGTCGTACGCCGCCGACTCCTCCTCGGCCGTGTCGGCGAAGATCATCGTCCGGACCGCTCCGACCCGCTCCTCGCCGAGGAACATGTGCTCGGTCCGGCACAGGCCGATCCCCTCCGCGCCGCGCTCGCGCGCGTTGCGGGACTGCTCGGGCGTGTCCGCGTTCGCGCGCACCCGCAGCCGCCGCCGCTCGTCGGCGTGACCCATCAGCGCCTCGAACGCCTTCCACAGGGCCTCGTCCCGGGCCCGCTCGTCGCCGTGGCGGGCCTTCTCCAGCACGGACTCCTCCATCTGGAGCTCGCCCACGAACACGTTCCCGGTGAACCCGTCGATCGTGATCGTGTCACCCTCGGCGACGCGCGTGCCGTTCGCCGAGAACGCGCGGGCCTTCGCGTCGATCTTGACCGCGTCGGCGCCGCACACGGCCGGGATGCCCTCGCCGCGGGCCACAACCGCCGCGTGCGAGTTGGTGCCGCCGGCGCTCGTGAGGATCCCCTGCGCCGCGATCATCCCGTGGTAGTCGTCGGGCGTCGTCTCGCGCCGGACCAGGATCACCTTCTCGCCGCGGCTCGCCCACGCCTCGGCGTCGTCGGCGGTGAACACCACCTTGCCCACCGCGGCGCCGGGCGAGGCGTTCAAGCCCTTCGCGATCGGCGTCTCCCGGTCGGCCCGCACCCGTCGCTTGAACAGCTCCTCCAGCCGGTTGGCGTCGACCCGCAAGAGCGCCGTGTCGGCGTCGATCAGGCCCTCCTGGAGCATCTCGTGGGCCATGACCCACTCCGCGAACGCCGTCCGCTTGCCGATCCGGGTCTGCAGGATCCACAGCTTGCCCTTCTCGATCGTGAACTCGATGTCGCACATGTCGCGGTAGTGCTTCTCGAGCCTGTCCATCACCTCGAGCAGCTGACGGTACGACGTCGGGTCGAGCTCCTCGAGCTGCGCCAGCGGCAAGGTGTTCCGGATCCCCGCCACGACGTCCTCGCCCTGCGCGTTCGACAGGTAGTCGCCGTACGGCACCTTCTCCCCGGTCGACGGGTCCCGCGTGAACGCCACGCCGGTGCCGGAGTCCTCGCCCCGGTTGCCGAACACCATCGCCACGATGTTCACCGCGGTCCCGAGGTCGTCGGAGATCTTGTTCTGCCGGCGGTAGTCGCGGGCCCGCTTGCCGTTCCACGACCGGAACACCGCCGCGATCGCCAGGCGGAGCTGCTCCTTCGGGTCCTGCGGGAAGTCCTCGCCGGTGTGCTCGCGGTAGATCCCGCGGAACTCCTCGATCAGGCCGGCCAGCTCGTCCGCGTCGAGGTCGGTGTCCTGGGTGCCGGGCCCCTTCTTCTCCTTCGCCGCCTCCAGCGCCTCCTCGAACGCCTCCCCCGGCACGTCCATCACGATCTTGCCGAACATCTGGACGAACCGGCGGTGGGCGTCCCGGGCGAACCGGACGTCACCGTCCGACTGCTTCGCCAGCCCCTCCACGGACCGGTCGTTCAGGCCGAGGTTCAGGACCGTGTCCATCATGCCCGGCATGGAGAACTTGGCCCCGCTCCGGACGCTCACCAGCAGCGGATCGTCGGGGTCGCCCAGCGTCCGGCCCATCGCCTCCTGGAGTCGCCCGAGGTGCTCCCCGGCCTCCTCGAGCATCTCCGGCGGCGCGCCCCCCCGCTCGAGGAACAGCAGGCAGGCCTGGGTGGTGATGGTGAACCCGGGGGGCACCGGGAGCCCCATGTTCGTCATCTCGGCGAGGTTGGCCCCCTTCCCGCCGAGGAGGTCCTTCATGTCCTTGTTGCCTTCGGAGAAGTCGTAGACGTACTTGGTCATGGGCGGCAGTGTACGGAACGGCCGCCGGCCGGTGTACGATCCGCGCCATGGCACACGCGAAGGACAAGGGCGCCTCCAAGAACGTCAAGAAGAAGGCCGCGAAGGGCATCAAGGAGAAGCGGGCCCTCAAGAAGCTGAAGCACGAGGGTCGCCGCACCTCCGGCTCGATGGATTCCCTCCGGACCGAGTAGCCCCTACGTCTCCGACACCTCTATCGAATCGAGGATGTGCCGGAGGGTCCCGGGTTCCTCCCGCAGGTACGCGCTGGTCACGGCGACGTCAACGAAGATCGGCCGCCTCGCCTCTTCGAATCCGAACCTGAGCACGCGGATCTCGGCGCCGCAGTCGATCGTCCGGTCCTCGAGGGCCACGCCCGGCCGGAACCCGGCGGGGCGCGCCCCGAGATCGGGAGGAGCGAACGCCGTCGAAGCGTCCGAGACCACGATCACGACACCGAGATCGCTGAGGTTGTCGAAGTCGCCCCACAGGAACGAGTTCGGGCAATGGCCCTCGTCGACGCCGGGCGAAGCCAGCCGGAGGAGAGGTTGTGGCGCATCGATCACCATCGGCTGCTCGAAGCCGGTCACGTCCCAACCCTCGGGACGGGTGATCTTCACGCTCAGCCGACCGAACGTCGGCACAGCGTCGTCGACCCACCGCGGCGCGCCTCGGACCCAGAAGGACGCGAGCATCCGGTCGAGCGCCGCCACATCCGAGGCGGACGCCTCCGGCCCCACATATCGGCGGATCACGCCCACCGTCTCCCCGTGGACCACGACGCTCTGGAACGAGTGCGCCGGGCCGCCCACGATCCCGCCCGACCGGATCAGTAGCTCCGGTGTGAGCGGCAACGTCGTGTCGGCGGGAGGCTCGAACAGACCGATGATGGATCCTCTCGGGTGGAAGGCGAGCGCGACGCCGTCCCTCGGGAAGCCGGCGAAGACGAAGCGATCCTCGCACTGGGGCGCCCCCCCGCGGGGGCTGATGAACTCGAAGTCGGTGTTCGTGACGACCACGCCGATCCGTTCCGGTGCGTTCTCACACGCGGGCAGTTCCTGGACCCGCCACGGCGGTGGCACCTGGACCGTCCATCCGTTCTCGTCGAGGGACCCGAAGGTTCGCCAGTCGGCGATGTCGGCGGGGATCCGCTCGATCCCACCGCCGATCGAGAGACCGGCCCACGTCACGGCGCCGGCGAAGACGACCACGGCTGCCACGATCGCACCGAACCTGGCCGCGCGGCGACGCGACCCCCGCCGGAGCACCTCGGGCAGTCGGTCGACCGGCTCGGCCTCGATCGCTTTCGCCATCCGATCCAACGCCAGGCCGATCGCCTCGTCGCGTTCGCCCCTCATCGTTCCCGCTCCTCCACACTCAACGTTCCCCGCAGCGCCGCCCGCGCGCGGGAGATGTGCACCCGCACCGTGCTCTCCTTCGTTCCGAGCATGCGAGCGACCTCGGCCGTCTCGAAGCCCGCCCAGTCGCGGAGCACCAGCGATTGGCGCTGCCTGAGTGGCAGCCCGCGAAGCGCATCGAACAGCGAGGCGGGCGATGCCGGCTCCGTCCCTCGCTCGGGCACGGCTCCCACGACCTCCCTCGCGGCCCGCCTCCGGCGCTTCGCGCAGAGCCGCATCGCCGTCTTGAACACGTACCCCCCGGCGTGGTCCTCCCCATGGATCTGTCCCCAGTGGGACCACAGGCGCGCGAAGGCCTCGGCTGCCACGTCCTCGGCCTCGGTGCGGTCGAGGAGGACCAGGGCGCACGCGCGCCGGATCCGAGGCTGGTGCCCCGCGTAGAAGGCCTCGAAGCCGGCGCGATCCGCCACCGTCTCCTTCTATCCTGCCGAGGCCTCTTCCGTGTACCGGCCGCTACAAGGATCGCAGGATCGAACGGAGGGCGGGCAGCAGGTCCTGGCTCGAGGCGAACCCGGCGTCCACGTTCCTCCCCTTCGCCGCGAGGACGAGCCCCGGCTCAGACCCCTCCCGGATCCACCGATCGAGCACGTCCCGGAACTCGGCCGCGTCCTCCGGGGTGTCCCAGACGGTCCGCATGACCACCGCGACCTGCCTGCGGTCGCTCCAGGCCCGGTAGATCCCGCCGTCCCAGCCGGCCGCGGCTCGCTCCGACGTGGAGAGGTCGATCCGCGTGTGGAGCAGCGCCTTCAGCCACACCTCCCCCACCAGCATCACGTCGTGGTCACGGAACCCGGGGCCGAACGTCGGCGCGAAGTCCGGCACGTCCACGCGGGTGGGGCGGTCGGCCGGGTAGGCCGAGGGGTGCAGCACCTGCTCCGTGGTGACGGGGAACGAGCGGAGCGCGCCGTCCACCGCGGCCGGCCCTCCCTCGTCCGCCAGCGAGTCCACGAACGCTTGGCCGGCCGTGTACGGATACGCCTGCAGCTCGACGATCAGGGGCGGCACGCCGTTCAGGCCGCCGCCGCCCAGCTCCCCGAGCTCGGAGATCGGGAACCGCAGCGACACCTGCGTCGCGAAGTAGTTCGCGCTCCCCTCCACCGCGCCCAGGGCGGCCTGGAACCGCTCGTCGTTGCACGTCTGGGCCAGTACGTCGAGCCGGTCCAGGTCGAAGTGCTGGTCGTCGATCGCGTGGGTGAGCTCGTGGGCCAGGACGAACTGCTCGATCCGGTTCAGGTCCTCGTCGCCCGTGTACACGAGCTCCTCGTTCTGCGAGTTGTAGAAGCCCAGCACCTGGCCCTGCTGGTAGCGGTTCAGGGCCTCGAGGATCCCGACGCCCCGGGGGATCGCCCCGATCGTCGCCCACGCGTCGGTCCGCCGATCGTAGAACCGTTCCGGGTACGACGCCCGGAAGTACGTGCGGAGCCGGTGGTCGATCTCGGCCGGCGTGACGGGCTCGACGTTGACGTGCCGGACGTACTCCAGGTCCCGGACGGATTCGACCTCCGACTCCACCTCCGCGATCGCCGGCGGCGTCGTCCGGGGCGTGACGGGCTCTGACACGATCTCGGGCGACACGCAGAGGCGCCGCATCGCCTGCAGCGCCGTGGTCCGCCCGACCCGCACCGGCACCGAGGGGATCGGGCTCGCGGGCGGCTGCGGCTCCGGCGTGCACGCCGCGGCGAGAGCCACGACGACCGCCACGGACCCGAGGACGCGCCTCATCGGGGCCTCGGGAGCAGCAGGCCGGTCACGGCGGCCACGATCGCCAGCCCCGACAGCACCGCGGAGAGGACCAGCAGGCCGGTGGACTCGAGGAACCCCACCACGGACACGACGAGCGTGACGACGGCCGCCGCCAGCAGGGCGCACGCCAGCGCGTAGACGCTCGTCCATCCCCGTCGCCTCACAGCCGCTCCGAGAGGTAGCCGGCCAGGTTGTCGATCGGCAGGCGGTCCTGGGCCATCGAGTCCCGCTCGCGCACGGTGACCTGCCCGTCGTCGAGCGAGTCGAAGTCGACCGTCACGCAGAAGGGCGTGCCCACCTCGTCCTGGCGGCGGTACCGCCGGCCGATCGAGCCCGCGTCGTCGAAGTCGCACATCCACCCGGACTTCACGAGGTCGAAGACGCGCCGCGCCTCCGGCGTCAGCTTCTCGTTCCGCGACAGCGGCAGCACGGCGACCTTCGTCGGCGCCAGCGTCCGGTGCAGAGCGAGGTAGGCGCGCTTCTCGGTCCCGCCCCTCGCGGTCGGCGCCTCCTCCTCCCGGTAGGCGTCCAGCAGGAACGCGAGGACCGCCCGGTCCACGCCGGCGGCCGGCTCGATCACGTAGGGGTGGTAGCGCCGCTCCTTCTCCTGATCGAAGTACGTCAGGTCCTCGCCGGAGGCGGCCTCGTGCGCCTTCAGGTCGAAGTCGGTCCGGTTGGCGATCCCCTCGAGCTCCCCCCAGTCCGTGAACGGGAACCGGTACTCGATGTCGACCGTTCGCTTCGAGTAGTGCGACAGCTCGTCGGCGTCGTGCTCGCGCACGCGGAGGTTCTCGTCGCGCAGACCGAGGTCGGTCCACCAGCGCATCCGTTCCCCGATCCAGTACTCGTGCCAGTCCTCGTCGGTGCCGGGCTCGACGAAGAACTCCATCTCCATCTGCTCGAACTCGCGCAGTCGGTAGATGAAGTTCCCGGGCGTGATCTCGTTGCGGAAGGAGCGGCCGATCTGCGCGATCCCGAACGGCACCTTCTTCCGGCTGACCTGCTGGACGATCGTGAAGTCGACGAACATCCCCTGCGCCGTCTCCGGGCGCAGGTAGACGGTGTTCTCGGCGTCCTCCACCGGACCCATGTTCGTCTTGAACATCAGGTGGAAGTTGCGCGGGGCCGTGAACGCCGTCCGTCCGCAGTTGGGGCAGGCCGGCGCGTGCTCCATGTCGAGCGTGGTCTCGTCCTCCTCGTGGCCCGACTGCGGCGGGTGGAAGCCCGGCAGATGGTCGGCGCGGTACCGCTGGTGGCAGTTGAGGCACTCGACGAGCGGGTCCGTGAACACCTCGAGGTGCCCCGAGGCCTCCCAGACCTTGGGCGACATGATCACGGCGGCCTCGAGCCCGACGACGTCGTCGCGGAGCTGGACGATCGAGCGCCACCACGCCTCCCGGATGTTGCGCTTGAGCTCGGTGCCGAGCGGTCCGTAGTCCCAGGACGAGCGCAGCCCGCCGTAGATCTCCGAGGACTGGAACGCGATCCCCCGCCGCTTGGCGAGGGAGGTGACGGCCTCCATCAGGTCGGCCACGGGGGTCTCCTTTCCCGGCCGCTGGCTGCGGCCGCCGGCGTGGGGACCATGCTACCGGTACGCTCGTTGATCGGGAACGCGATCGGCCCGATATCTCTTGCATGCCCATCGGGAGGACCTGCCGGTCGTGCGGCGCGCCGCTGCCGCCGGACCTCGGCTGGTGTGGGAACTGCTTCGCACCGATCAGACTCCACGCTCGGCGGGTCCCGATCCACGAGCCGGGGAGCTACGTCGGCCCGACGATCGAGACGCCGCGAACCTCCCGATGGCGCGCCGGCCCGACGACGTTCGGGCCGGCGGGCCGGATCCTGTCGACCCTCGCGTTGCTGCTGCTCTTCCCGTGGTGGGGTGTGGGGGGCGGCCCGATGAACCCGTTCTTCCTGTGGTCGCTGATGGGATGGCTGGCGCTGGCGGGGCTCGTCCTCCGCAGCATCTGGAAGCCCGTGCGGATCGTGGACGAACGGCCGCCGCGCCTCAAGGCGTTCCGCGAGCGTCACCGGCTCCTCGGGCGCGAGCTGCGGCTCGACGCGCGGGGGCGCACCGTCCTGCTGGCGATCGCCGCGACGGGCGCCGTCGCGGCCTGGCTCGGCCTCGACGACGCCGGCCGTTACATCTGGGCGGTCATCGCGCTCGTCGCCGGGCTGGGGATCTTCCTGGGGATCTGGAACGACCTGTAGGCCTAGCGGCGGCCGGCCGGCGGTCCGCCCAGCGACTCCTCCGGCGGATCGTCGTGCGGCCGGAGCTTCTCGCCGCCGGGCTTCTTGCGGGCCGCGGTCCGCGCAAGGGCGGCGCGGACCGCCCCCTGGTCGACGTCATTGGACAGGTGCGGCTGCCGGTCGCTCTCGGTGAGGCGGATGAACGTCTCGAGGGCGGCCTCGTGGGCCTCGGCCTCGTCCCCGGGGATCGCCCGCGGCGGAGCAGTCTCGGCCTTCGCGCCGATCGCCGCCACCTCCCGCGCGGGGACGACCGCGGGGGTCGGCGCGGGGGTCGGTTCCGGCTTCGGCGCCGGCGCCGCCTGCGGCGTCGCCTCGATCGGCGGCTCGGCGCGAGGTGCCACGCGCGGCGCCGGCTGCGCCTTCGCGTTCGTCTTGACCTTCGCTGGCTTCGGCTTCCTCAACTTGCGAACGGTTTCGCGTTTCGGCGCGTCCGCGGGCGCCGGCTTCGCCCGCCGGCCGGTGACGGGCGGCGGCTTCTGATCCCGCGTGGCGCGAGCGATCGGTCCCGCCGGCGCCGCGGCCCAGGTCTCCCCCAACGGTGACCGCACGACCTCGGATTCGGGAACGTGCACGACGTCCTTGGCGGTCGGAGCCGCGGCGACCGGCGGCGTGACGGGCGGCGCGATCTCGGCGGCCGGGGCGGGCGGAGCGACGGCCGGAGCGGTCGGTCGCGTCGCCGGCGACCCGGAGGCGGCCTTCGACAGCGCGCGCTGGATGTCGCCCTCCAGCCGTCGTCGCGCCTCCTCCGACTCGGCCAGCTTCTCCTGGAGGCGGTGGACACGCTCCTCCGCGAGCCGATAGACCTCCTTCACCGCGGCGAGCCGCTCGTCGTCGATGAGCGAGTACCCCGCCGGGATCGACGAGGCGGCGAAGGGCACGCCGGTGTTGATCGGCTCGATCGGGTCGCGCAGGGC
>JBIOTM010000045.1:0-11627 GCA_044865955.1 Actinomycetota bacterium | reverse complement strand
GCGCGGTGGCGGCATCGCACGCCCCCGTGCGCTCGGCCTTGACCGGGCTGGGCTCGTTCCCGTCTGCGACGCGCACCCGGGTCCTGTGGGTCGGGCTCGCCGACGACGCCGGCGACCTGGCCGCGATCGCCGCGGCGCTCGACGACGCCCTGGCCGCCCGGGTCCCGCCCGAGGGCCGGGCCTTCACCGCCCACCTCACGGTCGCGCGGTCGGACCCGCCCCTGCGTCTGGATCCGTCGGTCCTGGCCACGCGGGTGGAGGCGTCGGCGTTCGCGATCGAGCACCTGGTGCTGTACCGGAGCTTCCTGGGGCGCCCAGCGCCTCGGTACGAGGCGCTGGCGGCGTTCCCCCTCTGCGGCCAGGGCTGACCCGCTCCGGTCGTTGCACTCGAACACCCGTTCGAGTACGGTGTGCGCCGACGAGGTCCGAATCACACGGGTGTAACGTATGTCAGCACCGACCGCTAGGGTCGCCGAACGCAACGATGAGCGCCGTCGGATCCTCCTCTCCGGCGGGCCGGGAGGCCAGAAGGAGGCTTCGGGGATGGACCGCGACAAGATGCTCGACGTCACGCTGCAGCAGATCGAGAAGCAGTTCGGCAAGGGCGCGGTGATGAAGCTCGGGGAGCATCCGATGGGGGCCGGGATCTCCGTCATCCCCACGGGCTCGCTCGCGCTGGACCTCGCGCTCGGTGTCGGCGGCATCCCCCGCGGACGCGTCATGGAGGTCTTCGGTCCGGAGGGTTCGGGGAAGACCACCGTGTGCCTGCACATCATCGCGGAGGCGCAGGCGAAGGGTGGGATCGCCGCCTTCATCGACGCCGAGCACGCGCTCGACCCCACCTACGCGCGGGAGCTGGGCGTGAACATCGACGAGCTGCTGGTGTCCCAGCCGGACTCGGGTGAGCAGGCCCTCGAGATCGCGGACATGCTCGTTCGGTCGGCGGCGCTCGACCTCGTGGTGATCGACTCGGTCGCGGCCCTCGTGCCGCGCGCCGAGATCGAGGGCGAGATGGGTGACACGCACGTCGGGCTGCAGGCTCGGCTGATGTCGCAGGCGATGCGGAAGCTGTCGGGCTCGCTCTCGCGGTTCGACACCACCGCGATCTTCATCAACCAGCTCCGGGAAAAGATAGGCATCATGTTCGGAAACCCTGAAACGACGCCCGGCGGCCGTGCGCTGAAGTTCTACGCGTCGGTCCGGCTCGACGTGCGGAAGATCGAGAACCTGAAGGACGGCACGGAGGTCGTGGGCTCGCGGACGCGGGTGAAGGTCGTGAAGAACAAGGTCGCGCCGCCGTTCCGTCAGTGCGAGTTCGACATCATGTACGGCAAGGGGATCTCCAAGGAGGGCTCGCTCCTCGACGTCGGCGTCGACCTCGAGATCGTGAAGAAGTCGGGCGCCTGGTTCACCTACGAGGGCGATCAGCTCGGCCAGGGCAGGGAGAACGCCCGGCAGTTCCTCGCCGAGCACGTCGACGTCCGGGACGAGATCGAGCGGAAGGTCCGGGAGGCCGTGGGGCTGACCGCCTTCGGGGACGGTGACGACGAGCCCATCAGGATCGACGAGGCCGGACCGCCCCCGGTCGACGAGCCCCCCGACGAGCCGGTGGCCGCGGGGAAGACGAAGGGTGGATCCACAGGGTAGGCGCGCCGTGACCACCCGCCGCCGCGAGCCCAAGAACCCGAAGAGCTGTCACGAGCGGGCCCTTGGACTCCTCGCCGTGCGCCCCCGGACCCGGCGCGAGCTGGAGCGCCGCTTGCTGCAGGCCCGGTTCGAGGCGGGCGAGGTTCACGACGTCCTCGACCGGCTGGAGCTCGTCGGCTTGATCGACGACGAGGCTTTCGCCCGCCAGTACGCTGAGCACCGCTTCGAGGTTCGGCACGAGGGGCGCCGGGCGGTCGCGAACGGACTGCGAGCCGCCGGAGTCTCGGCCGAGCTCGCCGTGGCGGTGTCGGGGGCGGCCCCGGAGGCCGAGGACGAGCGGGCGGAGGCCCTCGCCCGGTCTCGGGCCAACCGGTTCTCTGGGGTGGAGCCGCAGAGGGCGTTCGCCAGGCTGACCTCGCTCCTGATGCGGAGGGGGTTCGCGCCTGACGTTGCCCGCGCGGCGGCACGGAAGGCGCTCGAGCTCCCCTTCCAGGACGACGAGCGGCCTTGTGTCTCGCCGGCTGCGGCCGTAGCATCCGGGGAAACGAGAGGAATCGATCTCCCGGATCCATCAGACAACGACCGAAGGGCATCAGTGACCGAGTTCGATACCGACCCGACCGCGAACGACCTCGCACGCACCAGAAGTAGGGGTCGGCTCCACTAGCCTTCCGTCGCACTGGATCGGGGACCGAAGCCCCTCTCCCGAGACATCGGGAGGAACGATGGAAGCCGTCATCGCCGGCCTCCTCGGCCTCGTGGCCGGGGCAGCCGTGGGATTCGTCGTCCGGAACACGATCGGCGCGTCGAACGCTCGTTCGGCGGAGTCGCAAGCCAAGAAGCTCCTCCTGGACGCGGAGGAGGAGGCGGCCCGGAGCCGAGCGCAGGCACTCACGGAATCGAAGGACGAAGCCGCGCGGGTGCGGCGCGAGACCGAAGAGGACCTCAAGCACCGCCGTGAGGAGGTCGCCCGACTCGAACGGCGGATCACCGAGACCGAGGCCGACCTGCGGGAACGAGGGCAGCGGATGGACGCTCGGACCGCGGAGCTGAAGGAACGCGAGGACAAGCTCACGTTCGTTCGGGAGCAGCTCGAGAAGGCGACCGAGCAGCACAAGGTCCAGTTGGAACGGATCGCAGGGATGACCTCGGCCGAGGCGAAGGAAGAGCTGACCGCGCACATCATCGCCGAGGCGAAGCGCGGCGCGATGGCCCAGGTGCGGGAGATCGAGCAGCGGGCCCGTGAGGAGGGGGAGGAGCGCGCCCGCAAGATCGTCACGATCGCGATCCAGCGCGTGGCGTCGGAGCAGACCGCCGAGTCCAGCGTCAGCGTGTTCACGCTCCCGAGCGAGGACATGAAGGGGCGGATCATCGGTCGGGAGGGGAGGAACATCCGGGCCTTCGAGGCGGCCACGGGGGTGAACATCATCATCGACGACACGCCCGAGGCGGTCGTCCTCTCGTGCTTCGACCCGGTCCGTCGCGAAGCCGCTCGGATGACGCTGGAGACTCTGGTCCAGGACGGGCGGATCCAACCGGCGAGGATCGAGGAGGTCCACGAGCGTTCCGTTCGGGACCTGGAGGAGCAGATCCGGAGGGCGGGCGAGGATGCGGTGGCGGCGGTCGCACTGCCCGACGTCCATCCAGAACTCATCAAGCTCCTCGGAAGGCTTCAGTTCCGGACCAGCTACGGCCAGAACGTGCTGAAGCACCTCGTCGAGTCGGCCCACATCGCCAGCGCGCTGGCCGCCGAGATCGGCCTGGACCCGGCGATCGCCAAACGGGGGGCGTTCCTCCACGACATCGGCAAGGCCGTGACCCACGAGGTCGAGGGCTCCCACGCCATCATCGGCGCCGAGATCGCCCGGCGGCTGAAGGAGGGCCCGGAGGTCGTGCACTGCATCGAGTCCCACCACGGTGAGGTGGAGCAGCGGACGGTCGACGCGGTCCTCGCGCAGATCGCGGACTCGATCAGCGGCGGCCGTCCGGGAGCGCGTCGGGAATCGCTCGAGACCTACATCAAGCGGCTGGAGCGACTCGAGGAGATCTGCACGGCGCACGAAGGGGTCGAGAAGGTGTTCGCGATGCAGGCGGGCCGGGAGGTCCGGGTGATGGTCACACCGGAGGACATCGACGACCTCCAGGCGCAGACCATCGCGCGCGACATCGCGAAGCAGGTGGAGGAGGAGCTGCAGTACCCCGGCCAGATCAAGATCTCCGTGATCCGCGAGACGCGCGCCACCGAGTACGCCCGATAGGGGAGTAGCCTCACCGACGTGGACGGTCGATTCGTGATCCGCACCTTCGGGTGCCAGATGAACGAGCACGACTCCGAGCGGATCGGGGGGATGCTGCGCGCCGACGGGTTGACGCCGGCGGACGACGTCGCGGATGCACGTGTCGTCGTGCTGAACACCTGCGCGATCCGCGAGAACGCCGACAACAAGCTCTACGGCAACCTCGGGCACCTGAAGCCCCTGAAGGCGTCGAACCCGGATCTGCGGATCGTGGTCGCCGGCTGCCTGGCGCAGAAGGACCAGGGTCTCATCCAGGAGCGAGCGCCCTGGGTCGACGTGGTCGTCGGCACCCACGCGCTCCCGCACCTGCTGGACCTGCTCCGCCGCGCCGAGGTGGAGGGTGCGCAGATGGACGTGGCCGAGTACACCGAGCTGTTCCCCTCGGCCCTGCCCGCGGCCCGCGAGGACGCCTTCCGTGCCTGGGTGTCGATCGCGGTCGGCTGCGACAACGGATGCACCTTCTGCATCGTGCCGTTCGTCCGGGGCGCGCAGCGTTCCCGGGCGATCGGCGACGTCCTGGCGGAGGTCCAGGGGCTGGCCCGGCAGGGCGTGGTCGAGGTCACGCTCCTGGGTCAGAACGTCAACACCTACGGGCGCGACGTCACCGTTCCGGGGACGTCGCGCCGGCCTCTGTTCGCGGAGCTGCTCCGCAGGGTGAACGAGGTCGACGGGCTCCGACGGATCCGGTTCACCTCCCCCCATCCCCACGACTTCACGCCGGACGTGATCGACGCGATGTCGGAGAGCGACAAGGTCTGCGAGCACATCCACTTCCCGCTGCAGTCGGGCTCGGACCGGGTGCTGAAGGCGATGCAGCGCTCGTACCGGCGTGAGCGCTACCTCGGTTGGCTCGAACGGATCCGGGACGCGATGCCCGAGATCGGTGTGTCCACGGACATCATCGTGGGGTTCCCGGGCGAGACCGAGGAGGACTTCGCTGGCACGCTCGACGTGGTGGAGCGCGCCCGGTTCGATTCGGCCTATACGTTCCAGTACTCGCCGAGGCCGGGGACGCGGGCGGCGTCGATGCCCGACCAGCTCCCGAAGGACGTCGTCCAGGAGCGCTTCGATCGACTCGTCGATCTCCAGGGGCGGATCTCGCTGGAGAAGGCCCGGGAACAGGTCGGGCGTCGGGTCGAAGTGCTCGTCGAAGGAGCCGGCCGCCGCGGCGGGTCCACGCAGTCCAGGACGCGGACGAACCGCATCGTGCACCTGTCCGAGGAGCTCGGGCCGGGGTCGTTCGCCACGGCCCGCATCACGGATGCGGCCCCGCACCACCTGTCCGGCGAGGTCGTGCCGCAGCCCACGCTGGTCTGAGGGTGGAGCCGCTGCTCGCGCTGGTCGGTCCGACGGCCTCCGGCAAGACCGAGGCGGCCGTCCAGGTCGCCGAGGTGCTCGGGGCCGAGATCGTCTCGATCGACTCGATGCTGGTGTACCGCGGGATGGACGTCGGAACGGCGAAGCCGACCCCGGAGCAGCGATCGCGGGTGCCGCATCACCTCCTGGACCTCGTCGAGCCGAGCGAGCCGTTCAGCGTGGCGGCGTTCCAAGCAGCGGCCCGCGGCGCCGTCGACGACGTCCGGGGCCGCGGGCCGCGTCCTCTGCTCGTCGGCGGCTCCGGTCTGTACTACCGAGCGGTCGTCGACGACCTGGAGTTCCCGGGAACCGAGCCCGACGTGCGGGACGAGCTCGAAGGTCAGGCGGCGGTCCTCGGCGCGGAGCGGATGTACTCGCGTCTGGCGAAGCTCGATCCGGTGGCCGCGTCGAGGATCGAGCCGCGGAACGTGCGCCGGACGGTGCGTGCGCTCGAGGTGGCGGCGATCAGCGGCAGGGCCTTCAGCGAGTTCTCGGCGGCGTGGGAGGCGTACCCGCCCGAGCGGGTGCGAGCGGCGGGCGTGCGGCCGACGCCCGAGGCGCTGACGTCGAGGATCGAGCGGCGCGTCCGGCGGATGCTCGAGGCCGGCTGGCTCGAGGAGGTGGAGCGGCTCGTCGCGGACGGGGCGGGGGGATGGCTCACCTCCACGCAGGCCATCGGGTACGCCGAGCTCGCCCGACACCTGACGGGCGAGCTCGGCCTGGACGACGCCGTCCGCCGGACCATCACGCGGACCCGGAACCTCGCCCGGCGCCAGATGGCGTGGTTCCGGCGCGACCCGCGCATCCGATGGTTCGACGTCGGCGACGAGGGCGCCGCGGGGGCGGTCGACCGGATCGTCGCCCACCTGGAGGACGGGTGAGCGAGCTGCGCGTCTGGAAGTACCAGGCGACGGGGAACGACTTCGTGATGGCGCTCGATCCCGATGACGAGCGTCCGTTCTCATCGGAGGAGGTTCGAGCCCTCTGCGATCGCCGGTTCGGCCTGGGCGCCGACGGCGCGATCCGGGTGACCATCGATCCCGACGGTCGACCATCCATGGACTACCGCAACGCCGACGGGAGCCTCGCGGACACATGCGGCAACGGGCTGCGGTGCGTGGCCGTGTTCCTCCGCGATACGGGAGCGGCCACGGAGGCCGACCTCGAGGTGGCGACGAGGTCGGGGATGCGACGCGTCGAGATGCGTCCCGACGGCCGGGTCACGGTGGACATGGGTGAGCCCAATTTCACGAAGGCGGCGATCCCGATGCGGGGACCGGCCTGGGAGACCTTCCTGAACGAGCCGCTCCACCTCGGGGGGGACGTCACCGTCGAGGCGAGCGCGCTCTCGATGGGCAACCCGCATCTGGTGCTGTTCGTCGACGACGATCCCGAGCGGTACCACGTCGCCCACATCGGTGCGGCGCTGGAGCGGGACGACCGGTTCCCCGAAGGGACCAACGTGGAGTTCGCCCACGTGGGGAGCGACGACGACGTGGCGGCGCGGGTCTGGGAGCGCGGGAGCGGCGAGACGATGGCGTGCGGGAGCGGCGCCTGCGCGGTCGCCGTGGCCGCGAACGAGGCCGGGTTGGTCGGCCCGACCTGCACGGTCAGGTTCCCGGGCGGCCTCCTCGAGGTGGAACGGCGGGCGAGCGGATCCGTGCTGCTCACCGGACCGGCATCCCGCGTGTTCGAGACGACCGTCGACCCCGCCGTGCTCGGGGAGACGCTGCCGTCGTGACGATGCTCCCACCGGTCGATCGCCTCCTCCGGGGTCACGGCGACGCGCAGTACGCTCACGAGGGAGATGGTCCACCTGTCACCGGGCCTCCGCGCCTCGGAGCCGTACCCGTTCGAGGAGCTCGACCGGAGGAAGGCCTCCGCGATCGCCGACGGTCGGGCGCTCGTCGACTTCGGCGTCGGCGACCCCCGCGAGGAGACGCCGGCGTTCATCCGGGACGCCCTGAAGGACGCGATCGGTCCGACGTCGTCGTACCCACGGGCGGCCGGCCTGCCCGAGCTGCGCCGAGCGATCGCCTCCTGGGTGGGACGACGGTTCGGGACCGACCTCGACCCGGACGCGCACGTGCTGCCGACGCTCGGTTCGAAGGAGCCGATCTTCAGCCTGGCGCAGTCGCTCCTCGATCCGGAGGGCGGCAAGCACCTCGTGACGGTGACGACGCCCGGGTACGGCATACCCGAGCGCGGCGCACGCTTCGCGGGCGGCGAGGTGGCGCGCCTGCCGCTGACCGTCGCGAACGGGTTCCTCCCCGACCTCGACGCGGTGGACGCCTCGACCTGGGACCGGACGGCGGTGCTCTGGCTGAACTATCCGAACAACCCCACCGGCGCGGTGGCGCCGATCTCGTTCCTGGAGGAAGCAGTGGAACGATGTCGCGCGCACGACGTGCTCCTCGCCTCCGACGAGGCGTACAGCGAGCTCTGGTTCGAGGGCGAACCGCCGCCGTCCGCCCTCCAGGTCGGCGACCTCACCAACGTCCTCGTGTTCAATACGCTCAGCAAGCGGTCCTCCATGACCGGCTATCGCTCGGGCTTCCTGGCCGGCGATCCGGACCTGCTCGCGGCGCTCCGCGCCCTCAGGCCGGCGGTGGGCGTCACCCCGCAGGAGTTCGTGCAGCGCGCGTCGATCGCAGCCTGGTCGGACGACGGCCACGTCGAGGAGGTCAGGGCCGCGTACGCGCGGAAGCGGAAGCTCTTCCTCGACCTGTTCGCATCGCGAGGGATCGCGGTCGCCGGCAGCGTCGCCACCTTCTACCTGTGGGTCGCCGTTCCCGGTGGTCGAACCTCGGTGGACTGGTCGCTGGAGCTCCTCGAGGCGGCGGACGTGGTCGTCGCGCCGGGCTCGTTCTTCGGCCCCGGGGGAGAGGGGTACGTCCGCATGGCGATGGTCCCGACGATCGAGGAGTCCGAGCGCGCCGCCGAGTCGATCGATCGAGCCCTGGAGCCGTCCCGTTGAGCGTCCGGCAGATCGCCGAGCGGATCGACCGATCCTGGGCCGACCCGGATCGGCTCGATCCCGGAGCGGTCGAGGAGGCGGTCGCCATGCTCGATCGCGGGGAAGCCCGAGTCGCCGAGCCGGACGGCGACGCGTGGGTCGTGAACGAATGGGCGAAGAAGGCCGTCCTCCTGTACTTCCGCGTCCGGGGGCTGGAGACGACGGAGGTCGGGCCGTTCGAGTACCACGACCGGTTGCCGCTGAAGCGAGGGTACGAGCGAGCCGGGGTCCGCGTCGTGCCGCCGGCGACCGCGCGCTACGGGGCGTTCATCTCGCGCGGGGTCGTCCTCATGCCCAGCTACGTGAACATCGGCGCCTGGATCGGCCCGGGGACGATGGTGGACACCTGGGCCACCGTGGGTTCCTGCGCCCAGATCGGCGCCGACGTCCACCTCTCCGGCGGCGTCGGCATCGGGGGGGTGCTGGAACCCGTGCAGGCGAGCCCGGTGATCGTCGAGGACGGCGCGTTCGTGGGGTCGCGTTGCATCGTCGTCGAGGGCGTGCGGGTCGGCGCGCGCGCGGTCCTCGGAGCCGGCCTGATCCTCACCGGGAACACGCCGGTGATCGACGTCACCGGCGGCGAGCCCGCCGAGCATCGGGGCCGCGTGCCCGCGGGCGCGATCGTGGTCCCGGGTTCGCGACCCCGGGACTTCCCGGCCGGGAGCTTCGGCCTCCCCGCCGGGCTCATCATCGGCTACCGCGGCGAGTCGACGGACTCGAAGCTGCAGCTGAACGACATGCTGCGCGAGTTCGGCTCCTCGCTCGGCTCCTGAGCATGCCCGAACGCGATCCATCCCGTCGCGCGCGAAGGACGTCGAGAGCCATCCTCGAGTCCCCGCTGTCCGCGACCTGGCGGCCGACGGTCCGCGAGCGGGCGGTGCTCGTCGGCGTGGGACCGGGGATCGGCGACGAGGACCTCGACGAGCTGGCTGCCCTGGCGGATTCCGCGGGCGCCGACACCGTGTCCCGCATCGTGCAGAGCCGCCACGAGCCCGATCCCGGCACGTTCATCGGCCGCGGCAAGCTCGAGGAGCTCCACCACGAGGTCCATGCCCGCGACGCCGAGTCGGTGATCCTCGATCAGGAGCTCACGCCCGGACAGCTCCGGAGCCTGGAGGAGCGGCTGGGGGTGAAGGTGATCGACCGGACGGCGCTGATCCTCGACATCTTCGCGTTGCACGCACGGAGCCGCGAAGGCAAGGCGCAGGTCGAGTTGGCCCAGCTCAACTACCTCCTCCCACGGCTCCGCGGCTGGGGGGAGGCGATGAGCAGGCTGGGCGGCGGCATCGGCACGAGGGGTCCGGGCGAGACGAAGATGGAGGTGGACCGCCAGCACATCCGCAGGCGCATCGCCAAGCTCCGTCGGGACATCAAGTCGCTCGCGAAGACGCGAGATGTGAAGCGCGCGCGGCGGCAGGACTCGGGCATCCCCCAGATCGCGATCGCCGGCTACACGAACGCGGGCAAGTCGACGCTGATGAAACGGCTCACGGGCGCAGACGTGATCGTGGCCGACCAGCTCTTCGCGACGCTCGATCCGACGACCCGTCGGATCGAGCTGCCCGGCAGACGGCGGGCGGTCGTCTCCGATACGGTCGGGTTCGTCGGGAAGCTGCCGCACGACCTGGTCGAGGCGTTCCGCTCGACCCTCGAGGAGGTCGCGCTCGCCGACCTGATCGTCCACGTGGCCGACGCGACGTCACCCGTGCTCGACCAGCAGGTGGACGCCGTCCGGCGGGTCCTGGCCGAGATCGGCGCGGGCCGGATCCCGGAGGTCCTCGTGTTGAACAAGATCGACCGGCTGGCCGGCTCCTCGCGCGCGAGGCTCGCGCGACGGTTCCCGGGCTCGGTCCCCGTCTCCGCGCTCACAGGGGAGGGTTCAGACGGCCTGCTCGAAGGGCTCTCCGGCCGGCTGCCCCGACCACCCGTGGAGGTGTCCCTGCTCGTCCCGTTCGGTCGGGAGGACGTCACGGCGCGTCTGTACCGGGAGGCCGAGGTCCTGTCGACGGAGACGGACACTCACGGCACGATCGTCCGCGCCCGCGTCGGGCTCCGCGTCCTGTCGTCGATCCGCGGGTTCGTCCTCGAGGGCGCCTAGGTGTAGTTCCCAAACACGTTGTTCAAGAACTGAGAGCCTCCCTGCTCGACAGGGACTAATCCGTCAGCAAGGAGGCTCTCGTGTCCCATCCTAGGGCGAAGCTCACCGTCGCAGGCCGCCGGCTCCTGGTGGAGCGTGTGCTCGAGCTCGGCTGGACCGTCCCGATGGCCGCAGAGGCCCAGGGGTGCTCGCCGGCGACCGGCTACAAGTGGGTCCGTCGGTTCACAGCCGAAGGCGATGGAGGGCTCTGCGATCGCTCCAGCCGCCCACACAGGAGCCCGGCTCGCCTCAGCGTCCGCCGGGAAGCGGCGATCCTGTCGCGGCGACAGGCGACGCTCGAGGGACCGCACCGGATCGGCTGGGCGCTCGGGGAGGCACCCTCGACCGTGCATCGGGTGTTGCGCCGCCTCGGCGCTCCCCGCCTGCGGGACCTGGACCGGCCCACACGGGTAGTCGTCCGCTACGAACGCGAACGCCCGGGGGAGCTCGTCCACGTCGACGTCAAGAAGCAGGGACGGATCCCGGCCGGTGGCGGCTGGCACGTGCACGGACGCGATCGCATGGCAGGATCACGCATCAAGCGCGGGTCGGGTTACGACTTCATCCACGCTGCGGTCGATGACCGCTCGCGCCTGGCCTACGCGGAGATCCTCGCCGATGAACGAAAGGAGACAGCCTCGGCGTTCATGACCAGAGCGATCGGGTTCTTCTCAGACCGCGGGGTGAAGATCGAACGGGTGCTCACCGACAACGGTGCGTGCTATCGCTCCCGGCCCTTCGCCCAGGTGCTCGCCGAGGCCGGAGTCGGCCATCGCCGGACCCGTCCCTACCGACCCCAGACCAACGGCAAGGTCGAGCGATTCAACCTGACCCTGAAGTGGGAGTGGGCCTACGCGAGGCTCTACAGCACGAACGCTTCACGAACCGAGGCGCTCGAATGTTGGCTCCATCACTACAACTACCATCGCCCTCACATGGCTCATGCGGGCAGATCGCCGATCACGGTGTTGAACAATGTCCCGAGGAAGCACACCTAGGCGTCCGGGCGTCCCACCCGCCAGAGTCGTTCCTCCGCCCAGCTCCCCACGATGACGGTGTCGGGATCCTGGCCTCGTTCGACGGCGAAGCGGAGGGCGAGCAGCTGCAGGCGGACGGTGAGGGGGATCTGGGCCAGCAGGAGTGGCAACGGGGCCGGCTCGCCCAGCCGGTGGAC
>JBIOTM010000044.1:0-14106 GCA_044865955.1 Actinomycetota bacterium | reverse complement strand
CGGGCGTGGTTCGGTGGACCGCCGTGGGCCGGCGGTCGCCGGGCGAAGCGAGGTGACGTTCGAACGGCCCTGCTCACCCTGCTCGCGGACGAGCCGATGCACGGCTACGACCTGATCCGCAAGCTCGAGGAGCGGAGCGGCGGCGCATGGAGGCCGAGCCCCGGCTCGATCTACCCCACGCTGCAGCTGCTCGAGGACGAGGGGCTCGTGACCAGCGAGGAGCAGGATGGCAAGCGCGTCTACACGATCAACGACGCCGGCCGGGCCGAGCTGCAGGAGCGCCGGGAGCGCGGCGGCGAGGAACCGTGGGAGTTCGGCCCGCTCGGCGAGGGGTTCGGACAGCTCCGCGACTCAGGCTTCCAGCTCGCGGCGGCGGCGATGCAGGTCGCGAGGACGGGATCGGAGGCGCAGCGGAAGCAGGCCGCCGAGGTCCTGGCCGAGGCGCGGAAGAAGCTCTACGCGATGCTGGCCGAGGGCTGACGGACGCAGCCGTCTCCGGACGCGGTCGCAGGCGAAGCGCGATCCGGCCAGTCATCACCCCGTCTGCATCTTCTCCAGCCCAGGGGGTTTGAGACACCGCAGGCTGGGTAACCTGCCAGCGTCCTGTGCCGAGAGCACCCATCCCCTGGGAGTCGATCACGCGAACCGAGCGGACGGCATGAGCTCCGCGGGCACACGTCCACGTCCGTGAGGAGGCTCCCGCATGCATGACCGTGCCCGCATCCACGCGTCGGGTCGACGGGTTCTCTCGGCCGCCGCCGCTCTCGCGCTCGCCGCGGCGCTCCTGATCGCCGCGCCGGGTCTCTCGGGCGCCGCCACGCCCTCGTCGGGGACGATCGGGCCTCCCGGCGGGACCCGGGTGACGTGGACCGGGCAGACGTACGTGGCGGCCGCGGTCGCCGACCCGGCGACGGGAGGGTCGGGCTGCCCGCCGGCGGCCGATCCGGTCAACGCCGTCTGCGACCACTTCTTCCTGACCGTGGGCGTCGAGCCGAGCTACTGGAACACCCACACCGGTGGCGCGCGCGTCACGATCGACTGGAGCGCGACCGGCGACACCGACGACGACTTCGACATGTACATCTATCGATCCGGATCGCTCGTCGATCAGTCGGGCCAGGGCGGAACGACGAGCGAGTCGGTGTTCCTCGAGGAAGCCTCCGGAACCTACGAGGTGCGGGTCGTCCCCTTCCTCGTAAGCAACGCACGGGCCGACGGTGTGGCCGTGTTCGAGTCGGTCGACGGCGGACGACCGCCGAACCCGCTCCGTGCCGACGGCGGCCTCCGGTTCGGGCCGTCCACGATCGCCGATCTCCAACGAACGGAGGGAGAGCCCCTCAACTTCATCCATCCCGGTCCCCCGGGGCCCGGCAACAGCGCCCACTGGGAATCCGGCCCCTTCGGGACGACCACCCAGCAGTCCTGGATCCATCGGTCGATCGACAACGGCGACCAGTTCAACGTGGTCAGCCCGGTCGGGCTCCGGCCGAACCCGCCCCCGGGTGGGGGCGACACCGACGTCGTGGTCGACGACCAGAGCGTCGCCTACTGGGCAGACCTCGAGGCCCTGGTCAACGTCGACTGCTCCGTCAGCAACGACAACGGCAACTCGTGGCGGAAGACGTCGGCCTGCGTCCCCACGCCCGGCGTGGACCGGCAGTGGTTCGCCCTCGACAACGGCACGAACCACACGATGGGGGCGGCCGGGGCCGGGGACAACACGGTGTTCATCGCGTACCGCGAGGCCGCCGTCGGCCTGCGGATCTTCTCCACGCCCGGCTCGAGGGGACCGCTCGACCCCACGGGGGGCCTCGTGTACCGGGACTCGTCGGCGGGCAGCCCCGCGCCGGTCGCACCGGACGCCACGTGTGGCCAGCCGCGGTTCGACCCCGTCGACCGGTTCCTCTACTACCCGTGCAACTCGGGCGATCACCTCAGGATCACCCGCGGGCACGTCGACGTCGGGCAGCGGACCGGCATCGTCTACACGAACGTGAACGCATCGGCATCACCGGGCGGCGGGCCGGTCGGCGACCTGTTCCCCGCGCTCGCCACCGACGCCGGCGGGAACGTATACGCCGTCTGGATCGACGAGTCCGATCACAACGTGTATTACGCCGCGTCCTCCGACCACGGCGACACCTGGGGTCCCGCGATCCAGATCAACGGCAACGACGCGAACTCGAACGAGTTCGTCTGGGCCAAGGCGGGCAACGACGGCAGCCTCATCGTGGCCTGGCTGGGGAGCCCGTCGCACACGGACTCCGACGAGATGCCGTCGTGGTTCAACGATCGGATCGCCGCGACGCAGTTCCCTTGGTTCGGATACGTCTCGGTGATCACCAACGCGACGAGCTCGACGCCCAGCTTCGTCCAGCAGAAGTTCACCGAGCGGCCGATGTACTACGGGCAGATCTGCAACGCCGGCCTGACCTGCGCCGCCACGGGCGGCGACCGGACGATGGCCGACTACTTCGGCTTCTCCCTCGACCCCGACACGGGCGCCGCGCGGATCGTCTACGACGATGTGACCAGCCAGCACCACGGCGCCCACCTCCACGAGGTGCGTCAGCTCGGGGGCCCAACGGTCTTCGGAACGACCGTGAACCAGGTCGTGCCGGCGAGCCCCATGGCCGACCGGACGGGCGACGCGCAGGTGCCCCACTACGCGCCGGGTGGAGCCGGCGCCAACCTGCCCCAGTACGACTTCACCAACGTCAGCGTGAGCCGGGTCGGAGACGACCTGCGCGTCCAGATGACGATGAACAGCCTGGCCAGCCTCCTGCCACCGCCGGGCGAGACGTCGGGCGTGTGGCTCACCCGGTTCCAGGCGCTGTCCGTGGGCGAGGGCGGCGAGGAGGCGTATCGGATCTTCTACCTCGGGGCGGAGTCGACCGCCGGTGGACCCCCGGCGTTCTTCGCCGGGAGCGGCGACGCCGCATCGGAGTCGGGAGTCCCGGGGAACGGGTGCGTCACCCGGAACCCGGAGGAGTGCAAGATCACGCTGTATCCGGCCGAGGTGGAGGCCACGGGAAGTCTCGACGTCGGCAGCCGGACGATCACCGTCCAGGTGCCGATCCAGGGCGGGTTCGGCGCCGGCAGGCCGATCAAGTCCGACACGATCTACAACGTCACGGGGTTCACGTTCGGCAGGAGCCAGCCGCCCGCCAGCCCGACGTTCAGCGACTTCCTGTACACCGAGGCGGACTCCACGCGGAGCTTCGACTTCAGCCTGATCCCGCAGGTGGCCGACCTCGTGGTGAACAAGACGGACTCACCCGACCCGGTCCACGTCGGACAGACCCTCACCTACACCATCACGGTCAGGAACGACGGGCCGCTGGTGGCGTCCGGGGTGACGCTCACGGACACTCTTCCCAAGAACGCCGGGTTCGGCTCGGTGAGCACGACCCAGGGCTCGTGCACCGCCAAACCGGCCAAGCGGCTCGTGACGTGCAACCTCGGGAGCATCGCGGCCGGGGGGACGGTTACGGTCACGATCTCCGTGAAGCCGACGTCGAAGGGAACGATCTCGAACACCGCGGAGGCCACGGCGACGTCGCCCCCGGACCCGACCACGCCGAACCGAGATACGGAGGTCACGACCGTCCTCCCGTAGGGGTGCCTCCGCGCGCGGCTCACCGATGGGCTGACGGACGCGGTTCGACCCGGGGCGTCTCGGGCACCCGTCGTGGCAGACTGTGCTCGTGGACGACGAGCAGCTCCTCGCGAAGGCGGAGGAAGCCCTGACCGAGATCAAGGTCACCCAGGGGCTCTCGGAGCGGCATGAGGCGGTGCTGGCCGCGCTGCGCATCCGGCTGAAGGGAAGCGCCGGGAAGTCGCTTGAAGAGATGCTCGAGGCGGCGGACGACGCCACGCCGGATCGGCTCGGTGAGGCGATGGCGAAGGCCGAGGGCGAGCGCAAGCGGTCACTGGACGACCTCCTGGCCAAGGAGCCGAAGCCGAAGCCCGACTGGCCCTCCTGATCGCCGACCGTGTGGTGGCGAGTGATCCCCACCCTGGGGGTTAACCGCCAACTGGCTCTTATCGCCTTCCTGCCCAGGTAGAACCCCTTACGTTGTCACACCCGCCGAATATGGTTGACAACGTTCAGGAAAGGGGCTCAGCATGTCGATGGACTTCTAAGGACATCCGGAAAGGACTCAAGAGGCAGGGGTGGCGGGAGGATCGACTGAAGTCGGGGCACTGGCGGTTCACACCGCCAGATCCGACGAGAGACATCGTCACTACTCGGGCACACCGGGCGATCGACGCTCGGTCCGGAACCTCGGTGCCGAGCTACGCCGGCAAGGGTTCGAGTGGCCCCCGAGGGCAAGGGGAGGCGCTGATGGAGACGAAGTGGTACTCGGTGAACATCGAGGTTTGGGCGGATCGGCCGAGCCACCCTGACCCGGGCGATGAGCTCCTGAGCCTCTTGGTGGACTTCGGAGCCGTCGGCTCGGTCGTCCATTCCGGGGACCATGGCGTCGGTGCCCTCTTCTCGCTGGAGGTCCAGGCTGGTGAGGACGCCGAGGTCACCGCGGTTCAGACGGGCCGGGCGCTCTTCCTCAACGTCCTCGACAAGGCCGGCATCCATCACGCTGGCGTTCGCCGGCTCGAGGTCATGGACGAGCGGTACCAGGAGATCGAGTCGAACAGGCCGACCGAGGCGTACCTGGGCGTCGCGGAAGTCGCGGCTCTCCTCGGCGTGACGAAGCAGCGCATCTCCGAGCTGCGTACCCGTCAGGGCTTCCCGGCGCCGATCGCCGAGCTCGCCTCGGGTCCAGTTTGGAAGGAGTCCAGCTTGCGTCGGTTCGCCGACTCATGGGAGCGCCGTCCCGGCCGGCCGAGGAAGGCGGCGGTCGGCTCCGCATGAGATCCGCTCATAAGCCCACCTGGTCGCGCCACGCCAACGAGCCTCGGTTGGCTGTAGGGGTCTGGGCCCCACGGAGGTAGGAATCAAGGCCCGCGTAAGCCTCCCGTAAGTCTTTCGAAAGGGCGCGCGTCCTAGCCTCGTTCGCTGGGAGTGTGGCAGGAGGGACCGCGAGGGCTGCCTCTCCTGTCGGAGAGGAGGGACGGCATGTCGATGCTCCGGATCGTCGCTCTTTCGCTCGGCCTCTGTGCCGGGCTGGTGGGCACCTCCGAGCTCGCGTTCGCCCAGGAGGGACCGCTCGGGAGGCCGGCGACGTGGGTGGACGGCGAGCTCTTCGCCGGGGTCGTGACGCCGGCGACCTTCGACCCCGCGTTGGGCAACTTCGACGAGCTGTACATGTGCACCGATGGGACGACCTTCAAGGACGGCGTCCCGCTGATCTCGGATGCCGGCCCGGGGGACACGGATTTCAACGGCGGCCGGTGGCACCTGAACGTGAGCACGGACTGTGACCCGACCGCCGATTCCGTCGAGGACCTCGATCTGTCAGCCTTCGAGTCCACCAGCACCTACTTCGAGTGCCCGCTGCTCCCCCGGCGCGGGGAGGCGTAGCTCCCCCATCCACCGTGCTCGAGAGGGCAAGAGCCGCCCGAAGAGGATGCACACCCGGCTCGGGGGCGCTCAGCGGCGAGCCAGCACTGCGGCAGCTCGATCGCGGCGTCGCGGTCGCTCAGAGACCGTATCGCTCGAACGCGAACGAGATCATGAAGAAGGGCGCGACGCCCCCGGCCAGCACGCCGATCCATCCCAGGATCCGACCACGGCTCGGTCGAGGGTCGTTCGTAGGCACGGCCGGATGGGGCTTGGACCGCCGGATCGCGACGATCCCGGCGATCACGGCCACCCACGGCAGGAGGAGCAGGATCGTCGACATCACCTCACCGACCCCCTCGCCCGGCGATGGGCCCCAGAGACCGAGCGGGACCGTCGCCAGCAGCGCGACCCACCAGAGGGCGGCGCCCCCCGCTCCGACGACGCCAGGGATCGACGGATCCTTCCACCGCTTCCTTGAGGGCGCCTCCCGATCCCCGCTCGAACGCCCGCTCACGGGGTGACCTTGAAATACGACCAGCGGGAGGCGGCATCCGTGTGGTCGGCATCCCCTTCGAACGTCGCTCGCACCCGGACCCGGACTCCGATCACTGCGCGGTTCCCGTACACGAAGGATGCGGTCGCCTTGCTCTGCGCGTTCAGCCGGAGCCTGAAGCACGAGATCGACGTCCGCCAGGCCCCGTTCGCGTACACCTGCACGGTGAAGCAGACCGGCTTGCCTCGATGGTTCGGAACGACCTTCGTCGTGTAGGTGGGGCATCCGCGGCCGTCGCCGGGACACTTCCGGGTGTAGTGGTAGAGCGCGTACGCGCCCGACCGCCCGTACTCACCGATCATCGAGCCCGTGACGATCGGAACGACGTTCACCGTCCTGGTCGCGCTGATGGTGAGCGAGAAGACGTCATCCCCGAGGAACTTCGCGACGAAGGTCGTCTTCTCCCTCATCGTCACGTTCACCGACAGGTCCCCGGCGGCGTCGACGACACCGGTGCCGATCAGGCCGTACGTGCCACCGGCGGGCTTGGCGAAGATCGACAGCTCCTTGCTCGTGGACTCTTCGGCATCGCGTAGGTGCGCGGTGACCCGGACGGAGCCGCCGAAGCGGACCTCGGACGCCGACACGCGCAGCCCGACGGCCGTCGGATGCTCGAACCCGATCCCCGTGAGCACGAGGGTGCGGTCGCCCCGGGCGGTGTCGTCGCCCACGTGCAGGACCGCTCGCTTGATGCCCTCGGAGATCGGGGTGAAGGTCACGCCCAACGTGCAGCCGGAGCCCGGGGCGAGCGTCGTATGGGAGCACAGGTCCTCGGTCACGCCGAAGTCGGCCGGGTCGTCCCCGGAGAAGCTGACAGACCCCATCGCGAGATCGAGCGTCCCGGCGTTCGTGACCGAGAACGGGACCGCCGCCGTCGTCGTCGCCCCCACCACCCGTTCCCCCAGGTCCATATTGAACGGATCGCTCGTTGCCGCCCGGGCGTCGATCATCGAGGCGAACCGCAGCTCGCCGAAGTACGGCGGTGAGGTGCCGTCGCACGAGTTCTCGTAGGTCGCGGCGAACCGCTCCACGGCGGGCTCGGGCTCGCTCAGGAAGGAGAGCTCGTGGATCGTGATGGTGCCGACCGTCGTGTTGCAGCCGACGCCGTCCCCCGTGATGTCCATCCCCGCCGTCGAGGCCGTCGCGAACCTCGACGTCGGATACGTGCCGACGGCGAGCGACTGACCGGTCGGTGACGTGATGTCGGCCCAGAACGAGTGCTCGGCGTTCGAGGCGATCATGCGGACCCCGCCGTCGACCAGGGCGCTCGCGAAGATGCTGGCGTTCGCCGGCGTGAAGACGAGCGACCTCCCCCCGCCCACCCCGGACGCGGGCTGGCTATCCACGGAGAACATCGTGAGGTCCACCGCAGCCATCGCCGCCGGCGGGATCGGGAGCAGGACCGCTGCGAGCGCGCCGGCCAGCAGCGCGCCCAGCCACCGGCGTGAACTGGATGTCCCGGTGATCCTCCGTTCGGAACCTCGGAGGTACATGATCCTCTCCCTTCGACGAACCACCCTCGACGCCGTCCCTGCGATCCGGCGACGGGTGGTCAGCCTCATCTCGTGTTCAACAGACGTACTCCACCCCCGCGGCGACCAGGGCCAGCGAGGAGACGGAGAAGGCGGCGACGGCGGCCACGGCTCCGATCGGCCACAGCCACGGCGAGCCGCGTCGCAGGCTCGCGACGCACCCGACCGCGTACGCGACGATCGCGATCGCGCTCGGGAGCAGCCACCCCAGGATGTTCGACGGAGCGCACAGCGGAATCAGCAGGAACGCGGCGTAGGGGAAGAGGATCAGCGATACGAGGATCCCCACCGGCACGGCGATCGCGGCCAGCATCGTGGTCCTCCGGCTGGACCGAGGCCACAGGCGATCGCGACGCGCTCGGGCGAGCCACGGCGACAGCCACGCGAGAAGCGGCCCGAGGAACGGCAGGAGGAGCGCGAACCCGGCTGGCACGAACGCGATCGCGCGCGAGAGCGACGGCCGCCGTGCCATCAGACCTCGCGGAGAGATCCGGGGAGGCCCCGACGATCAGCGGAAGCTGCCGCCGGCAGCGGAAGCTCGCCGTGATGAGGAGCAGCGCTCTCCCGGTCGCCCCTGGTGCGTCGATGTCCGTCTCGCGTCCCATGACTCCCGAGGATGGACCCATGGCTTCCCCCCTGGATAGGGGGTGTCCGCCTCAGATCGGGGGCGAAAGCACCCATCTCCTGGTAGGTACGACCGGCATGTGTCGACCTGCTCAGCCAAGAACCCAAGCCGAAGCCCGACTGGTCCTCCTGATCCGAACCGACGCCGGGGGTGCAGTGAACGCAGGGGTTCCGCCGCCCTTCACCTTTTCGCAGCGGCCGCGTAGCATCGAGGGTTCAGACCCGCGGTCCATCGGCACGTGGGCCCGTCGGGGCCTGGGGGAAGGAGGAAGCGATGCGCTTCCCGGACACGATCTCGCCCCGTCCGATCTCCCGGATCCGCTCACCAGGGGGTCGACACCTGTTGCACGGCCACGAGCTGTCCCGGAGGACCTTCCTGCGCGGCTCCGCAGGCGCCGCGGGATTGGCCCTCGGCTCCGGGCTGCTCCGGCAGTTGCCGGCCTCGGGCGCGCCGCCCGGCACCGGGGAGCCGAAGCCGATCCCCGGCGGGATCCAGCCTGTCCCTGAGGGTCCGGTGTTCCATCTCTTCCTCCCGGGCGCGGACAGTGAGCCCTCCACCATCACGGACTTCAACGGGTCCGTCGGAGTCTCGGTCGTGCAGGGGACGTGGAGCGCGACGGGGGACCCGACCGACGGCGTGTCCTCGGGCGTGTGGGAAGCCGACATGAGGTTCATGAAAGGCCTGTTCGTCGGCACCGACGGCCTGCGTCGTCAGGGCTCGTTCGGCTTCGTGTGAATCGATCTGTTCCCCGTGTCAGTTGGCACGGACCAGATCCACGATTTCAATCCCGGGATCGCCCCCAGCGGTCTGTTCTGGACGGCGCCGCTCCCATCCGGAAGCGTGAAGACAGACGGTCTATCCGGCGCCGCCTCCATGCACGTCACCGATCTCGACCTCCAGGACTTCTTCACCGTCGAGAATGCGCTCTTCGGGGGAGGACCGGAGGAGGTCCCAGCCACCGCGTCGTTCGACGTCGAGTGGAGTGGTGCGACGGGGAGCGGCTCGGTGTCGGACACCACCGATGACTTCGCGCTGCGCTTCGTCACGACCGGGACCACCATGGACTGGACGGTGGACTCCGGCGGCGCCACGTACGCATCGACCGGAGTCACCGCGACCCTGTTCGCCACCGTGGGGAAGGAGCGGAACGGGATCTTCTTCTGAGGCCCACCGAAACACAGACCATCGATGGCGGATGGGCCGGGCTCCGAAGGAGCCCGGCCCGTCGCTACGTTCGCCTCACGAGCACTTCAGCCTCGATCGAGGCTTCGTCCGGTAGACCAGGCCGGAACCCACGAGGTCGGTGAGCTGGTTGGATTCTGCCGAGCTTCCGGCAGACGGGAGGGGCGGTCGGCCCCAACCCGGGAGGGACGGCTCAGCAGCCAGTCACCTCGAGGGTCTCCTGCTGTCTATGCAAGTAGGACCACCTCCTTCCTCTCGTGCGCCCATGGTGCGACAGAAGCACGGTGATGGCAACACTCACCCGCACCCTTCCTCGAGGTGCAGGTACTGGCGGCACTCGTCGTCGGAGAGCTCCCTCGTGACCTGCTTCCTGGCGATCCGGATCAGGTCGTCGAGGTTCAGTGCCCACACGCGCACGACGCCGTCGGGACTCGCCGACGCCAGCCGAGTGCCGTCCGGGCTGAAGCTGATCCCGGAGACCGGCAATCGGTGCCCCCGGAGGACCAAGAGCTGCTTCCCCTCGTCGTCGAAGAGCCGGACCGTTCCGTCGTTGCCGCCCGTCGCGATCAGGTCGCCGCTCGGGCTGTAGGCCACCGCCCAGACGGAACCCTCGTGCGCCGGGAACCGATGGAGACGCTCGAGGCTGTCGACGTCGTACAACTCGACGAAGCCGTCGTCGCGACCGAATGCGAGCATCGAGCCCGACGGATCGAACGCGAGCGCGACCCCACCTCCCCCCGTCTCGATCGTCCGCTTCTCGGGAGCCTCTCGATCCCAATCCCACAGGCTCACACTCGACGCGAGCGGGTTGCGATGCCGCAGGGCCGTCGCGATCAGACGTCCGTCCTGGCTGAAGACCCCAGTCTCGACGCTGAAGACCTCTCCCTCGTGGAGCCTCCGGATCTCCCGTCCCGTCGCGTCGAGGATGGTCGTCGTTCCGCCGTCGTAGCTCGTGACGAGCACTCGGTCGCCGTCGCGGCTCACGTCGACGTTGGATAGCGGGCCTCCCGGCTGGACCTCGAACACGAGGTCGCCGGTCCGCGGGTCCCACACGCTCGCGGCGAGGGAGAAGTTCCTGATCGTCGCGAGGCGGGTCGCGTCCCGGTCGACCGCCATCCGCACGACCGGCTCGGTCCCGCTCCCGGGACCGATCGTCCGGATGCCGCGTCCGTTTCCGAGGTCCCAGACGGCCACCGACCCTCGATCGATCGGCGCGGCCACCGTCCCGTCGGCGAGGAACATGACATCGACCGGGGCGCGGTGGTCGGTCTCCAGGTTCGCCCACTCGGCGTCGCCCGCGACGCTCACGTCCCAGACCTTCGCCGCCGTGATCGCGAAATCCCCGGTGACCACGTGGTTGCCATCCGGTGAGAACGCCGCCGCGACCCCAGACCTCGTGTCCTGCCCGGAGACCGACATCAGCTCCCGGGCTCCCGCCTCCCCGACTTCCCAGACCCTCGCCGTGCCGTCCGTCCCCGCCGTAAGCAGTCGCGAGCCGTCCGGGCTCCAGTCGACCGAGATGAGCGGCCCGACGTGACCGAGCAGCTCGATCTCGAGGCGACCAGTCTCACCGTCCCAGATCCGGACGGCGGCGTCGTTGGCGCCGGTGGCGATCCGCCGGCCGTCCGGGCTCCATGCGATCGAGGTGATCGGATAGAGGTGCCCGCGGAGCCGGAACCGGAGCTCGCCGGAGTCGACGTCGAAGATCGACGCCTCCGGGGCATCGCCGACGGCGACGGCGACCGATCGGCCGTCGGGACTGAGCGCCGTGTCGAGGGGCACTGCGTCGATCCCGCCGAACTCCCGGATCACCCTGCCGGTCGACGGCTCCACGATATTCACCGTTTCCGTGTTGGGCCAGGCGGCGGAGACACGGGACCCGTCGGCGCTCCACGAGACGCCGAAGGCACTGCTCTCGCCCATCGACGTGCTGGAGAGCAGCTCGCCGCTGACCGGGTCCCAGACGTTCAACGCCCCACTGTCACCGGCCGTCGCGAGCATCGAGCCGTCCGGGGAGAAGGCGACGTCGCTGATGTCGACGGTGTCGCCCTCGAACGGCGGGCGCACGCGGTCGCCGGTCGTCGTGTCGCGGATGTCGACGAGCCCCTCCTCCTCGGGTCCTTCGGTGACGAACACGCCCTTCGGACTCCAATCGACGGCGCCGCCCAGACCGCGGACGGAGAGTTCGATCCGCGAGGTGCTGACCGCCCGGTGCAGCGCCTCGATAGCCTCGGGAAGGACCCGGCCGTCGGCCGAGCGCGTCGTGTCGATCGCCTCCAGCGCCAGGAGGATGCTGCGCTCCGGGTCGACATCGAGGTTCGCGACCGACGCCGCGGCCAGCTCACGGGCGGTGGCGAACCGCTCTTCCCGCTCCGCCCGTCCGCTCTGCCCCGTGGCGAACACCGTCAGGCCCATCGCGACCAGCGCTGCGACAGCGAGGACGGCGACCAACGCGCGGAGACGCCGGTAGGACCGGCGCTCGAGCTCCCGCTCCCGCGCTTCCCGTACTTCTTCGTCGGCGCGGCGGCGCTCGCGCTCCTCGAGCGAGGCGTCGAGGAAGCCGCGCTCTTCCGGGGTGAGGGCGAGCTCCGATCCGGCCCGCCACGTCTCGATCTGGTCCAGACGGGATCCGGACAGGAGGAACGACGGATCTCGGTCCGACTCGACCCATTCGCGGGCCGCCGCGGAGAGCCGGCGCTCCGTTCGGAGGTCCTCGCGTGCGGCGTCGATCCATCGGTGGAGGCGCGGCCACGCCGTGAGGATCGCCTCGTGCGCCAGCTCGATCGTCGGGGCGCCGGTGCGAGCGTCGCGGTCGAACGAGAGCAGGCGCGAGGATCCGAACGTGTCGATCACGTTCGCCATCGCCTGCTGGTCGACGTCGAGCGACGCGATCTCCGACCGCGGGACCCGTCGGCGCGTGTCCTCGGTGCCTTCGCCGAGGGCGACGAGCCGCAGGAACAGCTGTCGCGCGGCCTCCTTCCCGTCCTCGTCGAGGTCGCCGTGGAGCTCCTCGGCCCTGCGCCCGAGCGCGCCGGACACGCCGCCGATCTCGCCGTACGTGTCGAGGGTCAGCACGCGACCGTCGCGACGGTCGAAGAGCTCGGTGAGCGCGTACTCCATCAGCGGGAGGGCGCCGGGCTCCTCCGCGACGTCCGCGAGCATCGTGCCGACGAGGCCGGGCTCCAACGAGACGTCGACGCGCTCCGCCGGCCCGGAGATCGCGCGTTCGAGCTCCTCGAGTGAGAGCGGGATCACCGCCTCGACCTGGGAGCGGAAGAGCTCGGCGAACCCACGGTACAGCAGCGGGCGGTCGTAGAAGTCCGCGCGCAGTGTCGCGACGACGCGCAGCCGGCTGTGCGGATCGGTCACCGCCGCCTCGATGCTGCCGAGGAAGTGCGCCCTCACGTCCTCGTCCTCGACGAGTGTGAACACCTCCTCGAACTGGTCGATCACGAGGAGGAGATCGGAGCCGTCGGCGGGCAGCAGACGGAGGACCGCGCGGTGGAGACCGTGGTCGTCGCGTTCGAGCTGATCGATCAGGCTCGGCGGGGGGTCCGGCGCGGCGCGAAGGAGGGCGGCCTCGAGCCCGTCGAGTGGGCGCGCGCCGGGGAACATGTCGACGATCCGCCACCGGTCCGAGCCGGTGGTCGCGCCGCGCCGGAGGGCCGGGATCAGACCGGCGCGCACGACGGACGACTTGCCGCTGCCGCTCGGTCCGACCACGGCGAGGAAGCGCGTCCCGCCCACGCGTTCGACGAGCTGCTCGACGAGCTCCTCGCGTCCGAAGAAGTCGGGCGCGTCCCCCTCCTCGAACGCACGCAGGCCCTTGTAGGGGTTCGGCGCCATCGCGCGGGGGACGGCGGGGGCGATGCGGACGGCCGACGACCCCAGCGATCGTCGGAAGGCGATGTCGTCCGCGGCGTCGTCGGCCTCGGCGCGGAGCCGGATCACGTGCACGGGCTCCTCGATGCCCTTGAGGTGGACTGGCCCTCGATCGACGTAGGCGACGCCGTCCACCTTCCGGGCGAGGTGCGTGACGGCCGGGCTCGCCAGGATCTCGGCCGGCCCGGCGATCCCGCAGAGCCGGGCGGCGAGGTTCAGCGCGCCGCCGCGGAAGCCGCCGTCGACGGGCACAGCCTCGCCGGCGTCGAGCCCGATCCCGACCGCGAGCGGGAGCGTCGGGTCCGCGATCGTCTCGTCCACGAACCGCCGCTGCAGCTCGATCGACGCCCGGATCGCCTGGCGGGCGGAGTCGAACACCGCGAGGGCCTCGTCGCCTCGGAGTTCCACGACGGTCCCGGCGCGGGCCTCGACGCCTTCACGCGCGACGTCGGCGAACTTGCCGGCGAGCTTGGCGGCGGCCTCGTCGCCGCGCTCCTGGGTGAAGAGCGTGTACCCGCGGACGTCGGCGATCAAGAAGGTCCGGATGTGGGCGTCACCCGCACGCACGCCGCCCTCGACTTGGGCCACCCCCTCGGCCATGCGCGATTATGGCCCGCCCGACCAGCGGCTTCCTAGCCCCCCACGCGATAGAGGCGCCAGCGGTCCGGCACGCCCTTCAGCTCGTGCTCGCCGGCGTCCTCGAACGCGAGCCCGCTGCCCGCGACCAGGTCCTTCACCGTCTGGGAGACGAGCACCTCCGACGGTCCGGCCGACGCGCCGACGCGGGCTCCGATCACCACGGCTATCCCACCCACCTTCTGATCGATCGTCTCGACCTCCCCGGTGTGCACGCCCGCCCGGACCT
>JBIOTM010000043.1:0-14021 GCA_044865955.1 Actinomycetota bacterium | reverse complement strand
CCGGCCGCCGGCGCCGCCGGCCCGAACGTCTCGACCAGCCACCAACCGAGGCCCAGGCCCAACGCGGCTCCGAACACGGTCGGGAGCGCCGCCTCGATCGTCGACCGGAGCGCGAACCGCCCGGGACCCCAGCCCCGCGCGTGGAGGAGCGCGGCCTCGGTGCGCCGTCCGGCGACCGCGAACGCCGCGGCCGCGGCCACCACGGCGGCGGCCACGCCCAAACCGGCGATCAGGAGCAGCCGCAACGGGCCCTCGACGCCCGCGGCCCTCCGTTCGACCTCGTGAAGGACGAGCGGCATCGCCGAACGGAACTCGATGTCTCGTCGCCCGAAGAAGAAGCCCTGCCCGTACGTCGTCCCGCAGCACTCGAGCACGTGACCGATGTCGGTTCCTCGACGGGTCGCCTGCCGAAGGATGGTCTCGGCGTAGTCATCGATCTGGCGCGCATCGTCGAAGGTGAGAGGCCCATTCTGCACCGGGATCGTCCAACCGTAGTCGGCGTCGACATAGCCCAGGGCTCGACTCAGATCGGGGAGCTCCTTCGGTTCGACGAAGATGAATTGGGGCGGCGCCGAGCAATCAGGGCATTGCCGATAGATCTGCTCACTCCATGGAGACCAGTAGCCGGAGCGCGGCTCGTCGTAGAGGCTGTCGTACACCGATCCCACGCGGATCGACACCGATCGCTCGCCTTCCCCATGCAACTCGACAAGATCGCCGGGTTCGATCTCGAGTGGACCGGTCACGAGGTCCGGGAAGACCGCCCCCCATGGGGACCCGCTGGTGATGTCGACGTGGTCGACCGCGTCCGTCCCGACGAACAGCGCACCCTGGACGGGTCCGCTCGCCGCATCGCGGCCCCCTGGGAGCGTGACCCTGACGGTTGGCCCGAGCATGAACCGGATCGGCGCATCCAGGTACGGCCCGTCGTCGGCGATCCGGGTCAGAACCCGGTCGATCCGCTCGACGAACGTGCTTCCGCCCCGGGTGCGCGCCCTGAACGGGATGTTGGTTCGGCCGTAGAACATCCCCGCGCCGAACCGTTCGATCGTCGGGTCGGCGATCCTGGCTCCCAGTAGATCCCCGTCCGACCGGGACAGGAACAGAGGGTACGCCGCGGCCACGAGCGACAGCAGGAGCACGCCCACCACGACGGATGCCAGCAGGCCCGGGTAGCGGAGCAGCGCCAACGGCGCCTTGCGCCACAGCGGGCCGCCGGCCTTCCGGCGCCGCCTCTCGTGTCGCCCCGCCAGCGAACCCTCCTCCCGGTCCGACCCTATGTACGCCCTACCAGGGTCCTTCGGTTCCCCGGGAGTGGGTGGGGATCCGGTCCGAGGATCCTATCGCAGTCGCCGCCCGGAGGGAGTTTGCGCCCGCGGGAGAAGCTCCGTACAGTCGGCCGCGTCGCGCCACGTCCGAGGGGAACGATGACGTCCAGATCGAGATCGCGTTCGTTCCGTTGCGTCACGACCGCCGGCGCCGGCCTCGCGCTGTCGCTGCTGCTGACCGTGCCCGCCACGGCGAGGGCTCGGGATCGGAGCTTCGGCGACGACGATCAGATCGTGCTCACGGGCACGCTCGAGATCGCGAGCGACGAGACCGTCGACTCCGCCGCCATCTTCAACGGCTCCGCGGTGGTCGACGGGACCGTCCGCGAGTCCCTCTTCGTCCTGAACGGCGACGCCGACATCTCGGGCACCGTGCGGGACGACGTCGTCGTGGTGAACGGCGACGTGGTGGTCCACGCCGGAGCGAGGATCGGCGGCGACCTGGTGACGTCCGGCCGGGCCGAGGTGGAGGAGGGCGCCACGGTCCGCGGCGAACGGCGGAGCGTCGTGACCAGGTTCGACGTCAAGGACATCGCGGTGGCCGGTCGGTTCGCGTGGTGGGTCGGCTACTCGGTCTCCGTCCTGATCCTCGGGCTCCTGCTGCTGGCGTTCGCACCGCGCATGAGCGAGTCCGTTCGGACGGCGGTGTCGTCGCGGAGGGGAGCTTCGATCGGATGGGGCGCCGGCCTGTTCTTCCTGCTCCCGGTGTCGGCGGTCATCCTGCTGGTCAGCGTGGTGGGGATCCCCCTCGGGATCTTCGTGTTGCTCGGCCTCGCGCTGATCTACACGCTCGGGTACACCGTGGCGGCGGTCGCGGTTGGGGGATCCGTCATGAAGCCGCCGCGGTCGCGGTACGTGGTGTTCCTGGTGGGATTGGCGATCGTCCGCGTCCTCGCGCTGATCCCGTTCATCGCCGGGCTCGTGTGGCTCGCCGCGAGCGCGTGGGGACTCGGGGTGCTGGCCCTGACCATCCGCACCGGTACGAGGATCACACCGATGCCGGCCGTGCCACCGATGCCTCCGGCTCCGGCCGTCGGCTGACCATCGCGCCGTCCTCGGCGAGGCGGCGAGGAACGAGGGAACGAGGGCCCCCTACACTGCCACCGATGGCGACGGCGTCCCGCTTCGGCATCCAGCTCCCCGAGGTCGAGCGGGTCGTCAGGTGGCCCGGATACGCCGCGATGGCACGAGCGGCCGAGGAGGTCGGCTTCGACTCGATCTGGGTCGGCGACCACCACCTCTACCGGGGAGACGGGAGGCCCGAGCGGGGACCCTGGGAGGCCTGGACCCTCCTCGCGGGCCTAGCCTCCGTCACCGAGCGCGTTCGGCTCGGACCGCTGGTGGCCTGCCTGAACTTCCACAGCCCGGCGGTGCTCGCGAAGACGGTCGCGACCGTCGACGAGGTGAGTGGCGGACGGCTCACGGTCGGCGTCGGCGCGGGCTGGAACCGCGCGGAGTTCGACGCGTTCGGGATCCCCTTCGACCACCGGGCGTCCCGGTTCGAAGAAGCCTTCGGGATCGTGCGTCGGCTGCTGGCCGGCGAGCGCGTCACCTACGAGGGCCGGTGGCACTCGGTGAAGGATGCGGTGCTCCTTCCCCGGCCGGAGGTCCGTCCCCCGATGATGGTGGGCTCCTCGGGCGAGCGGGTGCTCGCCGCCACGCTCCCCCACGTCGAGACGTGGAACACGTGGTACGACTGGTACGGCAACGTTCCGGAGGGGTTCCGCGCCAAGCAGCGAGACATCGACGCAGCGTGCGAACGGGCGGGCCGCGATCCCGCGACGCTGGAGCGGAGCGCGTGCGTGCTGGTCCGGCTGGGCGATGCGGCCGAACGGCCCGACGAGGAAGGCGTAACCCCGCTGCGGGGCTCGCCGGTCGAGATCGCCGACGGCCTGCGAGCCATGGTCGATGCGGGCGCCGATGAGGTGATCGTGGTCGCCGACCCCATCACGGACGGATCGATCCGTCGGCTCGGGGAGGTCCTCGAGTCGCTCCGGGGCTGACGGCCGTCACATCTCGGTCGAAGGACCGAACCAACCCCTGAACGCCCGGACCATCGCCATGCCGGCGAAGGATCCGACCGGTGAGCGCCTGCCGATGCGGAGGGCCACCGCCCCCGCGGCGGCCAGCATGAGGCAGACCTTGACGAGGGCGAGGGCGTCTGAGCCCGTGAAGGCGAGCTGGTGGAGGATGGACGACACGGATGTCGTCAGCGAACCGGGGTCGTCGGTCCCGAGCGCAAGGGCGCACACGAGTCCACCCGCACCGGGGCAGAGGCCGGGAGCTTCGGTGTCCACGACCGGTGCCTTCCCCTGGGCGCTCCCCCGCACCTCGGCGTTCTGCGTGTCCGCCAGCATGGCCGCCACGTCGCCATGGCGGCTCTCGGCGGCCACGGGAGCCCCCACCGATCCATCCTGGAGCTTCCACGGAAGGTCCTGCGCCGACACGGCGGATGGAGTGCCGCTCTCCTCGACGAGGAAGACGGGGGACGAGGCGGTGGTGGTGACCGCGGCGTCGTCGGTCGTGGTGTCGAGGTACGTGACGGGTGTCGTGTCCGAAGGCGCCAGATCCTCGACCACTGAGGTATCGGTCGTGCCGATCACCGTGTCTCCGGTCGAGTCCGGACTCGGGGAGGGGTCGGTGAGCACGGCGCCGTCGTCCGTCGCCACGTCCGTGGAGCTGAGAGACGTGTCTCCCTCGACAGTGGTCGCATCGGAAGTCGTATCGGAGACCGCGTCGGTGCCGTCCTCGATCGTCTGATCGACCGGGTCCACCGTCGTCTCGGTGACGGGGTCCACCGTCGTGTCGACCGGATCCGTCACCGTCGTGTCGAGGAGGGGGTCCGTGATCTCCTCACCGAAGGCGGCCAGCGGGGAAGAAGAACCGATGAAGACGATCGTCGCTACGGCCCAAGCCATCCGGAGCCGGCGGTCCCTCCAGCGCAGCATCCATCCCTCCCTGTTCGGAACGGGGAAGATCGCTCCCCCTTGGATACCCCGCGAGCGCGGCGGGGACGCCCTGCGACGTGGTGAGTTTTCCTACGTAGTTGGGGGTGGTTGCGGGGACACCCGTCGACGTGCTCGAAGCCTTCCCTGTCCGCCCAGTGCCCTACGCGGCCGGCACCAGGGACATGCCGCATCTCGGGCAGCTGCCGCGGCTCGAGGACCGCACCTCGGGGTGCATCGGACACACGTAGAGGGCTTCCACGGGTCCGTGGCCGGCGGCGCCGTGTTCGGCATGGGCCATCTCCGCAGGGTCGTGTTCGGGCGGACCCTCCGAAGCCACGTCCATCATCCGCAACATCGCCGGCCCGCCCGTGCGGAGGAACCTGACCACGAGGGCGGCGGCCAGCAGGATGAACACGATGTTCAGGAACGTCGTGTAGTTCCACGAGACGGTCGCCTCCACCACCTTGGCGTCCCGCACGTCGGGGACCAACCCGAGGACGCCGAAGAGGATCTCGACGACCAGACCCGCGGCCACCATCGCCGCATAGAAGGTGACCAGCAGGTACATCGTCATCTTCCTGCCGTAGTACTTCCGGTAGATGTTCAGGATCGGGAGCACGATGAGGTCCGCGTAGATGAACGACGCCACGCCCCCGAAGCTGATCCCGCCGTTCCACAGCACCGCCGCGAGCGGCGCGTTCCCGATCGAGCAGACGAACGAGATCACCGCTACGAGCGGCCCGATCAGCGGACCCCAGATCTTCGCCAGGATGGGATGGTCGACGAGGAAGAAGCTCTGCCAGAAGCTCTCCGGGACCCACGCGGCGAGCGCCCCGGCGATCAGCAGGCCGCCCGCGATGTCCTTCCAGATCGCCGCGCAGTCCATCACGAAGGAGTGGCTGATCGCCGTGAACCCGCGATCGGACGCGATCCGGGACGCGAGCGATCCCCCGCTGACCGACATGTCCATCGCGGCGTGCCCCTCCATCGCCCCGACGAGCCCGCGGTCGGCCTGGGCACGGGCCTGTTCGATGAGCGGCTCCCTCAGGGTCACGCGGAACAGGACGGCGAGGATCGCGATCATGATCGGACCGCCGACGAACTCGGCCAGGGTGAACTGCCAGCCGAGCAACAGCCACAGGATGATGCCGAGCTCGATCACGAGGTTCGTCGACGCGAACTCGAACGCCATCGCGGCCGTGAAGTTCGCGCCCTGCCGGAACAGGGACCGGGCGAGCGCCACCGCCGCGTACGAGCAGGACGACGACGCGGCGCCGAGGCCGCAGGCGATGGCGATCGAACGCGGCGAATCGTCGGGCAGGAGACGCGAGATCTCCTCCTTCGACACGACGGCCTGGACGACGGCCGACAGCGCGAACCCGAGCACCAACGCCCACAGGATCTCCCAGGTCATCCCGAAGGCGAAGCTCAGGGCTTCGGCGATCGCCGTCGTCACCGCGGCGATCGCGAACGGGCGCACGTGGTCGTCGTTCATCGGCGGAGGTCGATCCGGGACGCCTTCATCATCCCACCGCGATGGCGGCGGACCTGCGAGCGTCTGCCTTCCGCGAGGCGGGCGAACGCCTCCGGGACCGGGGTGCGGAGCGCTACGTCGGCGGTGATGCGGGGGCCGATGGAGCCACCGAGGCGTTCCCGGAGCCCGCGCCGCTCCGACCCTGGCTCGCGTCCTCGGCGGTGCTCCTCCCACCGGCGCTGGCGGTCTCCGCGGCGCCGGAACCTTCGACGCCGGCGCCCTCGACCGCCGAGCCGTGCTGCCCGGCCTGGCTCATGCCGCCGCTGGCCACGGACGAGATCTCGGCGCCCTTCTCGACGCCGGTCGACTCGGTCGTGGTCGCGATCTCTGAGATCTCCTCTCCCGTGCTGGCGGGGTGGTCTTCGCTCGCCGGGACCGTGATGCCGACCCGCTCCAACACGTCGGAGAACGCGTCCTGGGCGGCGTCGGGAAGCACCCCCGCCGCGGCGAGCCCCGTGGAGCCGGCCAGCGCTCCGACAAGGACGAGACCTCCGATCTTGACGCGACGACTCCACGACCTCATCGTCCTCGACCTCCCGGGTGACGGTGTCGATGCGGCCGACGCGCCCTTGACCAGTCCGATGGCGAGCGCCACGTGTTCCGCTTCGTGAACGAGCCCCGCACGCTCCTCGGACGCGGCCGCCGCGAGTACATGCGCGACCTCCGAGAAACCCGGCGGGGCGTCGTCGGGGTCGACGCGACCGGCGAGCAGCCGATCCTGGGTGTCCTCGTCGAGCCGCAGTCTCCGCATCTCGTCTGGGATATCGCTCCAGGTCGTCATCGCGTTACACCCTCCCTCTGGAGGACCCGGGCCAGCCGGCGGAGCGCGCGGTGTTGCAGCACGCGGACCGTGCCCGGTCGCCTGCCGACGATCCTGGCGACCGCATCGACATCGACCGAGCCGATGACGCGGAGGAGGACGATCTCCGCCTGTTCGGGGGGGAGCGACGACACGATGAGGTCGACGGTCCGGTCCGTTGCGAGCGACGAGAGCGCCTCCTCCTCGACGTTCCCTGTCGGCCCAGCCCGGATCAGGTCCTTGGGGTCCCGTGGCTCGGTCCGTCTCCGGGCCCGTCGCCGTCGGAGGTCCACGAGACGCCGACGGGCGATGGTGAACGCGAAGGCTCGCAGGCCCGCTTCGTCTCCGTGGAAACGATCCAGACCGCGAACGATGTCGAGCCACGTGTCGCAAGCGACGTCCTCCGCCTCCGCGGACTCGACCGTCAACAGATACCGGAGGATGCGCGGATAGGTGCCGCGATAGAGTTCCGCGAGCGCCCATCCCTCCCCGTCGCGGGCTGCGACGAGCACCGCTTCGAAGGGAGGATCCGGGGGCATGTCGGGCCAGCCTAGCAACGGCTCGGCGACGGCCCACGCATGGATGGAGGCGGCTCCACCGGACGGGGCCGTCAACGCCATCCGTTCACGAGGGTCCCCCCGACGTGGTACGCGACGACCCACAGGAGCGCCACCGCGGGCCACACGAGCGCCGATGGCCGCCGCCGGTACAGCAGCCACGTGATCATCCCGACCACGATCACCTTCGCCGGCAGCCCGGCGAGGCGGACCACCGGATTCGCTTCCAGCGCTCCACCCGATCCGACAGCGATCGCGGTCATGATCGCGTCGACCACGTTGAGGAGGTTCACCGCCACGAGGAGGCGGAACGGCTGCTCGTCCAGCCTCCGGAGCAGCCAGGCGAGCGGCTGCCACCCGGAGGCGAGGAGACCCACCACGACCATCGGCCACGCGACCTCGGCCATGTACGGCAGGTAGTCGATGGTCGAGTACCCCGGATCCGGGAAGACGAGCGACAACCAGAACCACACGAAGGCGCCGGAGACCAACGCGGCGAACAGCACGTGGAGCCATGGCCACCACGGCCGTGCCGTGCCGAGCCCGATCCCCATCGCCCCGACGGCCACGAACGCGCGGAGGTCGAGCGAGCCCTCGATCACTGCGATCGTCCAACCCGCCGTGGCCAGGAGGGCGATGGTCGCGAGCATCACGGCGATCGCCGGCACGTCGACGGTCGCTCGGCGCGCGTGAACCCGAACCGCGACCACCAGGCCCGGCAAGAGCACCAGGGCGAGGTCCAGGAGCGATCCGAACCACGGATGGGCGAACCACGGGCCCGCGCACGTGAGGCTCCGCGAGAAGCATTCGACCTGCCACTGCTCGCCGATCGCCTGCGGCTGGTGGGGATAGCCGCTCACGAAGACCGTCACCAGGACGAAGCACGCGGCCGGCAGCACGAACAGGACGCGGCGACCCCTGCTCGCGATGGCCGTTCCGACCAGGGCGAAGCAGAGGTAGCTGATGCCTCCGCCGATCAGGCTGCTGAGGAGGCGCCGCGGGAGTGACAGGAAGACCGACGGGTACCCGTTGAGCAGACCGCGGCTGATGGCATCACGCAGGACGTCGACGTTGTACGCAGCCAGGATGCCCTGGATCGCAAGGAAGGCGACCAGGCCCACCGCCGTCGCAGGCAGGGCGGCTCGTACCGTCCGCCCTGCCGGCCGCCCGGCGTCATCCAGGACGGCCGGAGCTGGGGAGCCCACCGTCCGAGCCGTCGGCGACGCGTCCGCGACCGGGTCGGCGACGGGCTTCATGGTGTCGTTCTCGGCGGTCCTGGGAGGCCGCTGTAGTCAGTGGATGGACACCCGCAGGCTCACGGACGAGGACCGGATCCGATGGGGCTAGGCGAACGCAGCCGTCACCGATCGGGCGGCCTCGGCCACCTGGCCCGGCGTCGTGCCGGTCGGCGCCCCGTAGATCATGCCGTCGAGACCCGCTTCGAAGAACGCGCGCGACGTCTCGACGACCGCCGGATCGGTGATCGGTGTCCCCAGTCGCGTGGTCTCGATCCCGGACCGGTCCCGGCCGACGTCACGGCAGTGTTCGTCGAGGACTGCCAGTTTGTGACGGATCGTGGCGGGATCGCCGAACCCGTTCCACATGTCGGCGTGCTTCGCCACCAGCCGGAGGGTCTTCCGCTCCCCGCTCCCCCCGACGAGGATCCTCGGGCCTCCCGGCTGGATAGGCTGTGGGACGTTGATCGCTCCGTCGACGCTGTGTCGACGGCCGTGGTGGGTGGTCCGATCCTGGGTGAACATCCCGCGACAGATCAGGATCGCGTCCTCGAGCCGCTCGAACCGATCGGCCGTCGACGGCCACTCGTAGCCGTACGCGCGCGACTCGACCTCGTTCCATGCGGCCCCGATGCCCAGGATCGCCCGGCCCGACGAGACGACGTCGAGGGTCGTGACCACCTTGGCCAGGAACGCCGGGTTCCGGTACGTCACCCCCGTGACCAACGCGCCCAGCTTGATGCGGTGGGTCCGCGCGGCGACGCCCGCCAGCAGCGTGTACGCCTCGAGCATCGGGTCGGTGTCCGGGCCCACGCTCGGTATCTGGTGGTAGTGGTCCATGACCCAGAACGAATCGAACCCCGCATCCTCCGCGGCGACGGCCGTGTCCGCGATCCGTTCGAACATCCGCTCGTTCGGGACGTCGTCGAAGGTGAAGCTGGGCATCTGCAGCCCGAAGCTGGGCACGGGGATCTCCTCTCTCCGACGGCCGCGGTTCAGACTAGGGGCCGATGACCCGCGACGAGGCGATCGCGAGGGTCCGGGAGGCCAGGGTGGGCAGGCTGGCCACCGTGCGGCCCGATGGGCGCCCCCACGTCGTGCCGTTCGTGTTCGCGATGGTCGAGAGCGGGAGCGATCTCCGTGTGTATTGGGCGGTCGACGCCAAACCCAAGAAGCGCGGCGCGATCCAGCGGATCGAGAACATCCGAGCGAACCCGGAGATCGAGTTCGTCGTGGACGGCTACGACGAGGACTGGGCCGCGCTCTGGTGGGTCCGCCTGACGGGCCGCGCGCGCGTCGTCGCGTCCCCCGAGGAGCGGACCAGGGCGCTCATGGCGCTGATCGACAAGTACTCGCAGTACATAGCCGAGCCGCCCGTCGGCACCGTCATCGCGATCGAGGTGGATCGTGTGACCGGCTGGTCCGCCGGCGAGGCCTCGTCGCCCTGATCGGTGTGACTACCCTCGTTGAGGCTGCTCCCGCAAGAGGATCTCCGGTCCCTTGGGCGTCTCGTGCGCGTCCAGGACCGAGGAATCCAGCGGCCCGGCGAGCTCGGGCGCGACGTAGACGTCCAGGTCCGGCGACTCCGCCGAGGCATCACCGGGCTCTGGACCCATCACGGGTTGAAGGGTGAGCGTCTGACGCCCGTCGTCAAGCGCGACCGGCCTGATCCTGATCGCTGTGGCGGGCTCCCCTCGCTGCGGTTCACCCTCGTGCAGGATGTCGCTCTTCAACACGGAGACTGCTGCGTCGGTGACTTGGAGCATGCCGGATCTCCTTTCCGCGATCGGATGGAGGCCACACCGACCGTACCACCGCATGCCAACCACCCTCGACCCCCGAGACCCCAGCCTGCGCGATGCGTGATATCCGTATCGGAGGCGGGTGATAGCGTGGGTGTCAGCACTCGATCGGTGGCCGCACCCGTCGATCTCCGGGGCCTCACGACCGAACCCAGCCGGAGGCGAGCGATGAACACCGTCAAGGACGGAACCGTTCCCGTCGTCGTCGAGCAGACCAACAGGGGTGAGCTGGCGTTCGACATCTACTCGCGGTTGCTGTCGGAGCGGATCGTGTTCCTCGGGACGCCGATCGACGACGACGTCGGGAACCTCATCATGGCGCAGCTGTTGCACCTCGAGGCCGAGAGCCCCGAACGGGACATCAGCCTGTACGTCAACTCCCCAGGCGGCGACGTCCCGCCGTTGCTCGCGATCTACGACACGATGCAGTACGTACGACCCGACGTCTCCACGATCTGCATGGGACAGGCGGCCTCGGCCGCCGCGATCCTGCTCTTGGCGGGCGCCAAGGGCAAGCGGTTCGCGCTCCCGCACTCGCGCGTCACCCTGCACCAGCCGCAGGCCGGCGCCGAAGGTCGGGCCGTCGACGTCGAGATCCAGGCCACGGAGATCACCCGCAATCGCAAGCTCCTCGAGGCGCTGATCGCCGAGCACACCGGCCAACCGCTGGAGCGGGTCGCCCAGGACATCGACCGCGACTTCGTCCTCGCCGCCGACGAGGCCGTGGGATACGGCGTCGTGGACGAGGTGATCACCAGCCGAGACATCCCTTCGGATCTGCACGCGTAGCGGCAGCTGACAGCGATCGAGGCGCACGCGTCGTCGATCATCCGACGGATCGGGGAGCCCACCGGAACGGCCCAGGCGGTCGCAGGGCCGCTAGGTCGACGAACGCCGGTCCTCGGGCCGGTCGGTCGCCGTCCTCCCCCACTCTTCGGTGAGCGCCTCCTCCACGCGATCCCGGAGGGACTGTGGCGGCCCAGGAGCGCCGGAGAGCGCCCGCTCCGTCCAGCCCGGCCACACGCGCCGAGTCGTCTCCTCCGACACCTTCCCCCCCAGGTGCATCGACCGCCACACGCCCCGATAGCCGGGAAGGATGCCCAGGGCGATCAGGATGTGCCCCACGATCAGCACGGTCACGGCGTACGTCGTCCACACATGGACCTTGGCCAGCCGAGCGAACAGTGGACCGCCGTGGAGGAAGGACAGACCGAGTCCGGTCCCCACGAGCACGAGGAGACCGCCGACCAAGAGCACGTTGGCCACGCGCTGGCCGGGATCGAAGTGGCCCTCGTGGCGACCGAAGCGTCCGGTGAGCACGCCCGCCGGCCACCGCACCCACCATCGAGCGTCGCCTCGGTCCCGGCGGAAGGTCTCGCGCACGAACGTCGCGATCCCCTTCCGACCCTTCACGAAGGGCAGCAAGGCCAGGAGGGCGAGCCCCTCGCCGACCCAGACATGGAGTCGGGTGTCCGCGACATCGAAGAGGCGCGCCAGCGGACTGGGGGAACCCTCCCCGCCGAGCAGGAGCCACCAGCCCGTCAGCAGGAGCACCAACGTCGCCAGATAGATGCCCGCGTGGAAGAACCGAACCCGACGCGAGTAGCGCTGAAGACGCCTAGTAGCCATAGCCGGGACTCGGCGTCGACGGGCTGCCGCCATTCGAGCCCTGTCCCGTCGAGGAGCCGGTGCCCGAGACCTTGACCGTGATCGAGTCGGTCGGGGCACCCGCGTCCGAGTGGTCGGCGTTGCGGAGCGACGCCTCGATCGTGTGCGAGCCAGGGGAGAGTCCCGTGACGGGGATCGAGTCGCCGTAGACGAGCGTGTACTCGTTGTCGCAGCTCGCACCGTCGAAGCACAGGTGGACGTGATGGTCTCCCGTGCTGGGGTCGCCCAGCGGCACGCTTGCGTCCAACCGCACCGTGAAGGGTTCCGAGACGGACTCTCCGTCCGTCGGAGAGACGATGCGCACCGACAGGCCACTCCCACCGCCTCCCGTTGCGGTCGCCCCGCCGCCACATGCCACGGCGATCATCGCGAGGGCCATGAGCCCCACACCGAAGAACCGAACTCCGCTGCCACGCGCCATGACGACTCCTTTCCGTCGGTCCTCCGAGGTACTACCGGGCATGGGGTCCCACGGATTCCCCGTGCCCGAGATCGCGCGGCCGCGATCCATCGGCAGCCTCCGCCCGGTAGTACCTCGGGTGAAGAAGGTTGGACGAACGCGTGGTGTGGGCGCTGTCGGATGAGGCCCTGCTCGCGGGGTTGGGTTCGGGGGATCCGGACGCCGCCGCCGCGTTCGTGGATCGGTTCCAGGGCCGTCTGTATGGCATGACGCTCTCGATCCTGCGGGACCCCGACGCCGCCGAGGAAGCGGCGCAGGAGGCGTTCGTCCGGGCATGGAGGCACGCCTCTGCCTACGACTCGAGGCGTGGAACCGTGGCCGCGTGGCTGCTGACGATCGCTCGGAACGTCTCGATCAACATGCTCCCGAGCCGACCCGTGGATCCGGTTGACCCGGACGTGTTGGTCGGCCTCGAGGGACCCGACCCATCGCCCAACGGGGACCGTCAGGTTGCGCCGGTCTCCGACACCATGCGCGAGGCGCTGGTCAGGATCCCGCAGGAGCAGCGACGAGCCCTCGTGCTCGCGGTCTTCTACGGCTTCACGGCTCGAGAGGTGAGTGAGCTCGACGGCGTGCCGCTCGGCACCGTCAAGACGCGCGTGCGGACGGCCCTGCAGAGGCTCCGCTCCGAGTTGGGGGTAAGCGATGAGCGGTGAGATGAGCTGCGAACAGGTCCGGGAGATCGCACCGGACCTGGCGATCGGGATCGCCGATGGGCAAGAGCGCGACGCGGCCCTGCGGCACGCGGTGAGCTGCTCGGAGTGCCGGCGCCTGGTCTCTGACTACTCCTTGGTCGTGGACGAGGTGCTGCTCCTCGCGCCGGCTCACGAGCCCCCGGTGGGGTTCGCCACCAGGACCGTCGCCCGGCTCCGGCCCGCCCGGCGTCGCCGTCGGTGGGTGGCCGGTCTCGCCATCGCAGCGTCGTTCGTGCTCGCCGTGGGGCTCGGGTCGGGGGCCGTGTTGTTGGCGACCTCGAGTGACCGGCATCTAGCCGACGGCTACCGAGCGGTACTGGCTCAGGGCCAGGGGTCGTTCTTCGTCGCAGCACCGCTCCGCGGTCCGGACGGAACCGTCGGGACCGTGTTCGGATACGAAGGCCGGCCTTCGTGGCTGTTCGCGACCGTCGACCTTCCGGTGAGCGATGCGGAGCGCTTCTCGGTGCAGCTGGTCACCCGCGACGGGCAGCAGCTGACCCTCGGCTCCGCGGTCCTCGGCGGCGAACATGACACCTGGGGAGCCGCGATCCCTGGCGATCTCACCGAGGTGACGCAGCTGCGGTTCGAGGCACACGATGGGGTCCACGTCGTGGCAAACCTCCACGCGGATGGTCCGTGGGGGTCCGGCTAGGCTCCGACCGCCTGTTCCCGTCGGCTCCTTGGGCCGGTGTCGACCGAACGGATAGGTCCCACCCGCCGGCGGTATCGTCAGGGGACATGTCGGATGATCGTTCATACGTCGATGAGAACACGCGAGAGCGCGAGCGCCTCCGCGCCCTGGTCGAACGCCTGGACGAGGACGAGCTCCGCGCCCCCGTGAACGAGCACTGGACGGTCGCCGCCGTGCTCGGCCACATCGCCTTCTGGGATGCCCGGGTGCTGGCGCTCGCGGACAAGCTGGAGCGCGGCGTCCCGTTCTCACCGGACGACAATGAGCCGGAGGACGTGGACTGGATCAACGACGCCTCTCGGCC
>JBIOTM010000042.1:0-10909 GCA_044865955.1 Actinomycetota bacterium | reverse complement strand
CGTCGGCCTCGTCCGCGACGCTGATCACCACCTGCCCGCCCCGGTCGGCGAGACGCGCCGCGACGCGGTCCCGCCGGCTCGGGTCGAGCGCGCTGAACGGATCGTCCACCAGCAGGAGCGGCGGTTCACGCAGCTCCTCCGACACCGCGGCCGCCAGCCCCGATCGGAGGCAGAGCGCCGCCCCCCACGTCTCGCCGTGGGACCCGAACGCACGGGCCCCGAGGTCGCGGACCGCCAGCGCCAGGTCGTCGCGATGGGGGCCGACGAGCGACGTCCTCCGGACGAGCTCGTCGGCCCGCCTCGACGCGAGCTGCGCGCGGAACGCCTCCTCCATCGACCCGTCCGCCTCCACGTTGGGGGCGTACGTCACCACCAGCCCGTAGCCGGCGAGCGCCTCGAACTCCGTCGAGGCGGGCTCGGCCAGGGCCGCGACCGCCTCGCCCCGCGCCTCCATCACCCGCACGCCCGACTGGACGAGTTCCTCGTCCCACGCGTCCAAGCCGGACGGGGCGCCTCGGCCGTCCCACTCCTTCAGCAGTCGGTTCCGCTGGCGCAACGCCCGGTCGAACGCCGTCGACAGACCGTCCTTCAGCGGCCACAGGGCGAGCACCGCCTCGTCCATGAAGTCCCTGCGCTTGGAGGGGTCCCCGATCACGACCGGCAGGTCGAACGGCCCGAACAGGACGATGCGAACCTGCCGGCGCAGGTCGCGCTTGCGCCGGACCGGGCTGCCGTTGAGCTGCACGCGGCTGGCTCCCTTCCGGGGGATCTCCACCTCCACGAGGGCGCGGCCGCCGAGCCCGTCGAACTCGCCGCGCGTGTAGGCGGCGTCCGCGCCCTCGCGAACCAGGGGTGCGTTCGTCGACGTTCGCGGCGATCGGAGCGCGTACAGGAACGAGATCCCCTCGAGCAGGTTGGTCTTGCCCTCCCCGTTGGAGCCGACCACCACGATCAACCCGTCCGGGACCTCGTCGACCATGGTGCGCCGGTGGTTGCGGAAATCCCGGAGCTCGACCCACTCCAGGTGCATCCGCGCCGGGCCTCGCCCGAGGTCAGCCGACCGCGGCGGGGAGTCGCACCGGCATCACGAGGTACGTCAGCTCGTCGCCCTCGCCCCGGACGACCCCCGGCTTCAAGCCGTCCCGGATGTCGATCCGCACGCTCTCCCCCGTCGCCGCCGTGAGCCCGTCGATCAGGTACTGGGGGTTGAACGCGGCCGTCAGGTCCTCCCCCTCGTACCGCGCCTCGACCGTCTCCACGGCCTGTCCGAGGTCGGGGCTCGACGACGAGAGCTTGACACCGAGCGCGTTGAACTCGAGGCGGACCGGCGTCGTGTCACGGGCGAGCAACCCCACGCGACGGACCGCCTCCAGCAGCTGCTGGCGCGAGATCGTGAGCCGGCTCTCGTAGCTCTCCGGGAGGAGCTGGCGGTAGTTCGGGAACTCGCCCTCGATCAGCCGTGAGGTGAGCGTGAGCGCGCCGACGCGGAAGGAGATCTGCGATCCATCCGTCATCGCCTCGACCTCGGCCTTCTGGTCGGCGGCCGCGCGCCCCGCCTCCGAGAGCGCCCGCTCGGGCACGATCGCTCGAGCCTCCCCGTCGGCCGTGGCGACCAGATCCCTGATCGCGAGCCGGTACGAGTCCGTCGCGACCAGCACGACCCCCTCCCGGCTCACCTCCAGCAACACGCCGGTCAGCACGGGGCGAGCCTCGTCGCGGGAGGCGGCCCGCCCCACCTGCGAGACCGCCTCGGCGAACGCCCCCGGCTCGACCGAGATCCCCGTCCCCGACGGCTCCTGGAGACCCGGGAAGTCGTCCGCGGGGAGCAGCCGGAGCGCCCCGTCGTACGCCGCGCATCGGATGTGCGCCTGGGACTGGTCCGTCTCGAAGTCCACCGGCGCCTCCGACAGCGACTTGACCGTGTCGCCCAGGAGCCTCGCCGGCACCAGCGCGATCCCCGCCTCCTGGACCTGGACGTCGATCGCGAGACGCGCCGAGACCTCGAGGTCGGTCGTGGTGAGGGTCAGCTTCCCGTCGTCGGATGCCTCCAGCAGCACGCCGGTCAGCGCCGGGATCCCCGGCCGGGACGACACGCCGCGCTGCACGGTCTGCAGCGCCTCGGAGAGGTCGTCGCGGTCGCATCGGAACTTCATCTGCACCTCCTGATGCTGTCAGGTTCTTCTTCTCATACGGCAGTAGTAGGGCCGGTGGAGATGTGGAGGACCCACCCGTTCCCCCAGCGTAGCGGCCCTCTCGGACATGGGGAGAGCCGGTGGGAGCTCCGTGTCGACCTCCGGTCCGGCCGCGGCGCGCCCGAGGTATCCCACCGTTGTCCCCCGGATATCCACACCGATCACACGACCCCCCGGACCCGGCTCCGGATGATCCTGGTCAGGTCCTGGACCTGGCGGAACGTGTCGTCGCGCGAGCGCATCTCGTCCTCGACCTTCTTGATGCCGTGGAGGGCGGTCGTGTGGTCACGGCCGCCGAAGATCTCGCCGATCTTCACGAGCGAGAGGCCCGTGCACTCCCGCATGAGGTACATGGCGATATGCCGCGCCTGCGTGAGCGGCCGCGACCGTGACTTCGAGACGAGGTCGCCCGTGGAGAGCTGGAAGTACCCGGCCGTCTCCTCGATGATCAGCGGCGGAGGGATCTCGTGCTCGGTCTGCGGGATGAGGTCCTGGAGCGCCCGTTCCGCGAGCTCCATGTCGATCGGCTGCCGGGTGAGCTCCGACCACGCCACCACCCTGACGAGGGCCCCTTCGAGCTCGCGGACCGACTGGTCGAACTTCGAGGCGACGAACTCGATGACCTCGGGCACGACGGCGGGGATGTGCTCCCGTTCCGCCTTGAGCTGGAGGATCGCGATCCGCGTCTCGAGGTCGGGTGGTTGCACGTCGACGCACAACCCCCACCGGAACCGGCTGACGAGCCTGTCCTCCAGCCCGGAGAGCTCGTGGGGAGGCCGATCGGACGCGATCACGATCTGCCGGCCCGCACCGTGGAGGTGGTTGAAGGTGTGGAAGAACTCGGTCTGGGTCTCCTCGCGCTTGGCCAGGAATTGGATGTCGTCGACGAGCAGGATGTCGACCTCTCGGTACTTGTGACGGAACGAGTCGCCTCGGCGCTCGCGAACGGCCTTGATGAACTCGGTGATGAACTGCTCGGACGTCACGTACGTGATCCGCGTGTCGGGCATGAGTCGCCAGATGTGATGGCCGATCGCCACGAGGAGGTGGGTCTTGCCGAGGCCGGTGCCGCCGTAGATGAACAAGGGGTTGTACGCGGTCGACAGGGGCGCTTCGGCGACGGCCATCGCGGCGGCGTGGGCGAAGCGGCTGGACGGACCGGGCACGAAGGCGTCGAACGTGTAGTTCGGGAAGGGCAGTCCCGGCGCACCCACAGGCCGGTGCACCGGCGCCGAACCGGGCGGTGCGCCGATCGTCGCGTAGGAGGCCGGCGGCGCCGGACCGACGGAGGTGACCGGACCGACGGAGGTCGCCGAGGGAGGGTCGCCGAACGGGATCTCCTCGTGCCGGATCGCCTCGTCGACCTCCATCGCGATCTTCAGCCGGCCCCCGTGGACGTGCGCGGCCGTGTCCTCGATGAGCCCAAGGTGGTTGTGTTGCAATCGTTCGCGAACGAACTGGCTCGGTACCGCCAACGAGAGGACTTCGTGTTCGATCCCGATGGGCCTGACGTCGGTGAACCACATCAGGAACGTGGTCTCGGGGAGCTCGGCCCTGGCCCTGTCCAGGACCGCGGACCAGGTCCGACGGGCCTCCTGTTCAGGCAATGCCACGGCCATCAGGGATTCCACAGAGCCTTTCCACACCGGTGGATAACCCGCATCCGGGGAGATCGAGGTCTGGGATCGTCGGGGGACCCTCTCAACCCTGGGAAGTGCGGGGCGGACTATAGCACCGGGTTTTTCCACAGCGCGAGCTCGCGGCGTCGTCTTGACGCTCTTTCTGTTGTCAACCCCCCCACCCTGGGATGTTTCCGTATACTTCCCGACCGGCCGGCGTCTGAGCCGGCCTTCCTCTCGCAGCGAGGACCCGACCCGATGGCCAAGGGAAAGCGCACCTACCAGCCGAACACGCGACGGCGGGCCAAGACCCACGGCTTCCGTCTCCGCATGCGGACGCGCGCCGGCAGGGCGATCCTGGCGGCGCGCCGCCGCAAGCGTCGGAGCCGCCTCACGGTCTCCGGCTGAGGCCGGCCGTGCGGACGCCGGGGGTGAAGAAGGTCTTCCGTGACGGCAGGCCGGTGCACGGAGAGCGGATGGTACTGTTTGTCGCACCCGGCTCGGGGGCGTTCGCGCTGGTTGCCGGCACGCGGATCGGTGGCGCGGTGGAGCGGAACCGAGCACGGCGGGTCCTTCGAGCGGCGCTCCGCGAGGTCGCGCCGCGAGGGGTGGAAGGACACGACATCGTCCTGGTGGCTCGAGAGGCCATCCGGGGCGCCCGAACCCAGGATCTGATCGCGGAGATGACCGAGCTGCTCGGGCGCGCGGAGGCGCGCCCATGACCCCCCGGCGAGGGATCGTGTGGAGGGTGGGCACGCCGGCGAGGCTCCTCCTCATCGGCGGGATCCGCGCGTACCGGGTGCTCCTATCCGGATGGCTGGGCGGCCAATGCCGCTTCTCACCGACCTGTTCGCGGTACGCGGAGGAGGCCGTCCGGACCCGGGGCGCGGTGCGAGGCTCGCTGCTGGCGACCGCTCGGATCCTGCGGTGCAACCCCTTCGGTCGCGGCGGGGTCGACCCGGTGCCGACGTCGAGGCGGGCGTATGACACTGACATACGTAGAGGTTCCCATGCTGGCTGAGATCGGTCCCTTCCAGGCGCTCCTCAACGGGATCGGGTGGCTCCTCGCCTGGCTCTACGATGCCGTCGGGAACTTCGGGATCGCGATCATCATCCTCACGATCCTGTTCCGAGTCGTGCTGCTCCCCCTCGGGATCAAGCAGATCAAGTCGATGCAGGCGATGCAGGCGTTGCAGCCGAAGATCAAGGAGATCCAGAAGAAGTACAAGGGGAACAAGCAGAAGGTCCAGGAGCAGACGATGAAGCTCTACCAGGAGTACGGGGTCAACCCGCTCGGTGGCTGCCTTCCCCTCCTGCTCCAGTTCCCAATCCTCATCGCCATGTACTCGGTGATCCGGGCGCCGGTTCCGTTCCCGGCGGACCCGGAGAGGCCCGGCGTCGTTGAGTACAGCAACAACCACCTCCCGGAGGGGTCCGAGCTGTTCAAGGACATCACCGCCCACGAGGGGAAGGGGCAGATCTTCCTCCTGATGAACCTCCAGTGCTCTGCGGCGACCGCCGGGCGGAGGGCTCCCGTCCTCAACACCGAGCGGAAGCCGAGCGGGGACACCCTGGACTGCGGGGACTCGACCGCCGACCGGATCCCCTACTACGCGATGCTCGCGCTGATGATCGGGACGACGTTCTATTCGACGCGCCAGACTCAGAAGGCCACCCCGGCCTCCGCCCAGAACCAGCAGACCCGGGTGATCAGCAAGGTCATGCCCGTGATGTTCGGGGTGTTCGGCTTCGCGTTCCCGGCAGGCCTCGTCCTGTATTGGACCGTCTCGAACCTCTTCCAGATCGGACAGCAGTCGACGATGCTCCGGCTGGGACACATCGGTCCGGCGGCGATGGAGCGCCGGCTCTCCGAGGTGAAAGGGAAGGCCGCGGCGAAGGGGGACAAGCCCAGGAGGACCGGGTTCATGGGGCAGATCATGGAGCGTGCCGAGCAGGAGCGGAAGCGCCGGCAGGGCGGTGAGACCCCCCTGCGCAAGCCTCCTCCTCGGGACCCCGGCAAGGGTGGCAAGGGCGGCTCGGGCAAGGGTGGCAAGGGCGGGTCCGGACGGCCGAAGGGCTCGGGTCCCAACCGGCCCAAGCGGCCTGGGAGGTAGGAACGATGGAGCGAGACCCCGAGGCACGTGGTCCGGACGGGGCGAGGACGGACGGCGCCGAGGACGTCGAGGACCTCGAGGAACAGGCCGACGCCATGGCTGATTTCGTCGAGGAGCTCCTCGAGCGGATGGGGGTGGACGCCATCGCGGAGCCGACGACCCACGCCGGCCACGTGTATGTGGACATCGTCGATGGACCCGAAGACGACATGGCGCTCCTGATCGGACGCGACGGGCAGACGCTGGATGCGATCCAAGAGCTGGCCCGCACCGCGGTCGGCAGGCGACTGGACCAGCGGATCCGGGTCCTCGTCGACGTCCTGGATCATCGGAAGCACGCCGAAGACCGGCTGATGGAGATGGCGCGTGAGGTCGCCGAGCGGGTCAAGCGGACGGGGAGCGAGGAGCGGCTCGACCCGATGAACCCGTACCAGCGGAAGCTCGTCCACGATGTCGTCGCCGAGTTCGACGGCCTCGAAAGCGTCTCCGAGGGCGTGGACCCGGATCGATACGTCGTGGTCCGCCCCGGCTAGCGCCCCCCAACCCCTCCCGGGTGGCAAGGCGGATGGTGTTTCACGTGAAACATGAGGGTTGGACCGTCGCAGACCTCTCCCCCGCTCAGCTCGACAAGCTGTCTTCCTATGAGGGGCTCATCCGGGACCGGGCGATCCCGCTCGGGATGGTCGCCACCGCAGATGGGAACGACCTCTATCGCCGGCACATCCTGGACAGCCTCCGAGCGGTTCCCCACATCCCGCCCGCCCTCAGGCGGGTCTGCGACCTCGGTTCGGGGGCCGGCCTCCCCGGCGTGCCGGTGGCCATCGCTCGTCCCGATCTCGAGGTCACCCTGGCGGAATCCAGACGGACGAGGGTGGCGTTCCTCGAGCTCACGGTGGACGCGCTGGGCCTGCCGAACGTGGCCGTCGCCGCCGGACCGGCTGAGGATCTGAACCCGGATTTCGACGCCTGCCTGGCCAGGGGCTTCGCCGACGCCTCGAACGCGTGGGCCATCGCCGAGGGGCTGCTCCTCACAGGTGGCCGGCTCCTCTACTGGGCCGGCGCGTCGTTCAGGCGGGAGGACGTTCCCCCGGGCGTGAGGGCACGCTTCGTGGAGGAAATCACTCTTGAAAGCGGCGGGCCCATCGTTATCATGACGTCGCAGTGACCAAGGCGTCCGCCAGCGCATCCAGATCGGCATCGACCTCCGTTTCGAACGGCGCTGCCCAGGCGAAGGAGAAACGGTTGCCCCGGAAGATGTATCCAGCGGTTCCGGACGTCCCGGGTCGGGCCCGCATCATCGCCATCGCGAACCAGAAAGGCGGGGTGGGCAAGAGCACGACGGCCGTCAGCCTCGGCGCGGCCCTGGCGGACATCGGCTACCGGGTGCTGGTGGCGGATCTGGATCCACAGGGGAACGCCTCCACCGGCCTCGGTATCAGGCACGACGCCCGCGATATCACCGTGTATGACGTCGTCGTCGCGGAGGCCGACATCGAACGCGCGATCATCCCGACGCCGGTGGAGCGCCTCCACGCGGTTCCGGCGACGATCGATCTCGCGGGGGCGGAGATCGAGCTGGTGTCCCAGTTCTCCAGGGAGTCGCGGCTCAAGCGAGCGATCGAACCACTGCAAGAGGGTGTGTATGACTTCATCCTCCTGGACTGCCCGCCCTCGCTCGGGTTGCTCACCATCAATGCCCTCACCGCCGCGGAGGAGCTCATCGTCCCGATCCAATGCGAGTACTACGCGCTCGAGGGGCTCGGACAGCTCCTGCGCAACGTGTCGCTCGTCCAGCAGAACATCAACTCCGGGCTGAGGCTCTCCGGGATCGTCATGACGATGTTCGATCCCCGGACCAAGCTCTCGGAACAGGTCGTCCAGGAGGTCCAGCGCTACTTCGGGGATCTCGTCTACAGCGTCATCATCCCTCGGACCGTCCGACTCTCGGAGGCGCCGGGGTTCGGCCAGCCGATCACCGTGTACGACGCGAAGTCGAAGGGCGCGGAGGCGTACCGTCAGCTGGCGCGTGAAGTGGCCCTCCGTCCGCCCCCGGACATGCCGATGCCATCGTTCGAGGAGATCTCGGTCGCCGTGATGACGCCGCCCGACCAGGTGGTCACGCTCGATGGGGAGGCGGAGGCGGCGGAGGCGGCCGAGGAGTCGGAGCCCGCGGAGGGAGCGGTGACCGAGGCGGCGGAGGAACCCTCTCCGGGCGGACCCGAGCCCGAGGCCCAGGTCGAGACCGAGCCTCCGAGCGCTCAGCCGGAGGTCGAGGCCACGGCCGGTGTCGCGGCGGATCCCGTTCCCATGGCCGAACCCGCGGATGAGGTGACGGACGAGGATGCCTGGGCGGAACCTCCAGCGGAGCCGGAGCCTCGGGTGCGGCCGCCCTCGAGGCCTCCTCCTCCCGGGGAGCTCCCCGAGCAGCGCGTTGTGGTCATCGACGAGCACCCGGACCTGGACATCGAGGCGGGCCAGGAGCAACCTCGAACCCAGCCCGCGTCGAGCGAGCAGGAGCGACCGAGCGGAACGGACATCGGGGCCACCCTCGACGCCGAGAAGGGTCGAAAACGACGGTGGCGTCTGTTCCGCAGGGGAGGGGATCGATGAGCAAGCGAGGCGGTCTGGGTCGAGGGTTGTCCGCGCTGATCCCCGGAGCGCCGGAGGCGGGGGAGGTCAGCACTGGGCTGCTCGAGGTACCCGCCAACGCGATCGCCCCCAACCCGAAGCAGCCCAGGAGCCGATTCGACGACGAGACGCTCGCGGAGCTGGCCGCCTCGATCCGAGAGGTCGGGATCCTCCAGCCGATCGTGGTGCGGAGGACCGGCCGAGGCTACGAGGTCGTCACGGGGGAGCGACGGTTGCGTGCCGCCAAGCTGGCGGGGATGGCGACCGTCCCGGTCGTTCTCCGCGACTCGGACGACTCCGACCTGCTCCGCGAGGCCCTCATCGAGAACATCCACCGGGAGGATCTCAACCCGATCGAGCTGGCCGAGGCGTTCCGGCAGCTGCTGGACGAGCTCGGACTGAAGCAGGAGGAGCTCGCCGACAGGGTCGGCGTGTCGCGTTCCCACATCGCCAACACCATCCGACTCCTCGCCCTCCCGCTGGAGGTGCAGCAACTGCTCGCGGACGACAAGCTCACGGCCGGCCACGCCAGGGCGCTGCTGGCGTTGGGGGAAGCCGACGCGATCACCTCGCTCTCCCTCCGCATCGCCGCCGAGGATCTGTCGGTGCGGGAGACGGAGGAGATCGTCCGGCGATTCATCGAGGCGCCCCAGGAGAAGCGGCCGTCCAAGAAGGCCGCGGCCGCGGAAGGGGCTTCCGATCCCAGCCTTGCGGAGGTCGAAGAGATCCTGTCCGAACAGCTGGCGACCCGGGTCGTCATCAGGATGGGCAGGAAGCGGGGGCAGGTCGTGATCGAGTTCGGATCGGCCGACGATCTGGAACGGATCGTCTCCGAGATCGTCGGATCGGGTCCAGGGTTGGCCCCCGACTGAGTGATACCGTCATACCAAGGGGTGGAGAGACGGGTTCGGCTCGGCGGGCGTCTCCGGGCGAGGACGCCTAGGGGAGCGCCCCGGGCGGCGGGGGAGGCGGAGCGTTCGGATCGCGAGGCGGTCGGAGGGCTCGGTCGGCGGCGGAGGGCCGCCCCACGGCGAGGTAGATGATCGCGCCGATCACCTGGGTGAAGACCACGATCACCACCCAGATCAGTCGGTTCCCGGCCCTGAACATGGCTTCGTCAGGTACCTTGACGATATCGACGATGGCCCAGATCCACACGATCAACGCAGCGATCGCGAGCAGGAAGAGCGGGAAGAACAGGCCCCACGGCGTCAACGGTTCAGCTCCACGGCTCCGCTCGCGGATCGAGGCCCGATGCATACCCTTCCGGCATGGATCCAGCCTATCCGACCGAGGGGGAGCGGGCCGTGAGAGCCACGCTGCTGGGAGCGATCCTCGGTCTCCTGCTCGCGGCGTTCGCTCGGGGTCGACGGCGGGGCTAGCCGGAGAAGAACCGTCGGACGCCTGCGGCGACGGCCCGACCGACCCGTGAGGGGAGGTCGGGCTCCGCGAGCATCGCCCGCTCGCGGTCGCCGCCGCCCGTGAGCGGCTCGACCTGCACCGCCGGCATCCGCGTTTCCCGGAGCGGCGCGATCGTCAGGGGCCGCACCCTGCCGGGAAGGCCGAGCTCCACCTCGAGTTCCTCGAGGATCACCTGCGCCAGGGCCAATCCGGTTGGAGAGTGCGTGGTTCGGCTGCCGAAGTAGGAGCACACCGGACCTCCCTCACCTCCGTCGCCGCCGTCGGGTTCGTGGTCGCCGTCGGGGAGCTCGATCGTGATGGAGGCGGCGGCCCCCGTCTCGTTCGCCAGGCTCGCTCGGTCCGAGGGAGTCATCTCCTGCCCTTCCGCCCGCAGCAGCCGGGCGTCGGCCCCGGCCGAGATGAGCTCGGCCACCAGGGCGAGCGCGGAGCGCTGATGGACGTCGACGCTCGGATCCGGCCCGTCGCCGACGTCCACCGCGATCACGAGCCCCTCGATGGGGGCACGTCGTCCGGTCAGCTCCTCGCGCTCGCGGACGAGCGCCCGCGAGGGCGCCGCTTCGAGGGGTCGCATCCGCCGGAGGACCGAGAGCGTGTGTGGGCCGACGATCCCGTCGGGATCGTCGCCCACGTTCCGTTGGAACTGTCGGAGGGCCACGTCGGTCCGTGGGCCGTAGATCCCGTCCTCCTTGCCGCAATCGAACCCGAGCGCGTTCAGCTTGCGCTGCAACTCTCGCACGTCGTCGCCGCGGAACATCGGCAGCCGGTGGTAGAGGGTCCGGTCGCCGAGGCGCCATCCCGCCTCCACCAGCTGCTCCCACGTGTCGTCGCCGACGAGGCCATCCACCCGGAGGTGGCGCTCCCGCTGGAACCATCTGACGGCGGCCTCCGTGGAGGCGCCGAACGTGCCGTCGCGCTCGGCGCCGTCGACGACGGC
>JBIOTM010000041.1:0-10610 GCA_044865955.1 Actinomycetota bacterium | reverse complement strand
GATGCGTGGGGTCAGCCGGCGCTGGGTGGGCCGATCGCCTCCGCTGCTTCCGTGAGCGCCGCGGCCATCTCACGCGCACCGGCCGTCGACATGTCGTAGGTGTAGCCGGCGTCCTCGCCCTCGGCGGACGGAAGGGTCAAGACGACCCGATCGCCGTGGGTCGATACGTACCAGTCGTGCTCATCCATGGACGGATGGTATCCGGGCGGTACCCTGCCGCCACATGCAGGGCCGCGGGGCGATCGCACTGCGGCGAGGAGGATCGGTTCAGAGAGGAGATCCGAGATGGCAGGCGTCGAGAGCAGGAGCTTCGATCGGCCCGATGAGACTCGCACACCCGAGAAGACGACGATCGAGCTCGTCGGGCTCGCCGGGGGTCAGATCGGCAGGTACACCTTCGAACCCGGGTGGCGCTGGTCCGAGTGCATCAAGCCGGTCGTGAAGACGGACAGCTGCCAGGTCGAGCACGTCGGCTACGTGGTGTCGGGCCGGCTCCACGTCGAGCACGAGGACGGGAGCAGCGGCGAGGTCACGACGGGGGACGTATACCGGGTCGCGCCCGGCCACGACGCGTGGGTCGTCGGCGACGCGCCTGCCGTGTTCGTCGAGTTCCAGGGCGCCGCGCACTACGCCCAGGCTTGACGTCCTCAGCGGCGGAGCGGAGCGCCGGGGCACTCGACGGTGCTCCGGAGCGGCGTCGAGGCCGTGGCCGCGCACCTCGCGGCTTCTCACGGTGCGTAGGGATCGTAGCCGTAGGTCCACTCCATCCGGAACCCGCCCTCCGGCGTCGGCACCATCACCTGACTGGGTTCGTTCGCTTGCGCGGCGATCTTCGCGGCCTCGACCGCCGCGTCCCTGTTCGGATGGATGCCGAGGACGGTTCCGTCCTCGTGGGTGACCTTCCAACCGGACCCAGCCGGGCTCACGTAGTACGTGTTCACGCCGGGACGGTCCCCCTCGCTCACGTGGGCGCTCCTGGGGACCCGCAGGGATCCAGGGAGGCGAACTCGGCGGAGAACTGGGTCCCCCTCGTGCCCGCCCGCGCTCCCCACCTGGCGCATGTCAGCGCTCGCCGCACGGCGTCCCTCCCGACAGCCTCTCGGACGTTCCTTGCCGCGAGAGGGCCTCCCGGTTCTCGGGTGGGGGCCAGGGAGCGCCCGATCCGAAGGCCCGGCCTGGTGCTCCGGCGGCTAGCCGGGCCGTCCACCGAGCTCATGGACGACCCCGGTCTCGAGGTAGGCGGCCTCGAACACCGTTTCGCCTGCTCGGTCCTCGCGCTCGGCGAGGAGCCGGGACGTGCTGGGCTCGAACACGAGGGTGACGGATCGACCACCTCGGTGGAGCGTCACGGCCGTCCCCATCCGTCCGGCGGGATCGGGGTATCGCTCCTGGACCACCACGTCGTCGATCCCGGCGACGATGTCGAAGAGAGCCGTACGGTGTGCCGGCGAGGCGTACGAGTCGCGGAGCAGAGCCGCGACGCCGGCGAGCAGCTCCACGTCGTCGTCCGGCTCGTCCAGATAGCCCGCTCCGACGATCGCCTCCAGCAATCCCTCTGCGTCGGTCGGGAACCGATCGAGCGCCACGAGGCGGAGCGTCCCCGGCTTCGCGGTCGTCGTCTCGGGCTCGCCGGATCCCCGATCGATCGGGCTCTCCACGACGGAGCCGGATCCGTCCGAGGCGACCCAGGTCTCCCGGATGATCCCCACGATGGCTGTGCCGGTCTCTCCCGTCGCGATGTCGGTGGACGAGCGGGCTACTTCGACGCGGGCCCGGGTGTACGCGAACGACCCGGGTGGGATCGAGGGTGGGAGCTGCGCCGCGGCCACCGCGGCGAGCCGGATCAGAGGCTGCTGGATGTCTCCTCGGTCCGTCGACCGCGACACCAGGACCGAGGTGAGGGTCGCGGAGGCCGCGATGGAGGCGGCCACCGCTCCCCACCTCCAGGAACGCCTCCGCCGCCTCGCGGCGCGCTCGTCGTCGATCGAACGCTCGAGGCGCGACCAGGCGCGCGCCTTGGCCGACGGATCGACCCTCGGGACCTCGGCGCGCAGGCCTCGCAGGGCCGCGAACCCGTCCCCGTTACGATCGGCCATCGTCGTCACCATCACCTATTGCATCGACGACCATCCTGAGTTCGCGGAGCCGTCGCCGTGCCCGATGCAATCGAGAGCGCACCGTGCCGACGGGTACATCGAGCGCGCGGGCGATCTCCTCGTAGGAGAGCTCCTCCCACGCGTACAGCAGCACGACGTCGCGCTCGCCCGGGTTCATCTCCGTGAGGCTTCGCAGGATGGCACCCGCCGCCGACCCCCCGTCCATCCACGCCTCCGGGGAGCGTTCGTCCGTCGACGGGAACATCGTGGCGACCCGTCGATAGGCGCGCAGCCGAACCTCTTCGGAACGGAAATGATGGCGCAGCAGGTTGGTCGCGATCCCCATCAGCCACGGGCGCGCCTCGGAGAAGCTGCGGTCGTACCTCGACCGCAACCGGAAGGCCTCCTCGAACGTCTGCGCGGCGAGCTCTTCTCCGACGTCACGACCGCTCCGCCGCTGGAGGTATCGCCGGACGCCGTCGTAGTGCTTCTCGAAGATCGGTCGGAAGGCGGACGGATCCGAGAGCGATGCGTGGATGACCTCCGCATCGGTTCGTCGTCCTCGCATGGCCTCCGGCGGGCGGACGGCCCGCGCGCGACCATCCTATCGACCGTCGCCGGCGGCTCGGGATCAGTCCCGCCAGCGGAGCGACGTGATCTCGTTCCTCAAGATCCCGTAGGTCCCACAGTTCGGCGTGCAGAGCACCGACGAGCCTCCGAAGTTCTCGTGCTCGAACTTCCTGTTGCGATCGCAGGTCCCGAACCCCTTGCCGGATTCGAACCGGTCGTTCCAGGTGGACCCGACGTTGGCCACCTGCCAGGTGGTGCCGGCGCACCCCGACGGCGCGAAGTAGCTGTTCGATGCTCCGGCGAAGTTCGTGCTGTCGTACTCCGTGCCGAGCAGCACGTCGCTGGCGCCTGTCACCGCTTCGTCGAGGGCGCTGTCGGTGAGCTCCGCGGGGCCGATCCCGTCCGTGAGGGTGACGTGGCCACCGCTGCCCGCCTCGAGCGCCTCCTCGAAGGTCTCGAAGCACCCCGCCCCTTCGAGGGAGGCCGACACGATCCCATCCTCGGTCGGTCCCGTCGGAACGAGCCGCCACGCGCAGTGCTGCGGCTCGGGTGCCGAGCCTGCGGCGGTCGGCGCGCCGACCAGGAGCGCCAGCGAGGCTGCGCCGAACGCGACGGCTCGGAACTTCATCGGTCTTCCTCCCTCCCGGACCGGGCCGCGATGCCCACCCTGATGGTTCGCTGACCGGCGGCGTTGCGGGCCGGAGTCTAGGGAGCCCGGTTCGCCCGATGAAGGACGGATCGACGACGATCTGGGAACGATTCGGAATCCTCCGGCGAACTCCTTCCGCCTGATGCGGCAATGAGGTTCGAAGCGGGAGTGACCGGGACGGCGGACGGGGGGAGGGATCCGTGGGAGTGGCAACCGTGACGCTCGTCGGGGACGACCCCTCGCGAGCGTGGGAGTTCCTCCGCCTCGGCGCCGTCGTCATCCTGGCGCCCGACACGGCGACCCTCCGACGGTGGCGAGACGAGGGCGAGACGGTCTCGACACCGGGACCCCACGCGCGGAGCGCCGCCGGCCGGGACGATCTGCACGTCGACCATCCGGCCCACTGCGTCCGCTGGAACGGTGACCCGCTCCCTCTCACGGAGCTCGAGTTCCGCGTGCTCTCCTGCCTGGGCGCCGACCCCGGCCACGCCCGTTCGTACCGGGAGCTTCGCCGGGTGGGCTGGGGTGAATGCCCGGATCTCGGGGACGACGCCTACGTCGTGAGGGCCGTCGTGCAGCGCATGCGTCGGAAGCTGTCGCGGGCGGGGGTCCGGATGAGGATCGTCGCCGTCCGCGGCTTCGGGCTTCGCCTGGAAGCGGAGATGGAGACGGCATGAGCGGAGGAGCGTCGAACCCGTCAACGATCGTCACCGCTCGACCCAGATCCCTCTCCGGGACCAAGCCGGCGAGCGCAGTCCGCGCACGTGCCGATCACGTCGAGGCGATGGATCACGTCGGCGAACTCGGCGCGCGAGGCCACCGCGTCGAGCGCACGGTCGAGCTGCTCCTCCAGCCGTTCCGGCAACACGATGTCTCGGGTGCGGCCGCACGTCGAGCAGATCAGGTGGTGATGGTGCTCGGTCAGCTCCTCGCTCAGCTCGTACTTCCCGAACTCCTCCCCCGTGAGCACCCGCCGAACCACACCGGCGTCCACGAGGCCCGAGAGGTTCCGGTAGACCGAGCTCTGCGCGAGCCCGCGCCGCCCCTGCAGGATCTCGGGGATCGAGACCGGTCGGCGGGCGCGGGCCAGGATGTCGACCAGGCGGCGGCGCTGGCCCGTGTAGCGCCGACCGGCACCCCGCAGGCGCGACGCCACCACCTCGTGCACGGCATCGGACCGGGCGGCGCTCATCCGTGCTCCTCCAGGCGCAGGGCGCGAGGAGCCGCACGCTTCGCCGCGGAGACCACGCCGAAGACAGCGGCCGCCACCAACACGATGGCCCCGCTGGGTGCGAGGTCCCAGACACGCGCGGCGGTCAGCCCGAGGACGACCGAGACCACCCCGATCCCGATCGCCCAGGTGAGCGTGCCGCGGAACGAGCGCGCGAGCAGCTGCGCGGACGCGACCGGCAGCACCATCAGCGCCGCGATGAGCAGGATCCCCACGATCCGCATCGCGGCGACGACCGCCACGGCCGTGACCACCGCGAGGACCGCATTCAGCTTCCCGACCGGGAGTCCCGCCGCCTGCGACCACGCCTCGTCCGTGACCACCGCGAACAGCGGCCGGCGAAGCGCCCACATCGCGATCGCGACGGCCGCCCCGAACGCCGCGATCACCCCGATCTCGCCTCGATCGACCGTGAGCGGTTGCCCGAACAGGTACGTGAGCAGGTTCGCGTTCAACCCCCCGCCGCGGCTCGCCAGCACCACGCCGAGCGCGATACCCGAATAGAACAGGAGCGCGAGCGCGAGGTCGCCGGACGCCTTGCGACGCGCACGGAGCCACTCGAGCGCGAGCGCTCCCGCGACCGCGAACACGAGGGCTGACCAGACCGGCCAGACGCTCAGCAGGAGCCCGGCGCCGACCCCGGCGAACGCGACGTGCCCGATCCCGTCGCCGATCAGGGACAGGCGCTTCTGCACGAGGTAGGTCCCGATCATCGGCGCGAAGACCCCCACGATCGCGCCCGCCGCCAGGGCCCGCTGCATGAAGCCCAGCTCGAAGGGGTACGGCGGGGCGAGCCCGATCACTCGAGCCCCTCCAGCCAGAGCGGGAGGTCCTCCCGGTGGATCCCGAGGGACACGCCTTCCCGCATCAGCTCGGCGGGCGGCCCGTCGAAGAGCACACGGCCCTTCAGCACGATCACCCGGTCGACCTCGTCGGCGACGGCCGAGAGTTCGTGCGAGACGAGCAGCACACCGGCCGCGTGGTGCTCGATCAGGTGGGTGATCGAATCACGGAACCGCCGCTGCGACTCCGCGTCCACCCCCGCGATCGGCTCGTCGAGCACGAGCAGGTCGGGTTCGCTCGCGAACGCCCGCGCGATGAAGGCCCGTTGCTGCTGCCCGCCGGAGAGCTCCCCGATCGGCCGCGACGACAGCTCGGCGAGCCCGACGGAATCGATCGCGTGGTCGACGGCCGCACCGTCCGCTCCGTCGGGCCGGCGCCACCAGCCCCGCCGGGAGAGCCGCCCCGACTCGACGATCTCGCGCACGGTGGCCGGAACCTCAGAGGCGATCGCCGGGTGCTGCGGGACGTACCCCACGCGCCAGCGTTCCCGGAACCGAGAGGGGCTCTCGCCGAACAGCGTGGCGGTGCCTCGATCGGGCCTGAGCGAGCCGAGCAACACCTTCAGCAGCGTCGACTTCCCCGAACCGTTCGGTCCGACCAGCGCGACGAACTCCCCGGAGACCAGGCGCAGGCTCACGTCGCGGAGCACCCTCCCGCGCCCGTACCCGAAGTCGACGCCACGGGCTTCGAGCAGGGTCGTCCCCACGGCCGACTCAGCGTGCATCAGCTCATCGGCACCCAAGCGCGGTCCTCAGCGTCGTCAGGTTCCGCTGCATCACCGAAACGTAGTCCTCGCCGTCGGCGAGGTCCCGGGGTGTCAGGCTCTCGAGCGGGTCCAAGACCGCAGTCGTGACACCCGTCTCCCGGGCGAGCGCCTCGGCGACCTTCGGCGACACCAGCTCCTCGGTGAAGATCGTCGTGACGCCGTCGCGCTCGACGAGGTCCTTCAGGTCGGCGAGGCGTTGCGGGGTGGGCTCGCTCTCGGGCGACGGTCCGGAGATCGGCTCCTGCCGGAGGCCGTACCGCCGCGCGAGGTATCCGAAGGCCGCGTGGCTGGTGACGATCACCGCTCGTTCGCAGGTCGCCAGACCCGTCCGGTACCCGACGTCGAGGGCCCGGAGCCGATCTCCGAACGCCCCGGCATCCGCCGCGTACGCCGTCCCGTGGGCCGGGTCGACGTGCGCGAGGGCGGATCGGACCTGCTCCACGATCGTTCGGTACAGCGAGGGATCGAGCCACACGTGCGGATCCGCCGTGAGCCCGGGCTCGCCTTCTCCCGGGGGCACCGCGAGGGAACGGATCGCCTGGGACACGTCGATCGCGTCCCCCGGGGCATCCCCGACCGCGTCCTGCACGGCGGGTTGGAACCCCCCACCCAGGTACAGGACGAGGTCCGCCCTCCCGATCGCCTCGAGCTGGTCGGGCGTGAGCTCCAGGTCGTGAGGTTCGGCGCCGGGCGCGGTCAGGTTCGTCACGTGGACGAGCGAGCCGCCCACCCGCTCGGCTGCCTCGGCGAGCGGGTAGAAGCTCGCGACGACCTCCACCCGACCGTCGGTCACCGCCTCGGAACTGGTGCATCCGGCGATCCCGGCGGACGCGACGACGAGACCCGCCGCGATCGCCCGAGCGCTCCTCACCGACTCCTCCTCGCGAAGCTGAGAACGATTCTCAGAACCGGACTGTACCACCGGTCCTGATCGGCGCCGGCGGACGCAGGGGGAAGCATGAGCGCGAGGGAGGCAGAGCGCCGAGCGGGCTTCCCCGCGATGAGAACGAGGGGCCGTCGGGGCGGTCAGCCGCGCTCGAAGATGACGTCTCCACCGAACACGGACGGGGGTTCGGGCTGGAGCTTCCTGGCCTTTTCGAGGAAGGCCTCGAAGCGGGGATCGCGGTCGTGCTCGGAGTGCTCGGCCATGCCCGGCACCTCCGCGTAGATCAGGTAGAGCGCGACGTCGTCGCGCTCTTCGCTCCCGAACCGGACGCGCGCGAGGCGCGCCTTCAGGAACTTCCCGGCTCCGCTGAGCTCATCCCAGATCGGGAGCTCTTCCGCCTCGAACAGCCGCTCGAACTCCTGCGTCGCGTCCGCCCGGATCCTGATGATGATCGCGTTGGCCTGTGCCATCTCGTTCCCCGGGCCGGAGCCCCCGGTGGGGCCGGAACCCTGGGCCGCACGGTACCGATCCGGACGAGATCCATCCGGCCCACGGCCCCTCGGCACGTCCTCAGGCGAAGGCGTGGCGCCGACCAGGCCACTTCAGCGGCCAGCCGTCGTGGCCGAGCGGGATCGGGCCCGGGCGACCGAGATAGAACCCCTGTCCGTAGGGGACGCCCAGCTCCTTCAGCGTCCGGAGATCGCCCGCGGTCTCGACACCTTCGGCGACGATCTCCATCCCGACCTCGTCCGCGAACGAGACGAGCCGGTCGATGAGCGCGCACCGGACCGGATCCGAGTCGACGCCGGCGACGAGGGACCGATCGAGCTTGACGAAATCCGGAGCGAGCTCGACCACGTGTCCGAGGCCCGCGAAGGCGCTGCCGACGTCATCGATCGACAGGCGCGCTCCCATCTCGCGGATCGGCACGAGCCAACCCTTCAGGTCTTCGTAGTCCCCCGCCGACGACTGCTCGGTCATCTCCATGACCACCCGGTCGGCGTCGACCCCGTGCAGGAGCTCGATCAGGGCGGGCGACCGAAAGGTCTCCGGCGAGGCGTTGATCGAGAGATAGGTGCCCCCGGGGAGACGGTCGAGCTCCGCCAGGGCGCACCTGGCCGTCGCGAGCTCCAGGGCGGTCAGGAGGCCGACCCCGGCGGCCTCCGCGAACCACGTCTCCGGAGAGCGTCGGGGTTTCGTCCAGAAGCGTGCGAGCGCTTCGACGCCGCACACGTGACCGCTGGAGAGAGCGACGATCGGTTGGAACACCATCTGGATCACGTCGCCGAAGATCGCGCGCTCGATCCGCTCCGTCGTCGCGCGCGGCCTGTCGCCCGTCTCCCGTGACCCGTCCTCGGCCAGCCGCTCCGCCACGTCGCCCATCGGCCCCACCGCGATGCTCGCGCGGCCCCGGATCGACCGATGGATCGCCCGGAGCACCTGATCCGGCGGCTCGTCCTTGGCCACGTACCCGATCGCGCCCGCGTGGAGCATCGAGACGACGGTCTTCGCATCGAAGCTGGCCGACAACGCCACCACGCTGGTGTCCGGAGCGCGCCGCCGGATCTCGCGGGTGGCTGTCGTGCCGCCGCCACCGGGCATCCGAACGTCGACGAGCGCGACGTCCGGCGCGCACCGCTCCGCGAGATCGACCGCCTCCGAGGCGTCTCGCGCCGTGCCGACGAGATCGAGCGCGGGGTCCGAGGACACGAGCTCCGAGATGGCCTCGATCACCGCCTCCTCGTCGTCCGCGAGGATCACGCGGATCCGCTCGGCGCCCCCGCCCTCGACCCGGTCACCCATGGACGGACCCTCCCGCCCGGGGCAGCGCCGGATGTCCATCCGTGGGCAGGAGCAGCACGTCGGCGACGGGCTCCTCCCGGTCGCTCGGCCCGGTCGGCACGTCGACCGCGTCCTCCCACGGCAACCAGACCTCGAGCGTGGTGCCGGCGCCGGGCAGGCTCCGCAGGGTGCACGAGCCGCCGGCCATCTCGGCGCGCTCCCGCATCGCCGCCAGGCCCATGTGGCCGGGTGCGGCGACCAGCGCCTCCTGCGGTTCGAACCCGATCCCGTCGTCCGTCACCTCCATCCACACACCGCCGTCCCGCTCGCGGAGGGTCATGCGCACGTGCGCCGCCTCCGCGTGCTTGCGAACGTTCGCCAGCGCCTCCTGCGCGATGCGGTACAGGATGAGCCTCGACTGGGCCGAGGGCTCGTCGTCCAGCTCGTCGACGACCGACCAGCGGTACGGGGTCCGCGAGTGCTCGAGGAAGTACCTGAGCGCAGAGCCGAGACCCTCCTCGTCGAGGATCGGCGGGCTGAGGTCGAAGAGCATGGAGCGCAGGCTCCGGATCGTCGCCACCATCGCTCCGCACGCCTCGTCGATGTCGGGCAGGTACGGATGCATCTTCCGCAGCAGCTCGAGCCTCATCTTCAGCGCGACCATCTTCTGGACGGGATCGTCGTGGATGTCGTTCGCGATCCGGCGCCGCTCGTCCTCCGCCGCCCGGACCACGTGGGCCAGCAACCTGCGTCGCTGCCGATCGATCTCCTCGAGGGTCGCGATGACGGCGCGGAGCTCCTCCGTCCGCGCAGCGACCCGGTCCTCGAGGTCCGCGTTGTGGGCGCGCAGCTCGTGCTCGAGGCTCTGGATCGTTCGGAGCTGTGACTCCCGTTCCTCCGTCAGCCACGCGTTGTGGAGCGCGAGCGCGGCGTGTCCCGCGAACCGCTCCACCATCGACACGACCCATCGGCGTACGACGGTCGCCGTGCCTCCGCGCTCGAGGGCCACCACCCCGATCCCGTGCTGACCTTCCAGGAACAACGGGACGACGAGCACGTTCCGTGCGTCCGGGAGGTGGGCCGCCAGGAGGGCGTCGGTCCCGGCGTCGAGCGCCCGGACGAGCTGCGTCGTCCTGCTCGCCCACGCCCGGGACATCAGCGGATCCGGCCCCTCCGGACGAGCGGCGGGGCGTTCGACGCTCGTCCTCGCCAGCACCTCGAGCCGCCCCTCGGGCGACGCCACCACGACGCCACGGACGAAGCCGAACGTCGAGCAGAGCTCGTCCAGCAGGATGTCGGCGATGTCGTTCGGCCCGGGAGCGGCCTCGATCCGTCCGACCATCGACGACAGGCTGGCCAGGTCGTGCTTCTGGCGCCGGAGCTCCCGTTCGCTCGCCGCCGAGGAAGCGGCGGTGCCGATGGCGAACACCCACAGCCCGGCGAGGGTGAGCACCACGGCCCGGGCGCTGCCGGCGGCGGGGTCGGGTGCCGGTCCGACGAGCCCCGACTTCATCGACTCCACCACGAGCAGGAACAGCAGCGTGTGCCACAGGGCGAGCTTGAGGCCGGTCCGATAGGAGCACAGCAGCGTGACCGCCACCACGTGGGCATAGGCGAGGGTTCGGAGCGGGCTCCCCGCTCCTCCGGTCAGCGCCACGACGACCGCCAGGTAGATCCCGTCGACCAGCAGCGAGCCCTGCAGGAGCGGGAGCGCGGCTCGGCCGCCTCGGCGGACGATCGCCGCGGTCGCGGCCGCCGCGATCACGGAGGCGACGGTCGCGGCCGAG
>JBIOTM010000040.1:0-5659 GCA_044865955.1 Actinomycetota bacterium | reverse complement strand
CGGCGCCGCCGAGATCGACCACGCGGAGGCGATCGTCGTCCTGGGCGCGGCCCAGTACGACGGGGATCCGTCGCCGGTGTTCGCGGGGCGCCTGGACCATGCCGCGCTCCTCTTCGAACAGGGTCGCGCCGACCACGTGCTGGTGCTCGGCGCCGGGCAGCCGGGGGACCGGTTCACCGAGGCCGAGGCGGGCGAGCGGTACCTCGCGGACAAGGGCGTGCCGGTCGAGGCGATCGTTCCGGTGCCCGAGGGCCACACGACGTTCGAGTCCCTGCGGGCGGCGGCCCGCGTGATGCGACGGTCGGGCTTCGGCTCCGCCTTCCTGGTGTCCGACCCATGGCACAACGCCCGCGTGGAGCGGATGGCGCGGGACCTGGGGATCGACGGGCACGCGTCCGCCACGTGGCAGTCCGCGGCGACGTCCCAGGACAAGCGCCTGGCCGGCTACGTCAGGGAGACGTTCGCGTACCTCTACTACCGGGTGGTCGGTAGGTAGGAGGTGCTATGCCGCAGCCAAGTACTCGGCCTCGACTGTATCCGCCCGACCGATCGCCGAGGCAGCTGCGGCGCGGAGCTCATCGGTCGAGAAGTCGCCATCCCCGATGACCGCGACCACCGCATCTCCGAGGAAGAACCGGACACTTCCCAGACTCGGAAGATGTTGTTGGACGACGAATGCCTCGACGCCACCGACCTCTTCGATCGCCCCGTCCACGCCGTCCCCGATCAGTTCCTCGGCCCAGACCTCGTTGGACGGCATCCCTCTGGCGGGCCGAACTTCCAGGATGATGCCAGATCTGTAGCGAACGTAGACTTGGGCAAAGTCTCCGCCACGCATCCAGATATCCCGAATGCTATCGTCCGAGGCCGCGGGCGTATCGGGACGATAAATCGGCACCTCGAACCGAGCGATTGCGCTCTCCATAGATACCTCTTCACCGCCGTTCAAAGGTGGAGCGCCCGGGATTTCGATTCCCGCAACTGCCTCGTTCTGGGGCCCATTCTTCGGCTTCTCGGGGTTGAGTTGGGCGCCGATGACGAAGATGCCGCCAACGAGGACAATCGCCATCGTGGCCCCGAGCGCCGCCTTCAAGGCCCCACTGTTGTCGGACACGTCTCTCCTCTCCTCTTGTTCCTATCGGCCTCCCCTAGCAGTTGCCTGAGGCTCTAACGGTCAAGATGGATTCCCCCCAAGAGCACACGGTCCAGCCCGTCACGTAGCTAGTCTGTACCCCGAGTTGTCGTCCAGGCCAGGTCTGGCCCCTGACGGGCGTGTGGGTGGTGGCGGCTACCATGGCGCAGTGGCGACCCCCCGGGAGCGAACCGAAGAGATCGAACGACAGGTGCTCTCGCACCGTGCTTCTCACGCCGCCGAGTCGAAGGGCCGGGAGCGGGACGAGCCCCAGGACCCGATCCGCACCGTGTACCAGCGGGACCGGGACCGGATCGTGCACGCCAAGGCGTTCCGGCGGCTGAAGCACAAGACCCAGGTGTTCCTGGCGCCGCAGGGGGACCACTACCGGGTTCGACTGACGCACACCCTGGACGTCTCGCAGATCGCGCGGACCGTGGCCCGGGCGCTTCGCCTGAACGAGGACCTCACGGAGGCGATCGCGCTCGGGCACGACCTCGGGCACACGCCGTTCGGGCACCTGGGGGAGCAGGCGCTCACGCCGTTCCTCGGCCGGCCGTTCCGCCACTCCGAGCAGTCGCTGCGGGTCGTGGATCACCTCGAGAACGACGGCGCCGGGATCAACCTCACCTGGGAGGTCCGCGACGGCATCGTGAACCACCCCTGGTCGATGCCGCCGCCCTCGACGCTGGAGGCGCAGATCGTCCGGTTCGCCGACCGGGTGGCGTACCTGAACCACGACGTCGACGACGCCCTGCGGGCCGGTGTGCTGTCCCCGGCCGAGCTGCCCGCAGGTCCGATGCAGGTCCTCGGCCGGACGCACTCCGAGCGGATCAACACGCTCGTGACCGATCTGATCGATGCGAGCGAGGACCAGCCCGAGGTGCAGCTCTCGAAGCAGGTGTTCGCGGCGTTGGACGCCCTCCGGGACTTCATGTTCGAACAGGTCTATCTGCGCGAGGACACCTACGGCGAGCACGAGCGGGCCACGCGGCTGATCCGCGAGCTGTTCCAGCACTTCCTCGATCATCCGGACGACATGCCCGAGGAGTACCATCGGGCGCCGGGCGACCTGCCGACCCGCGTGGCCGACTACATCTCGGGCATGACGGACCGGTACGCGCTTCGGACGTACGAGCGATTGTTCCTTCCCCGCGGGTGGCTGTCCGACCAGGGGTAGGGACGTTGGCGCGGATCAGGCAGGAGGACGTCGAGGCGGTCAAGGAGCGGACCGACATCGTCGCGCTCGTCTCCCAGTACCTGACCCTCAAGAAGTCCGGGCACGACTCGATGTCGGGCCTCTGCCCGTTCCATCAGGAGAAGACCGCGTCGTTCAGCGTGTCGCCGTCGAAGGGCGTCTACTACTGCTTCGGCTGCGGCGAGGGCGGCGACGCCGTCAAGTTCCTCCGGGAGCTGGAGCACCTGTCCTACGTGGAGGCGGTGGAGCGGCTGGCGCAGCTCGCGGGCGTCACGCTCCGGTACGAGGAGGGGTCGCCGGCCGAGCGGCGCGCCGCGGCCCGGCGGAACGCCCTGTTCCAGGCGAACGAGGCCGCCGCGACGCTGTACGCGCGGATGCTGGCCGAAGGGCGCGAGGCGGAGGAGGCGCGGGCCTACGTGCAGGAGCGCGGGCTCACCGGCGATTCGCTGGAGGGTTTCGGCATCGGGTACGCGCCGGGCTATCCGGACTTCCTGCTGCGACGCATGGCGAAGGACCTCGGTCCCGACGTGCTGATCGAAGCGGGGCTCGCCACGAAGGGCGAGGACGGCGTCGTCCGCGACCGATTCCGCGGGCGGCTGATCTTCCCCATCCAGGACCTGCAGGGGCGGTACCTGGGGTTCGGGGCGCGGATCCTCCCCGGCGACGCGCGGGCCGGCGAGCAGGCCAAGTACCTGAACACGGCGGAGACGCCGATCTACCGGAAGGGCGAGATCCTCTACAACATGCACCGGGCGCGGCAGCCTGTCGCGCGGTCGGGGCAGGTCTTCGTGGTGGAGGGCTACACCGACGTGATCGGGCTGGCGCAGTCGGGGATCGACAACGCCGTGGCGACGTGCGGGACGGCGCTGGGGGAGGGGCACTTCAAGCTGCTGTCGCGCTTCGCGCAGCGGGCCGTCCTGGCGTTCGACTCGGACGAGGCCGGGGCGCGCGCGGCCGAGCGAGCGTTCGCGTACCAGGAGCAGTACCCCGTGCAGGCGGTCGTGATGATCATGCCGGAGGGGCTGGACCCGGCGGAGTTCGTGGCGAAGCACGGCGCGGAGGCGGTCCAGGAGGCGGCGACGAGGGCCCGCCCGCTGGTGGAGTACATGGTCCGGCGGACCGTCGACCGCCACGACCTGTCGAACGTGGAGGGGCAGTCCGCCGCGGTGGCGGCCGTCCTCCCGATCCTCCAGGAGCTCCAGGACCCGGTCCGGCGCAGCGAGTACGGCCACCTGCTCGCCGACCTGACCGGCGTGTCCGAGGACTCCGTGCGGCGCTCGCTGGAGCGGCGCCTGGGCGGCAGGCCGGCCGAGGTCGCCAAGACCATGCGCCGTGTCCCGGCCCGGGACCGGGTGGAGCGCGAGATGCTCCGGCTGCTGGCGCGGGACCCCGAGGTGTTCCGGACGTACGCGCCCCAGCTCGGGGACGACCACGTCCGGACGGCGGCGGGGCGGGCGGCGCTCGCGTCGCTCCGGGACGCCGACGGGGACGTCGGGTCGCTGGCCGGCGCCGACGACCCGAAGGTCGCGGCGACGGCGAGCGCCCTCGCGGTCGAGCCGCTCGAGGGCGAGCACACACCCGAGTACGCGGCGCACGTCTTCGCGCGGTTGCAGGAGTTCGTCCTCCGATCGAAGAGCGACGAGCTCCGCATCCGGTTGCAGAAGCTGAACCCGCAGATCGATCAGGGCTACGACGACCTCTTCCATGAGCTGGTCCGTATCGACGGCGAGCTGCGCAGGATCCGCCAGGGCCTGCTGGACGCGAACTAGGACCGGCGGTCGGCGCGGCCGCCGGTTCCGTACACTCTGCCTCGTGCTCCCGACGCAGCTGGATACCCTCCGTTGAGCGCGGCCCGCGAGCCCGACCGAGATCCCTCAAGCCTCGACGAGGTCAAGGAACAGCTCGTGGTCAGGGGACGCGAGCGCGGCTTCGTGACGTCCGAGGACCTGTTGGAAGCGTTGTCGGTCGACGATCTCACGCCGGAACAGGTCGAGGAGATCCTCACGCAGATCCAGGACCACCTGAACACCGAGAGCATCGAGGTCATCGAGGTTCCCGGCGACGAGACCGACGCCGCCACCCAGGTCCGGATCGAGGTCGACCTGTTGAAGGCGCCGACCAACGATCCGGTCCGGATGTACTTGAAGGAGATCGGCAAGGTCCCGCTCCTCAACGCGGCCCAGGAGGTGGACCTGGCCCGGCGGATCGAGGCCGGTGAGCTCTCGACCGCGCTCCAGGCGCAGATCGCGGAGGAGGGCAAGGTCGACCCGAAGCAGTTCCGGCTGACCACGACGCGGGTCTGGGAGATCTGGGACCACCAGGTGACGGCGCTGGGCAAGGTCGAGGGGATCGGGCGCGACCCGTACGCGCAGAAGAAGAGCTTCCGGCCGAAGACCGAGGACCTCCTCAACGACTACCTCCGCCGCGTCGAACGGGACGGCCAGCTGGCGAAACGCAAGCTGATCGAGGCGAACCTCCGGCTGGTCGTCTCGATCGCCAAGCGGTACGTGGGCCGCGGGATGCTGTTCCTCGACCTGATCCAGGAGGGGAACCTCGGGCTGATCCGCGCCGTGGAGAAGTTCGCCTATTCGAAGGGGTTCAAGTTCTCGACGTACGCGACCTGGTGGATCCGCCAGGCGATCACCCGGGCGATCGCCGACCAGGCGCGGACGATCCGGATCCCGGTCCACATGGTCGAGACGATCAACAAGCTCGTGCGGGTCCAGCGGCAGCTCCTGCAGGACCTGGGGCGGGAGCCCACGCCCGAGGAGATCGGCAAGGTCATGGGGATCGGCCCCGACAAGGTCCGCGAGATCCAGAAGGTCTCGCAGGAGCCGGTGTCGCTCGAGACCCCCATCGGCGAGGAGGAGGACTCCCACCTCGGCGACTTCATCGAGGACTCCGAGGCCATCGTTCCGGTGGACGCGGCCTCGTTCATCCTGCTGCAGGAACAGCTCGGCTCGGTCCTCCACACGCTGTCGGAGCGGGAGAAGAAGGTGATCGAGCTCCGGTTCGGCCTGGCCGACGGGCACCCGCGCACGCTCGAGGAGGTCGGCCGGGAGTTCGGGGTCACCCGGGAGCGGATCCGCCAGATCGAGTCGAAGACGCTGTCGAAGCTGCGGCACCCCTCCCGGTCGCAGAAGCTCCGCGACTACCTCGAGTAGCGGCCCCGCTCCGCCGACCGGCCCGGGGGTGGATCCGTTGCTCCTGCTGGAAACCCCTGGCGGCGTCGTGCTACCGTCCGCCGACCCATGCGCGCCCCGTCCCCCCGACGCCGTTCGTCCGGCCTGCTGGCGGCGGGACTGTGCGTGGTGTTGGCGCAGCCTGCC
>JBIOTM010000039.1:0-5161 GCA_044865955.1 Actinomycetota bacterium | reverse complement strand
TGTCGGCCGCCGGGGGCGCCGGGCTCGTGATCGTCGGCGTCGCCGCCGCGCTGTACTTCGCCCAGCGCCGCCGCGACTACGAGTTCGCCGCGCTCCGGGCGATGGGCGCCGCGCCCGGACAGATCGTCCGGGCGCTCGCCTTGGAGCAGGTGCTCCTGCTGGGATTCGCGGTGGCGGCGGGGCTGGGCCTCGGCTACCTCCTGCTGCGGCTGATGATGCCTTACGTCGGGCCGAGCCTGTCCGTCGCCTACCCCCCGCCGGTGTTCCTGATGGACTGGATCTCCCTCGGCATCGCGCTGGCCGCGATCGTGGCCGCGACCGGCATCGCGCTGGCGCTCTCCGCCCGGGCGCTGCTCAGGGCCTCCGTGACCGGCGTCCTCAGGGGTGAGGTCGAGTGATCGAGAACGTCGTGAGCCCGGACCGGTACCTGCCGGAAGGAGCCGGCGCGCTGGTCCGGCTCCGCCACGCCTACAAGGTCTATCGCGTCGGCGACGTGGGCGTGGTGGCCCTGGCCGGCGTCGACCTCGACGTCGGCCAGGGCGACTTCCTCGCCGTCGTCGGTCCGAGCGGCGCGGGCAAGTCGACGATCCTCAACCTCGTCGGCGGGCTGGACCGCGCGTCCGCCGGCGTGGTCGAGGTGGAGGGACGGGACCTCGGCCTGCTCCCGGACGAAGAGCTCACGGCGTACCGAGCGGAGCGCGTCGGGTTCGTGTGGCAGGGCACCGCGCGGAACCTCGTCCCGTACCTGACCGTGCGCGACAACATCCGCCTGCCGGCCACCGTCCGCCGGACGCGGGTGGCCGGCGCGCACGACGTCGACGGGCTCCTCGACCTCGTGGGACTCGGCGACCGGGCGAAGCACACGCCGGGGATGCTGTCGGGCGGCGAGCAGCAGCGCGTCGCCATCGCGGCGGCGCTGTCGAACACGCCCGCGATCCTGCTGGCCGACGAACCGACCGCCGAGCTCGACTCGGAGTCCGCCGCGCGCGTCCTGGAGGCGTTCCGCGCCGTGAACCGCGAGTTCCACGTGACCATCATCATGGTGACCCACGATCTGGTGGCGGCCCGGCGCGCCGATCGCCGGGTCCGGGTCCGGGACGGCAAGGTCCTGCACGAGGGCGTGCCCGTCGAGCCCATCGCAGACGACGGCCGGGTGCGTCTGCCGGGCGACGCGGTGGCCGCGCTCGGCGGTGTCGATCTCGAAGCCGAGATCACGGCCGACGAGATCCGCCTCCGCCGGCGGAGCGAGACGGGCCATGCCTGACCGCCAGGTCCTCGTCGAGGCCACGGACGTCGTCCGTCGGTACCCGGGGGCCCATGGCGTGGTCGCCGTCCGGGGCGCGTCCGTCACCGTCCGGTCGAGGGACTTCGTGGCCCTGATCGGTCCCAGCGGCTCGGGCAAGACCACGTTGCTGGGCGTGCTCGCGGGCCTCGACCCGCCGGACGAGGGCGAGGTCCGCTGGAAAGGCACGCCGATCGGGTCGATGTCCGGCGAGGAACGGCGCGACCTCCGCCGACGAGGGGTGGGGGTGGTCTTCCAGAGCTTCGGCCTGCTGCCGGCCCTGTCCGCCGTCGAGAACGTCGAGCTGCCGCTCCGCGTGAACGGGGCGGAGCTGGACGGAGCGCGGGACCGGGCGGAGGGCTGGCTGGCGCGGCTCGGCCTCGAGACGCGGATGCACAACCGGACGTTCGAGCTGTCCGCGGGCCAACAGCAGCGCGTGGCCGTCGCGCGGGCGTTGATCGTGGAGCCGGAGATCGTCATCGCCGACGAGCCGATCGCGGAGGTCGACACCGAGAACGCCGACCTGATCCTCGAGGCGCTCTGGGACGTGATCCGCCGGGACGGTGCGGTGCTGACCGCCACGCACAACCCGGAGGCCCTCCGCTACGCGAACCGGGTGGTGCTGTTCCGCGACGGTCTCGTCGAGGAGGAGGGGACGCCGCAGGAGGTCGCGCCGCACCTGACGACAGACTGACCGACCGGGGGCGCCGCCGGCGGCAGCGCCGAGCGTTCAGAACCGGAAGGCCTGGCCCACGTCCTCTCCTGTCGGCTTGAAGACTCCCGCGTCCACATCGACGGGACGGTCGCCGGGATCGCGACCGAGCACACGGTCCAGGAACCTCGTTCGTCCTTTCCGGCCGACCGACCGGGCCACCGCGTCCCGCCTCGCATCACGGATGCGGCGCTGCAGGTCCAGGTCTCAGACGGGGTGGTTGATGACCGGCGAGCCGAACATCTACCCCTCCTCCATCCCCGGCTTCGGCACGAGCGTCCGAAGATCAACGTCCGGATCCGCGAGCGCCTCGGGGTCGGGCGCCGTCCCCGTCCGGATCAGCTCGAACGATCGCCGCACGTCGCGCCTCCAGTCCAGCGACACCGTGGATCGGAGCACGCCGGAGGCGTCGAGGAGGAACGCGCAGAACGAGCGCTCCTCCAGCGATCCGCGGACCACCATCCGGTCCCACGTCGGCGCGTACCCGGCCATCTCGATCCTCGAATCGAACTGCTCGGACCAGAACCAGTGCGCGTCGTCGAAGACCTCCGCGGATCCCAGCATCGCCCGGGCGGCGTGCTCCCCCATCTTGATCGCGTTGTCGTAGTGCTCCACGCGGATGGGGCCGAAGATCGGGTGGTCGTGGCGCGCGACGTCGCCGGCCGCGAGCACGCCGGGCACCGACGTGCGGAGGGTGGCATCCACGGGGATGCCGCCGCCCTGGTCCAACCCGGTCCCGGCCATGATCTCCACCGCCGGCTCGGTGCCCACCCCGATCACGGCGACGTCGGCGTCGATCCGCGTGCCGCTGCTCGTCACGACACGCTCCAGCCTCCCGTCCCCTTCGAACCGGTCGACCGAATCGCTGAAGTGCATCGTCACCCCGTGGTCGCGGTGGATCGACTCGAGCACCCGACCGATCTCGGGCCCGAGGATCCGATACAGCGTGGTCTCGAAGATCTCGACCACCGTTACGTCCCGGCCGACGGTCCGGAGCGACGCCGCCACCTCGGCGCCGATGAACCCCATGCCGACGCACACCACGCGGGCGCCGTCGGTGGCGGCGTCGCGGATCCGAACGGCGTCCCGGTGGTACCGGAGATCGAACACCCCCGGCAGCCCCGAGCCCGGGACCTCGAGCTGCCGGTTGCGTCCGCCGGTCGAGACGAGGAGCCGGTCGAACGGCACCCGCCCACCACCGGCGAGCACGACCTCGCGACCCCCGACGTCGATCTGCACGGCGCGCGTGCCGAACCGGGCGTCCACCCCCTGTTCCTCGTACCAGGCGGGCGGCCGCACGTACGCGTCCTCGAGGGCCTGCTCGCCTCGCAGGAGCTCCTTCGACAGGGGCGGTCGTTCGTAGGGAGCGTCGGCTTCGGCGCCGATCAGGACGAGGCGGCCGTCGTAGCCCTCCTCGCGAAGGGTGCCGGCCGCGGTGGCGCCCGCCAGGCTCGCCCCCACGACGACGATGGACCGGGGGAGCTCCCCCTCCTCAGACACCGATCTGGATCTGCCCCGCGGCCTCGCGCGCCTCGAACGTCTTCAGCGGCTCGGCGGCCGGCGGGTTCACGACCTCTCCGGTCCTCATGTCGAACATGCTGCCGTGGCACTCGCACTCGATCGTCGTGCCGTCGATCTCGCCTCCGGCCGCGAGGTTGCAGTGGCGGTGCGTGCAGATGTCGCTGAACGCGTAGAGCTGACCGTCCACGCGGGCGACCGCGATCTCGGCGCCGTTGACGTCGAAGGCTTTCGCCTCCCCCTCCGGGACCTCTTCCGAGTCTCCGACCGTCACGAACTCCGCCATCGTCGGTCCTCCTCCTTCCGTCGCGAACACGGGACGCGCGATCCAGCCTACGGCACCTGCGGCGAGGTCCCGACCGGTTCGCGACGTCCCCGGTAGAAGCGGAGCGCCCAGGTGCCTGCGAGGGCGAGGTAGAAGCCGGCCATGATCAGGACGCCCGACCTGAAGTCGATCGGCAGCACGGCGGGGCCTACGGCCCCGGCCACCCAGGAGAGCTGGAACACCACCTCGTAGCGGACGAACACGCGCCCGAGGGCGCCCTCGGGTGCGTGGTGCTGCATCAGGCTCTGGAACGCGAGGCGCCCCAGCTCCGTGGCCGCGCCGGCCGTGAGCCCGAAGACCGCGAGCACCCCGATCGAGAACGCCTGGAACGCCAGGAACGCGCCGAGGCCGGCCGCGATCGTGCAGCCGACCACGATGAACTCCTCGCGGATCGTCTCGGGCAGGCGCGGCGCCAGCAGGTCCGCCAGGAAGCCTCCCGTCGCGGCCGAGACGGCCATGACCCCGAACCACGACGCGGGGAAGCCCTCCCGTCGCAACGCGAAGGCGGACAGGAACAGGATGAACCCGGTGGCGGCTCGCATGCCCGCCGCTCCGAGCGCGGGCCCGGTGAGGGCGGGGATCCGGCCGCGAGGTCCGACCGAGCGTGGCGCCGTGCGAACGCGCGGATGGGGCAGCCGGAGGGTCACGAACGCGCAGAGCGAGTACACGACGCCGGCCAGGACCATCGCGCCGCCGGCCCCCCAGAGGGCGACGGCGCCGGCGCCGAACGGCGCGGCCGTGAGCGCGCCGGCGACGGCGACCCTGCCCAGACGCGCGTTCGAGCGCATCAGTCCCTCGCCGGGACCCGCGTACGCCATCGTCAGGCCGTTCTTCGTGATCCCGTGGACGCGTGCGGCAACGAGGATGGCGAGCGCCGCCGGGTACAGGGCGACCGTATCGAGGCGCCCCGCGACGTAGAACGCGATGCTCGCGCGGACCACGGCGGCGAGGAAGGAGATCAGCCGGCGGGGGCCGGCGCGATCGAGCGGCACCACGAGCAGCGGTCCGGCCACCGCGAGGGGAAGCATCGTGAGCCCCAGGTAGGCGACGACCCGCCACTTCGCTTCGCCGACCGGCAGGGAGAAGAAGACCGAGTCGGCGAGCGAGATCGCGAGGAGCGAGTCGCCGGCCGCGCTCGTGAGGTGACAGAGGGCGTAGCGGTCGAGCGGATGGTCGGTCCGCCACATCCGGCGGATCGGCCAGGTAGCGCCTGAGGCCGCCGCGACGAGCGCGTAGAGCGCCAGCTGCCAGAACGGGATCCGCTGCCGTCTCGGATCCGCCCGCACCGCTGGCGCTACCTGGAGAGCCGCTCGCGCAGGAGCTC
>JBIOTM010000038.1:0-6780 GCA_044865955.1 Actinomycetota bacterium | reverse complement strand
GAGTGGAAGCAGTTCAACGCGATCAACGCCGAGTGGTTCAACGAGGACATCAGCGGCGTCGGCTCGCCGGGCGGCGCGGCCCAGGTCGGGCCGGCCGACAAGGACCACCCGATCGTCGAGGCCTGGGCCTCCGTCTGACCCGGCGTCACGCGCCGGTCGAACCCTGCGTTCCCTCCGGCTCCGCATGCGTCGCCGGTAGGAACACGCGGAAGGAGGCGCCGCCGCCTTCGCGCTCCTCGACCCACGCGTGCCCCTCGTGCATCTCGGCGAACCGGCGCACCAGGGACAATCCAACCCCGACGCCGGGGGATGCGTTGGTCGCGTCGGCCCCACGTCGGAACTCCTCGAAGATCGTCTCGCGCAGATCGACGGGGACCCCGGGTCCCTCGTCCTCGACCGTGATCGTGGCCCCCTCCGCGGAGCCCGTGACCGACACGTACACGGCCGTCCCGGGTGGTGTGTGCTTGACCGCGTTCACCAGCAGGTTCTCCACGATGCGCTCCACCTTGGGCGGATCGGCGGGAACGATGACGGACCCGATCGACGTCTGCACCTGTTCGTTGAGCGACGGGTCCGCCTCGCTGACCATCCGCCGGACGAGCTCCCCGACGTCGGTGGGCTCGAACGTGGGGGTGAGGACCCCACGTGCCAGCCGGTCGAGGTCGAGCAGGTTCGTGACCAGCCGCTCGAGCCGTCGCGCGTTGTGCTCGATGCGTCCCGCCAGCTCTCGTGTCTCGCCTGTGGTCAATCCGACGTCGCCGCGCTCGAGGGTGATCGCCAGCCCCAGGATCGCTGCGAGCGGCGTCCGGAGATCGTGGGAAACGGCTTGCAGGAACGTGTGCTTCATCTCGTCGACCGCGCGCAGCCGCGCGGCTGCCTCGCGCTCGACCTCCAGCGCCCGCTCCAGGTCTTCCTGGGCCCGCTTGCGATCGCTGATGTCGCGGATGAAGCCGGAGAAGACCGTCGAGTCGCCGACGGCCACCGGGGTGATCGCCAGCTCCACGGGGATCAAGCGCCCGTCCCGGTGGAGGCCCTGGATCTCGATCCGCGCGTTGAGGACCGGTCCCTCGCCGGTCCGGCGCCACCTCCGCATCCCCTCGGCGTGGGCGGTCCGGTGGGCGTGGGGCACGATCGTCTCCGCCAGCGAGCGTCCGACGGCCTCGTCGCGGGTCCAGCCGAACGTGGCTTCCGCCTGCGGGTTCCAGCCCGTGATGATGCCGTCCTCGTCCATCGTGACGACGGCGTCCAACGCGGAGTCGACCATGAGCTGCAGGTGCTGGTGCGCCTCCTGCAGGTTGCGCTCCGCCTCCTTGCGGGCGGTGACGTCGAGCTGGAACCCCTGCCAGTAGGGGGGCCTGCCCTCGGGCCGGACGAGCCGCGCCTGGTCCAGGACCCACACCACCCGTCCGTCCCGACGGACGATCCGGTACTCCTCCGAGAAGTCGTCGCCTCCGGCGACGCTGGCGGCGTCGGCCGCGAACACGCGCTCACGATCGTCGGGGTGGACGAGCCGGCGCCACAGCTCCGGGTCCGCGACGGTCGCCTGGCGCTCGTGCCCGGTCAGCTCCTCGTCCCCCGGTCCGACGTAGGTCGTGATCGGTCGCGTCGGGTCGTCCGGGTCGATCTCCTGGACGTAGAAGACGGCGGGGTTCTGCTCGACCATCGTGCGGAAGGTCAGCTCCGCGTCGCGGAGCCGTTCCTCCGCATCCCTGCGCGCGCTCACGTCGGTGAGGAAGCCCAGGAAGTACGCCAGCCCGCCCCGTTCGTCGAGGACGGCCGTGGAGATGTCGTGGACCCAGACCCACCGGCCGTCGGCGTGGCGCATCCGGTACTCGTGGTCGAAGGGAGCGAGGTCCGTGTTGTTGAACGCATCGATCGCGCGGAGCCGCGCCAGGTCGTCCGGGTGCATCAGCTCGAACCAGAACCGCGGATCCTCCAGGAAGCGCTGGGGCGGGTACCCGAGGACGTCCTCGATCTGCGGGCTGACGAACCCCATCAGGGTCTTCCCGTCCGCACCGACGACGTCGGTGTACGTCACGGCTGGGATCCGCTCGACCATCGCCCGGTACCGGGCCTCGGCCTCGCGCAGTCGACCCTCGGTCTCCAGGTCGTCATGGGGACGGATCGATCGGGCCATGCGCCTCCTCTGGAGACCGGCAGGCGAACGCTCGCCCCGTGGGCCTCCGAACGATGTATCGGCAGGGGTTGCCGCGCATGGAGTCCCCTGGTTGGGGGCGGGGCGCTCGGGCGCCGGGGGGCTCAGCCCTGGTCCGAAAGGGCGGGCAGCGCCCCCGGGGTCGAACCCGCGACCGGGACCTCCTCCGGGGAGGGCCACCGCTCGCGCGACCTCGCGGCGAGCTTGAACATCAGCTCGACCGCGTTCGGGTCCTCCGAGCCCGGGCGATGCTCGATCACCCCGTCCGCGGTCGCCCGGTCCCAGATGTCCTGGCCGCGCTCGGTCCGGACGATCGAGAGGGTCCACCCCTCCGACTGCCCCAGCCCGCCGAACGAGATGTCGGCATGCTCGGCCGCGAAGTCTGGGCAGCGCAGGCAGCCGGGCCGCGTGAAGCGGTGGGCCTGCTTCAGCGAGTAGGTCACCTCGTCGCCGGTGTCCGTGTAGAAGAGCAGTTTCCCCTTGACGTTCACCCGGGCCAGGTGGTCGAGGTCGAGCCCCAGCTCGTTCTGGGCGATCTCGACCATCAGCCCGTCGTACGTGAACGACTTGGAGCACAGGAGCCCGAAGGTCCAGGCGATCTTCCGCCGCCACTTGTTCACGCGCCGGGCCTCCAGCGCGCCCGTCACGCTGGACTGGCAGCTCATGCCGACGAGGGCGAGCTTCGACAGCCCCATCTCCGCGGCCTTCAGGAGCGCGAGCGGGTTCGCGGAGTAGGTGTAGCGGGAGCCGGCCGTCGCCAGCACGCCCTCGGCGTCCGTCACGACCGTGGGCTCGGCGTCCCACTGCCGCTCGTCGGAGAGCTTCGACGTCAGCGCGCCGTCGATCTCGCCGCTGCGGAGGCCCCACAGGAGCAGCGCCGACACCACGCCGCCGTCCTGGCCCTGCATCAGCGCGTCCTGCGCGGTGGCGCGGGCGAGGTAGATGTCCCGGTACTGCCCGATGATCTCCTCCGGTTTCCGGGTCTGGCCGAAGAAGAGCTCATCGATCTCCGACTCCCACTCCCGGAACCTCGGGCAGGCCCTGGTGCAGATGTCGCAGCCCTTGTCGCCGTGCGTGCACACGTCGGGGCCGTTCTCCATGAGCTGGACCGGCACGTCGTTCTCGTAGCCGAGGACGTGGAAGGGGCAGGCGACGATGCACGCCGTGCACCCGGTGCACAGCCCGGTCAGGACGACCTCGTGGTAGAGGTCTCGCCATTGGGTCTTCTCGACGGACATCCCGGGCATTCTAGTTGGCCGCCTCACCTGGGGGCGTCAGGCCGGGGCGCCGCTTCGGCCGTACTACCCCTCGAACCCGAGGACCGAGGAGGGACCATGCACCGACGGTGGATACGTCTGCTAGGGATCGTGCTCGCGCTGGGGCTGCTCGCGGCGGCCTGCGGCGGAGACGAGACCCCGCCCGGGAACGGCGGCGGGAACACGGGTGGCGACGGTGGCAACGGTGGCGGCGGCGGCGCCGACCTGACGATCGTCGACTTCAGCTTCTCGCCCTCCACCCTCTCGGTGACGGAGGGGCAGACGATCACCGTGAGCAACATCGGCGACACCTCGCACACGTTCACCACCGACGATGGGACGATCGACGAGGTGATCGCCCCAGGCGAGACGGAAGAGATCACGCTCGACGCCGTGTCGAGCGGTGGGTTCCACTGCCGGTTCCACTCCCAGATGACGGGAACGCTGAAGGTCGGGTAACGGCGGTCGCCGCGCCTAGATGCTGAACGACTCGCCGCAGGCGCACTCGTGGGTCGCCTGCGGGTTGCGCATCTTCAGACCGCCGCCCAGGAGGGCGTCGTTGAACTCCAGGGTGGAGCCCCGGACGATCGGGGCGCTCTTGGGGTCGATCAGGACCCGGACCCCACCGGCCGCCTCGATCACGTCGTCCTCGCGGGCGGGGCGGTCCTCGAACGACAGCTCGTAGGTGAACCCGGAGCAGCCGCCCGCCGTGACGCGGACGCGCAGGATCGGCTCGGCGCGACCTTCCTTGAGGGCGAGCGCCGCGATCCTCCGGGCGGCCCCCTCCGTGACCCCGATGACCTCGGTGACGGATGCGTCCACACCCCCAGGCTACCCGACCTGCTCGTCGATGCGGAGCAGGGCGCCCTTCACGGACTCCGAGAGCGTGGGATAGGCGTGGATCGCGCGGGCGACGGCGGGCGCCGTCGCCCGCGCCGCCATCATCGCCACGACCTCGTGGATCATCGCGCCCGCCTCCTCACCGACGATGTGACCGCCGAGCAGCTCACCGGATCCTCGCTCGGCGACGAGCTTCACCATCCCGTCGGTCCGTCCTTCGATGCGGGCCCGTTCGTTGTCCGCGATCGGCAGCAGCGCCGTGACGACGTCACGCCCGCCGTCCCGGGCCTCCCCCTCGGTGAGGCCCACGCTGGCCACCTCCGGGTCGCAGAACGTGACCCGCGGCACCACCCGGTAGTCGCGCGGCTGCGGCCTGCCGGCGATGTCGCGCACCACCAGCTCTGCCTCGTAGGTCCCCACGTGGGTGAACAGCAGGTCGCCGGTCGCGTCGCCCGCGGCCCAGACGGCGGGGTTCGTCGTCCTGAGCGTCTCGGTCAGCACCGGACGGCCCTCCTGGTCCAGCTCCACGCCGGCCGCATCCAGATCGTGACCCTCGAACACCGGCCGCCGCCCGGTGGCCACGAGGACCTCGTCGGCGGACAGCTCGTCCCGTCCCTCGATGGCGAGCGTCCATCCCGACCCGTCGTGGTGGGCGCGATCGATCCGCACGCCGGGGATCAGGACGATCCCCTCCCGTTCGAACGCCGGCACGAGCGCCGCGGCCGCGTCGTCGTCCTCGGCCGGCAGGACGTGGGACAACGCCTCGAGCGCGGTGACCTTCGTCCCGAACCGCGCGTAGATCTGGGCGAACTCGATCCCGACCGCGCCCGTCCCGACGACGGCGAGGGACGAGGGTGGCGCCTCGGGTCCCCAGACCGCCTCGCGGTTGGTCCAGAGCGGCCCCTCGGACAGGCCGGGGATCGGAGGCACGCTCGCCTCCGTGCCGGTGGCCAGGACCACGTGGTCCGCCTCGAGCCCGGTGCCGTCCGCGAGCTCGATCCGGTGATCCCCGACCAGCCGCGCCTCCTGCAGGAAGACATCGATACCGGCCCGTTCGAAAGGCTCCGGGCCCTCCCCCGACTGCTCGTCGACGATACGTCGCACCCGGCGCATGACGGCCTGGAAGTCGACCTCCACCGACGGGATCCGCAGGCCGAACCGCTCGCCGTCGCGCGCGAGCGCCGCGATCTTCGCCGACCGGAGCATCACCTTGGTGGGCACGCAGCCGTAGTGGTTGCACTCGCCGCCCAGTCTGTCCCGCTCGGCGATGGCGATCCTCATCGTCCCCGTCCGCGCGAGCGAGAAGGCGACCTCGGAGCCGGTGCCGCCTCCGCCGATCACGAAGACGTCGTATCGCTGCATGTCGGACCGTCAGGAGGCGCCCAGGAAGGAGGCGAAGATCCGAGCGTAGGCGCGGGCCGCGGTGACCAGCTCCTCCACGCCGATCCACTCGTTCGCCGTGTGCGCCACCGAGAGCGACCCCGGTCCGAGGATCACCGTGGGGATCCGGGCGTCGTTGATGTAGAAGCGCGCGTCGGTGATCCCCGTGAAGCCGACGAACGACGGCGGGTGGCCCGTCTCGGCGGCCACCGCGTCGCGGGCGATCGCCGCGATGGCCGTGTCGGCGGGCGCCTCCGCCGCCTCGGTCCACTCCTTGATCGACGCGTCGATGTCGATCTCGGGATGCTCGCCGCGGAGGTCCTCGACCAGCCGGCGGAACGGTTCGAGCACCTCCTCCGGATCGGTCTCACCGGGCACGATCCGCCGGTCGATCTCGACCTCGCACCGATCCGGGACCACGTTGGGGGCGCTGCCGCCCTGGACCAGGGCCACGTTCACGGTCGGCCGCCCCACCAGCGGGTGCTCCCGGTCCGGCAGGACCTGGGGCAGACGGAGCAGGAAGCGGGACATCGACAGGATCGCGTTGACGCCGCGGTCGGGCTGGGATCCGTGCGCCGCCGTCCCGTGGGCGACCGCGGTGACCCAGGCGCCGCCGCGTTCCGCCAGCGCGACCTCGAGGTCCGAGGGCTCCCCGACGACGGCCGCGTCCTGGTCCAGCAGCCCCCGGTCCCGCAGCACCCGGGTGCCGTGGATCCCGGCCATCTCCTCGTCGGCCGCGAGATGGACGTCGAGCGTTCCCGACAGGGAGAGTCCCGCCCGGCGGAGGGCGGCCACGGCCGCGAGGGCCGAGGCGATCGGCCCCTTCATGTCGCAGGCACCCCGGCCCACGAGCCGCCCGTCGACGACGGCTCCCTCGAAGGGACCGGTCGACCAGGTGGCGGGATCGCCGGCGGGGACGGTGTCGAGGTGCCCGTTCCAGGCCAGCCTGGGCCCGTCGCCCGTCCCGACGTGTGCGACGAGGCTGGGGCGGTCCGCATCGGATCGCACGCGGTCGGCGGAGGCGCCGAGATCCGCCAGGATCCCCGCAGCGACGTCGGCGGCCTCGTCCTCGGTGCCGCCCGGATTCTCGGAGGGGGCGGCGATCAGGGCGCGAGCGAACCCGAGCAGCTCATCCGGGTCGACGGCGTC
>JBIOTM010000037.1:0-13059 GCA_044865955.1 Actinomycetota bacterium | reverse complement strand
GCGACGCGTCCGGCCGCCAGCGCCGCGACCGCGGACAGCCGTGGGTGTCCGGATCGCTCGGCGATCGCCGCCAACCTCCCGGCCGAGAGCCTCGCGTCCCCCGGCGTCCCGTGCGCGATCTCCACCTCGACGAGCGTGGACAGCAAAGGCACCGCGACCGTCGTGTCGCCCACCTCGTTCAGCCGCCGGAGGAGCAGCGCCGCCGCGACCGCGTGCTCACCCCGGAGCCGATGGATCTCGACGCTGGCCCGGAGCGCCCCGGGGAGGTCCTCGTACCCCGCGAGCAGGCGCTCCGCCTCCTCGACCCGACCCTGCAGGATCCGGAGCTCGGCGAGCTTGGCGGCCGGGTGGATGCAGCGCGACCGGTGGCCCGTGCCCTCCAGCGCGCCGAGCGACTCCACCAGGCACCGCTCGGCCGTCCCGAGATCTCCCTTCGACTGGAAGAACTCCGCCCCGCAGGTCCCGCAGAACGAGATCAGCGGCCCGTGGAGGTGACGAGCCAGGTAGGTCTCGACGACCTCGTTCCACTTCATCAGGCGTTCGAGCTCGCCGGCCTCCTCGGCCGCGAGGGTCACCACGCAGCAGACGTCGCCGAACACGACCGGATCCGACACCTCGCCGGCCGTCACCACGACCATCGCCTCGTCGAGCGCGCCGATGCCGTCGTCGAACTCCCCCGCGAGTAGCAGCGCTCGCCCCAAGAGCGCCAGGGCCGAGGCCTCGAGCTCCGCGTCCGAGCGCTCCCGGGCCATCGCCAGCGCCGCGTCGGCGTGGCGTCGCATCTCCTCAGGCGCGAAGGCACGGCTTCCCTTCGTGAGCTCGAGCCACCCGTGGGTGGGTCCGGGGTCCGCGTCGCGCAGCAACCCTTCGGCGCGGGCGAGCCACCCGTTGCCCGCCGGCTCGTTGCCGACCGCTTCCTGGTACTCGCGCGCGAGCCAGAGGCCGATCCGTGCGGCGCCGGCGGTGTCGCCTCGTTCGCGGAGCGATGCGTACGCGCGTTCGCGATGGTCGATCGCCCCGTCCACGTCGCCCAGCCACCACAGGGTCCGGCCCAGGGCGTCCTCCGCTTCGGCGGTGCGGTCGTGTTCGACCGCGAGGGTGAACGCCTCCCGGGCCGCGTCCCAATCACCGGCGGCGAGCGCCTCCTCGCCGCGCGTGACGAGGTCGTCGGCACGGGTCGCTCTCATGCGGGGATGATGACTCAGGCGCCTATGGGGTGCCAGACCGTCTTGAACTCCATCAGGGCCGTGACCTCGTAGGGGCTCTGGGCGTCGTCGTCGAACGGGTCGGCGTCCGGCCCGCGGTGGACCCGCTTCACGTTCTCGGCCGCGAGGCGCTCGACCTCCGCCCGGCGAGCGTCGGCCACGCCCGTCGTGTCGATGGCGTTCACGTCCATGTGGCCGGCGAGCCACGGCACCAGCTCGTCCGTGAGCCCGGTCAGGATGTTGACGACGCCGCCGGGAACGTCGGAGGTCGCGAGGACCTCGCCCAGCGACACGGCGGGCAGCGGCGCCGGTTCGCTCGCCACCACGACGGCCGTGTTGCCGCTCACGATGGCCGGGGCCAGTCGGGACACGAGGCCGAGCAGCGACTGGTCCGGCGGCGCCACGATCCCGACGACGCCGGTCGGCTCCGGGACGGTGAAGTTGAAGTACGGGCCGGCCACCGGGTTCGAGCCGCCGAGCAGCTGATGGATCTTGTCCGCCCACCCCGCGTACCAGACCCAGCGGTCGATGGCGGCGCTCACGCCCTTCGCGGGATCCTTCGCCCCTGCGTCCGTGAGCTCGGACTCGAACTGCGACCGTCGACCCTCCATCAGCTCGGCCACGCGGTACAGGATCTGCCCGCGGTTGTACGCGGTCTTCGCGGCCCATCCCGGCTGGGCGGCGCGCGCGGCCCGCGCGGCGTCGCGGAGGTCCTTACGTGACGCGCGCGACGCCCACGCCAGCAGCTCGCCGTCCGTGTCGAAGACCTCGTAGGAGCGCCCGGATTCGCTCCGCGGGAACTCTCCGCCGACGAACAGCTTGGCCGTCCTGCGGACCGGCAGGCGTGCCTCGGTCATCGGGCGAGCTCCAGATAGGGCTCGAGGCCCTGGAGCCCGCCCTCGCGGCCGAACCCGCTCTCCTTGTAGCCGCCGAACGGCGACGCCGGGTCGAACCGGTTGAACGTGTTCGCCCACACGACGCCGGCCTCCATCCGCTCCGCCATCCACAGGATCCGCGAGCCCTTCTCGGTCCAGACGCCCGCCGAGAGCCCGTACGGCGTGTTGTTCGCCTTCTCCACGGCCTCCTCGGGCGTGCGGAACGTGAGGATCGACAGGACCGGTCCGAAGATCTCCTCGCGGGCGATCCGGTGGGACTGGCTGACGCCAGTGAACAGGGTCGGACGGAACCAGAAGCCGCGCTCCGGGAGGTCGCACGCCGGCTGGTACATCTCCGCCCCCTCCTCGACGCCCGAGGCCACCAGCTCCTCGATCTTCGTCAGCTGCGCCCGCGAGTTGATCGCCCCGATGTCGGTGTTCTTGTCCAGCGGGTCGCCCACCCGGAGGGTCTGGAGGCGCGCCTTCAGCTTCTCCAGCAGCGGCTCGAACACCGGCTCCTGCACCAGGAGGCGCGAGCCCGCGCAGCACACGTGGCCCTGGTTGAAGAAGATCCCGTTGATCACGCCCTCGACGGCCTGGTCGAGCGGGGCGTCCTCGAACACGATGTTGGCGGCCTTGCCGCCGAGCTCCAGGGTGAGCCGCTTGGCCGACCCGGCGACCGTGCGCCGGATCTGCTTGCCCACCTCCGTAGAGCCCGTGAACGCGACCTTGTCCACGTCGGCCGCGACCAGCGCGGCGCCGGTCTCCCCCGCCCCCGTGATGATGTTCACCGCCCCGGCGGGGAGCTCCGCCTCCTGGATCACCTCGGCGAGGAGCAGCGCCGTGAGCGGCGTGGTCTCCGCCGGCTTCAGCACCGACGTGTTCCCGGTGGCGAGCGCGGGCGCCAGCTTCCACGCCGCCATCAGCATCGGGAAGTTCCACGGGATCACCTGGCCGGCGACCCCGATCGGCCGGGGCGATCGTCCGGGGAAGGCGTAGTCGAGCTTGTCGGCCCATCCGGCGTAGTAGAAGAAGTGCGCGGCGGCCAGGGGCAGGTCGACGTCGCGCGACTCCTTGATCGGCTTGCCGCCGTTCATCGACTCGAGGACGGCGAACTCGCGCGCGCGCTCCTGCATCGCGCGCGCGATCCGGTAGAGGTACTTCGCGCGCTCGGCTCCCGGCAGGTCGCGCCACCGTGACGTCCACGCGTCCCGCGCGGCCGTCACGGCGAGGTCGACGTCCTCCGGACCGGCCTCGGCGACCTCGGCCAGCGTCTCTTCCGTGGAGGGGTCGATCGTGGGGAGGTACGTGCCGCTCTTCGGCTCGACGAACTCTCCGCCCACGAAGAGGCCGTACCGGTCCTGGAGCCGCACGATGTCCCTGGACTCCGGCGCCGACGCGTACTCCCACGCGGGGACGGCGGGCGCGGTCTCTCGGTTGCGTTCGAGCTCGCTCATCTCAGTCGATGGTGAAGTAGTCCGGACCGGCGTAGCGGCCGGTGCGCTCCTTGTCGATCTGCATCAGGACGTCGTTCAGCAGCGAGGACGCGCCGATCCGGAACCGGTCCGGCGTCATCCAGTCGGAGCCGAGGGTCTCGTGGAGCAGGACGAGGTACTGGATCGCCTGCTTCGCGGCGCGGACACCGCCCGCGACCTTGATGCCGACGGCGCGGCCCGTGTCCCGATGGAAGTCCCTCGCCGCCTCCATCATGCAGAGCGCCACCGGCAAGGTCGCGTTCGTCCCGATCTTCCCGGTCGACGTCTTGATGAAGTCGGCGCCCGCGGCCATCGCCAGGACGCTGGCCTGCCGGATCCGGTCGTACGAGCCCAGCTCGCCGGTCTCGAGGATCACCTTCAGGTGGGTGGAGCCGGCGGCCTGTCGGGCCTCGACGAGCTCCTCGAAGGCCTGCGCGTACCGGCCGCCGAGGAACAGCGACCGGTTGAGCACGATGTCGATCTCGTCGGCGCCGGTCGCGGCGACGTCACGGATCTCCTGCAGGCGCACGCCGAGCGGTCCGAGCCCGCTCGGGAAAGCGCCGGCCACGCTGGCCACCTTGACGCCCGTTCCGTCCAGGTGCTCGACGGCCACCGGGACGAGCTGCGGGTACAGGCACACGGCCGCCACGGACGGGATCGACGGGTCGAGCGGGTTCGGCCGGACGGCCTTCGCGCACATCGCCACGATCTTGCCGACCGTGTCGCTGCCCTCGAGGGTCGTGAGGTCCATCGAGCGGATCGCCAGGTCGAGCGCCCACAGCTTCGCGTCGCGCTTGATCGAGCGCTTCGCGAGCGACGCGGCCCGCTCCTCCAGCCCCACCGCGTCGACGGCGGTCGTGCGGACGGCCATCCGCACGGCTTCCCCCGCCGCGACCGGGAGTGGCCGGCTCGGCTCGATCTCTCGTGCCTGGGCCATGGGCCGATGGTAGCCGACCCGTCGTCGACGGCGACCCGGCTAGAAGCCCAATCGCTCCAGTGCCCTCGGGTCGCGCTGCCACTCCTTGACCACCTTCACGCGCAGGTCGAGGAAGACCTTCGTGCCGAGGACCAGCTCCATCTCCTCCCGGGCCCGCTGGCCGATCCAGCGCAAGGTCTGACCGCCCTTCCCGATGACGATCCCCTTCTGGGAGTCGCGTTCGACGATGACGGTGGCGTGCACCTTGGTGAGGCCGTCCTCCATCTCGAGCTCGTCGACCGTGACCGTGATCGAGTGCGGGAGCTCCTGGCGGGTCACGTGGAGGGCCTTCTCGCGAACCAGCTCCGCCAGGCGGAACTCGATCGGCTGGTCGGTGAGCGTCTCCTCCGGGTAGAGCGGCGGTCCTTCGGGCAGGAGCCCGAGGACCATCGCGCGCAGCGGCCCGATCCCCGTGCCGGCCTTCGCCGAGACGGGCACGATCTCGTCGTAGTCGCCGATCTCGGCGGCCGCCGCCAGCTGGGGCACCACCCGGCGCCGCCCCGTGACATCGACCTTGTTCACCACGCAGATCTTCGTCGACCCGTGGGGCCGGACCCGTCGCTCGTACACGAAGGCGTCGCCCCGCCCTATCCCGGCGGCCGCGTCCACGACGTGCAGGATCGCGTCGACGCCCTCGACCGCGTCGCCCACGACCTCGTTCAGCCTGGCGCCCAGCTCGGTGCTGGGCTTGTGGAACCCCGGGGTGTCGGTGAACACCGCCTGGGCCTCCTCGGTCGTGAGGACCGCATGCATCCCTCGCCGCGTCGTCTGCGGCTTGTCCGAGACGATCGCGACCTTCTGGCCGACGAGGGCGTTCACCAGTGTCGACTTGCCGGTGTTGGGCCGTCCGACGACGGCCACGAGACCCGAGCGGAAGCCCGTCACCCTCACCCCCTCACGAGAGGTCGTCGGGACCGAAGGCGTCCGGGAGGAGGTCGCCCAAGCGCCAGCGCGCTCGGACGCCGCCGGCGCCCTCCGCCACCACCGGGGTATCGGCGTCGCCGAACTCCCACAGCACCTGCCGGCAGCCTCCGCAGGGCGGCGTCGGCGTGTCGGCGTCGGTGGCGACGGCGACCGCAAGGATCTTCCGCTGACCGGCTCCCACCATCGCGGCGACGGCGTTCCGCTCGGCGCAGACCGAGAGTGGGTAGCTGGCGTTCTCGACGTTGACCCCCACGCGGACGCCTCCATCCTCGTTCCAGATCGCCGCTCCCACGTGGAAGCGGCTGTACGGGGCGTACGCGTGCGGCAACGATCCGCGAGCGGCCTCGAGCAGTCCGTCGATCGTGTCCTCCTGAAGGTGACGTACTGGCGAGTCACCCACCCGCCGGCTCCTCACGCTCGACGTTCAGCTCGGACGAGCGGGTGATCATCACGCTCGCGATCCGGCGTCCCTGCACCTTCTCGGCCTTCAGATGCAAGCCACGGAAGTTCGTCTCCTCGCCGTTCTCCGGCATGCGGCCGAGGATCTCCAGCATCAGCCCGGCCACGGTGTCCCAGTCCTCGTCCGGCAGCTCCGTCCCGAGCAGCTCGTTCACGTCGTCGATCGAGGCCTTCCCCGAGACGCGGTAGACACCGTCGCCCAACTCGAGCACCTCGGGTTCCTCCCGGTCGTACTCGTCGGCGATCTCGCCGACCAGCTCCTCCAGGAGGTCCTCGAGCGAGACGATCCCGGTCACCGAGCCGTGCTCGTCGTAGACGAGCGCCTGGTGGAACTTCTCCTTCTGCATCTCCTTCAGCAGGTCGGCGACCTTCTTCGATTCGGGGACGAAGTGCGCCGGCCGCATGATCTCGAGGAGCGGCATGTCGGCCTGCCCCTGGTGCACCGCCTTCAGCACGTCCTTCGCGAACACGACGCCCTTCACCTCGTCGAGGGATTCGTGGAAGACGGGGATACGGGAGTAGCCGTGGGTGAGGACCAGCGCCTGGACGTCGCTGAGCGTCTTGTCGTCCTCGATCGCGACCACGTCGGGACGCGGCACCATCACCTCGCGGACGATCGTGTCCCCGAACTCGAAGATCGAGTGGATCAGCTCCTTCTCGCCCTCCTCGATCGATCCCTCCTCGTGCCCCACTTCGGCCATCGATCGGATCTCCTCCTCCGAGACGAACGGCCCCTGCTTGAGCCCCTTGCCCGGCAGCAGGACGTTGGCGAGGCCGATGAGGAGCCTCGTGGGGATCTCCAGGACGCGGCCGAGGAACCAGACGACCGGCGAGAGCGCGAGGGCCACGCGGTCGGTGTGGAGCACGGCGAAGGTCTTCGCCATCGCCTCGACGATCAGGAAGTAGAGCAGCGTGAACACGAACGAGGCGATCCCGACCCACGTGCTCCCGAACTCGCGCTCGGCCAGGATCGCGACGAGGATCGCGGAGCCGTTCTGGACGAACATCACCGCGAGATAGACCGCGTTCAGGTAGCGGGGCGGGTCGGCTTCGATCCTCACCAGCGTCTCCGCCTGGCGCAGCCCCTCCTCCTCGAGAGCGAGGGCCCGCACCCGCGACGTGCGGGTCATCGACGCCTCGGCGGCCGCGAGCACCGTCCCGAACAGCACGAGCGCCACGGCGAGCAGCCACCACAGGGTCACGGGGCGCGCACCCCGCTGTACCGTTCCTGGCGCTCCCACATCCGGGTGCGCGCCCCGTCCGCCTGATGGTCGTAGCCGAGGAGGTGGAGGATCCCGTGCACGACGAGGAGCCGCAGCTCCGACGCCGGGTCGTCGTGGTTGCCGCGTGCAGCGACCGCCGGCGCGATCACGACGTCGCCGAGGAGGCGCACGCCGTCTCGTCCGTCGGCCTCGTCGCCATCGTCGAGGGGGAAGGAAAGCACGTCCGTCGGGCCCGGTTCGTCCATGAACCGCTCGTGGAGGCCCGTGATCTCGTCCTCGTCCACGAATGACAGGGAGAGCTCCGCACGCTCGACGCCTTCGGCGCGCAGCGTCTCCCGAGCGAGCGCCTCGAGACCGGGTTCGTCCACGGGTTCGGCCTGCCGGTTCGAGATCAGGATCCGGAGCCGATCGCCGACCGGATGGTCGTCGTCGTCCATCACTCGCCCACCCGCAGGCGCTGCTGGCCGTAACGGTCGTAGGCCTCGACGATCTGCTGGACGATCTTGTGACGGACCACGTCCCTGCCGCCGAGCCGGCAGAACGAGATGCCCTGGATCCCCGAGAGGATCTCCTGGATCACCATGAGCCCGGACACCAGCCCGTTGGCCAGATCGACCTGCGTGTCGTCGCCGTTCACCACGGCCTTGGACCCGAAGCCGATCCGGGTGAGGAACATCTTCATCTGCTCCGGGGTGGTGTTCTGCGCCTCGTCGAGGATGATGAACGCGTCGTTCAGGGTCCTTCCCCGCATGTAGGCGAGGGGCGCGACCTCGACGGTCCCTTTCTCCATGAGTCGCGACAGGCTGTCGGCGCCGGTCATCTCGAACAGCGCGTCGTAGAGAGGCCGCATGTACGGATCGATCTTCTCGTACAGGGTCCCGGGCAGGAAGCCGAGCCGCTCCCCCGCCTCGACCGCCGGCCGGGTGAGTATCAACCTCGAGACCTGGCGGTCCTGAAGGGCGCGCACGGCCGTCGCGACGGCGAGGTAGGTCTTGCCGGTCCCGGCGGGGCCGATCGCGAACGTCACGGTGGAGCTGCGCATCGCGTCGACGAACCGCTTCTGGCCGACGGTCTTGGGCGCGACGGAGGTGCCGCGGGCGGTGAGGAGGGTGTCGCCGAGGACGTCGCTCGGGCGGATCGGCTCGGCGCCGGCCGTATCCGACACGCCCTTGATCAGCTCGATCGTCTGACCCACCGACGAGTCGGACAGCTGGTGCCCCTTCTCGAGCAGGGCGAGCAGCTCCTCGAAGAGACGCGCGACCTGCTCGGCCTCGTGATCCGGCCCGGTGATCGTGATCTCGTTGCCCCGGACGAGGATGTCCGATGAAAACGCGGCTTCGATGAGCTTCAGGAACGCGTCCTGACCGCCGAGGAGGGCCACCATCGGTTGGTGGCCGGGGATCAGGATCTTCACTTGGGTGGTGGCGGCTGCCACGGATCGCGCTCTCGGGGGTGACCCCGTTCCTCCTGCGTCGAGAAAGGGACCCACACCGGGTCCCGTGCACGCATCCTACATCGGCCGGAGGATCGCGCCCGGCGGAACCCTCCTGTAGGGTTCCTCCTCGTGGCATCCCCGCCCCTTCGACGTGCCCGTGCTCCCCGCGTGCCCGTGCTCGCGTGCGTGATCGCCGCGCTCTGTCTCGGGCCCTTTCCCAGCGTTGCGAACGCTGTGCGGGCCGCCGCGCCGTCGTGCGGCGGCATCGCCATCACGATCGCCGGGACGGCGGACGGAGACGTGCTGGTCGGCACGCCCGCCCCCGACGTGATGTCCGGCGGCGACGGCGACGACGTGATCTACGGCATGGAGGGCGACGACGTCATGTGCGGGGGCCGGGGGGACGACGAGCTCATCGGGGCACGCGGGCGCGACACGCTCTTCGGTGGGCCCGGCGACGACGGACTCTTCGGCGTCCACGACGGCGACCGACAGGTGGGCGGCTGGGGCGACGACGTGATGACGGCGGGCGGGGGCGACGCCGGCGACGACCGGCTGATCGGGGGCGAGGGCGACGACGCGCTGATCAACGCCGGGCCGGGCCACGACGTCCTGGAGGGCGGGCCGGGCAGGGACTTCCTGCAGGCGTCGTTCGGGTCGGACGACCTCTGGGGCGGCGACGGCGCCGACGCGATCCTGGGGAACGAGAGCGACGACCGGCTCCGCGGCGGCAGCGGTCCGGATCGGCTCTACGGCCTCGACGACGCCGACTCGCTCCTGGGCGACGGCGGCCGCGACATCCTGTTCGGGGGCGATGGATACGACTGGGCCAACGGGGGGGTCGACCGGGACCTGTGCCTCGAGACGGAGTCGGAGGCGTCGTGCGAACGGCGCCCGCCCGGCCCTCGCTCACCCCGGCTGTGCGAGGGCCGGCGGCCGACGATCGTCGGGACGCAGGGCGACGACCGGCTCATCGGCACCAACGGCCCCGACGTCATCTCCGCCCTGAGCGGAGACGACGTCGTCCTCGGGCTCGGTGGCCGTGACCGGATCTGCGGCGGGGAGGGGGTCGACGTCCTCGACGGCGGCGAGGGCGGAGACCGGCTGCTCGGTGGGGAGGGCTCCGACGCGCTGCTCGGCCGTCAGGGGGCCGACGCGATCCTCTGCGGCTCCGGGAACGACCTCTGCGACGGGGGGCACGGCGCGGACCCGGACGAGATCTCCGGCGGCCCGGGCACCGACGCCCTGATCGGACGGTTCGGGGACGACTCCCTCTCGGGCGGCCCCGGGGACGACACGATCCACGCGGGCGCGGGCGCGGACCGCGTCGACGGCGGGATCGACGACGACGCGGTCTACGGTGACGACGGGCGGGACGAGATCGTCGGCGGAGCCGGCGACGACCGTCTCGCCGGCGGGTACATGCGCGACGAGCTCGCGGGCGGAGCCGGAAACGACCTGTTGATGGGCACCGCCCACACCGATTCCCTCGACGGCGGGGACGGCACCGATCACTGCCTCGACTGGGAGACGTTCGCGCTCGGGTGCGAGTTCTCCACCCCCGGGCCGACCGCCTGATCCCGGAGGATCAGCCGGGCGGCCACGCCATGCGCCGGCCCCCGAGCAGGTGGAAGTGCAGGTGGAACACGCTCTGCCCAGCGTCGGGTCCGACGTTGGTGACGAGGCGCCATCCCGACTCGGCGATCCCCTCCGCCTCCGCCAGCTGCGTCGCCGCCTGCGCCACGTCCGCCAGCATGTCCCCGTGGCCGTCCTCGATGTCGACGATCGAGGGCACGTGCTCCTTCGGGATGATCAGGATGTGGGTCGGAGCCTGGGGGTTGGTGTCGCGGAACGCCACCAGCCGATCCGATTCCCGAACGATGTCCGCGGGGATCTCGCGGGCGGCGATCCGGCAGAAGATGCAGCTCGTCTGACCCACCGGTCCGACCCTATCGCCCCGGGGTCACGGACGGAACTCGGGCCGCCGGAGCTCGCCGCGACCCACGCCGTCCCGGCCGGTCGGCGTGCCCCGGAGCTTCGCGAGCTCCTCCAGGAGCCGGCGCTCCTCCGCGGACAGGTCGCTCGGCGGGACGATGTGGAGGGTCACGAACAGGTCTCCCCGGCCGCGCCGGTGGAGGTTCGGGACGCCCTTGCCCTTGACGCGAAGCACCGTGCCCGACTCGGTCCCCGGCTCGATCCTGAGTCGCTCGGGGCCGTCGAGGGTCTCGATCTCGACCTCGCCGCCCAGCGCGGCCTGGGTGATCGAGACGTCCAGGACCCCGTGGAGATCCTGGCCCTGACGCTCGAAGGCGAGCGAGGGCTCGACCCGCAGCCCGACCAGGAGGTCGCCAGGCGGCCCGCCGCCCACGCCCGCGTGTCCCTGCCCGCCGATCCGGAGGTCCATCCCATCCGCGACCCCTGCCGGGACGTCGAAGCTCACGGTCCCGGGGGCCCGGACGCGGCCCTCGCCCATGCACTCCTCGCAGCGATCCGGGATCTCCTCGCCGGTCCCCCCGCAGGTCCCGCAAGGCGTGGCCGTCATCACGGTGCCGAAGATGCTCCGGCGCACGCTCTGGAGCTCTCCGGTCCCACCGCAGCGGCGGCAGACGACGGGCGACGTGCCCGGCTCGGCGCCGATGCCGTCGCATCTCCGACAGGTCTCCAGGCGTTCGACCTCGAGCTCCTGCCGCGCGCCGAAGACAGCGTCGCGGAACGAGACCTCGATCCCGGTTCGCAGGTCGTCGCCTCGCCGGCTCCGGGAGCGAGGGTCCCGTGTCCTGGTGCCGAAACCGCCCCCGAAGAACATGTCGAACAGGTCCTGGATGTCCGAGAACGGGGCGCCCTGGGGTCCGGTGGACCCGAAGGCGTCGTACCGCTGGCGCTTCGCGGGGTCCGAGAGGATCTCGTAGGCGCCGGCGATCTCCTTGAACCGCTCCTGGTCCGCCGGGTTGCCGTTCACGTCGGGGTGCAGCTCGCGCGCCAGCCTCCGGTAGGAGGCCTTGATCTCACCCGGCGTCGCGTCGCGCGGCACACCGAGGATCTCGTAGAGGTCTCGGACCGCCGCCATCCGCCCCTACCCTTCGTGCTCCGTGGCGATCTCGGACAGTCGCTTCGCAACCGCCCGCACCGACGCCATCGCGGAGACGTAATCCATGCGCGTCGGGCCGACCAGGCCGATCGTCCCGAGGGTCGCGTCTCCGGCCTTGAAGGGCGCCGTCACGAGCGACGCCTCCCACTGGCCGGTCGTCGGATGCTCGCCGCCGATCGTCACCCACAGGTCCTCCCGATCCGCCGTGACGTCCTGGAGGACCTGGAGCATCTCCTGTTCGCGCTCGAGGGTCTCGAAGAGGCGGCGCAGCGTCTCACGGCGCCACGTCTGGGTTTCGTCCGTCAGGTTCGAGACCCCGCCGATCACGACGTGGGTGCCCCCCTCTCCCTCCGTCGCCGTGTGCAGGGTCTCGGCGACGTGGAGCAGGAGGTCGTGGTCGGCCGGCGAGCTCTCCGCCGCGAGCTTGAGGAGCTGCGCCTGCGCCGCGACGTACGTGAGGCCCCAGAGCGAGTGGAGACGACCCTCCAACGTCCGGAGGTCGTCGACGTCGACGTGGTCGGGACGATCGATCACCCGCTTGTCGACGCGGCCGTGCTGCCCCACCGCGAGGATCATCACGGTCGGTCCCATGTCGATCAGCTCGAGCCGGACGACCGGCTCCTGGGCGGCCCCGGGGGGCACTGCCAGCCCGGCGTACTGCGTGAGCCTGCTCAGCAGCTGCACCGATCCCTTCAGCACCTCTTCGAGGTCGAGGATCGCTTCCGCGAAGTACCCCGCGATCGCCCGACGGTGGGCCTCACGCAGCCGGACCCCGTGGGGCTGCGCGTCCACGTAGTGGCGGTACCCGGCGTCGGTCGGGATGCGGCCGGCGCTCGTGTGCGGGTGGGTGAGGTAGCCGAGCTCCTCCAGCGCGGCCATCTCGTTCCGGATCGTGGCGCTTGACACGCCCAGCCCCGAGGCCTCGGCGATCGTCTCGGAGCCCACCGGTTCACCGGAACGCACGTACTCCTCCACCACGGCGTGGAGGACCGCCGCCTTGCGGGGGCCGAGCTCGGGTCGCTGCTCCGTCATGGGTCCATGCTACTGGCACTCTCGCGCCGAGAGTGCTAGCGGACTCCCCCCGCGGGGACCCTCAGCAGTCGAGGGCTGCGAGCGCGTCGAGGAGCTGGTCGGTGGCCGCCTGCGTGTCGCCCCCTCCCTGGGCCACCTCCCGGTAGGTCCGGATCGCGGCCACGATGTCGTCCACGGCCGCGGCGCTCTCCCGGTCGCCCCGGGCGCGGAGCGCCGCGGCGTCGTCCTTCAGCGCCGTCGCGGCTCGCGCGAGGGCGTCTTCCCTGAGGAGCTGGACGTCAACGAGGTCCCGGCACACCTTCCTGAAGGGGTCGACGCTCGGGCTCGGCGTGCTGGGCATGGGACGGGCGGCGCCGTCGTCGCCGCC
>JBIOTM010000036.1:0-3526 GCA_044865955.1 Actinomycetota bacterium | reverse complement strand
GAACGGCTTGTCGGTCTCGCGCTCGGGCTGCGGGATCGACTCGTCGACGGCGTTCATCAGCTCCATGAGCTTGTCGCCCCACTCCTTGTCGCCCTCGAGCGCCTTGAGTGCGGAGACGCGGACCACGGGGACGTCGTCGCCCGGGAACTCGTAGGAGGACAGGAGCTCCCGGACCTCGAGCTCGACCAGATCCAGGAGCTCGGGGTCGTCGACCATGTCGCACTTGTTCAGGGCGACCACGATCGAGGGCACGCCCACCTGGCGGGCCAGCAGGACGTGCTCACGGGTCTGCGGCATCGGGCCGTCGGCGGCGGACACGACCAGGATCGCGCCGTCCATCTGGGCGGCGCCGGTGATCATGTTCTTCACGTAGTCGGCGTGGCCCGGGCAGTCCACGTGGGCGTAGTGGCGTGCCTCGGTCTCGTACTCCACGTGGGCGATCGCGATCGTGATGCCGCGCTCGCGCTCCTCCGGCGCCTTGTCGATCTGGTCGAAGGGGGTGAAGTCGGCCATCCCCTTCTCGGCCTGGCGCTTCGTGATCGCCGCCGTGAGGGTCGTCTTGCCGTGGTCGATGTGCCCGATCGTGCCGATGTTCACGTGGGGCTTCGTCCGCTCGAACTTCTTCTTGCCCATCTCGGCTCTTCCTTCCCTCTCCCTGTCCCTACTCGCCCGAGACCCGGGCGACGATCTCCTTCGCGACCTGCACCGGCACCTCGGCGTACGCGTGCAGCTGCATCGGGCTGTGCGCGGCGCGGCCCTGGGTGCGCGAGCGGAGGTCGGTGGCGTAGCCGAAGAGCTCCGCGAGCGGGACGACCACGCGGATCGCCTTCTGGCCGCCCACGTCGTCGATCCGCTCGATCCGGCCGCGCCGCGCGGTGACGTCGCCCATCACGTCGCCCATGAACTCCTCCGGCGTCGTGACCTCGAACTCCATCACCGGCTCGAGCAGCGTCGCATCGGCCTTACGGGCCGCGTCCTTCAGGGCGATCGAGCCGGCGATCTTGAACGCCATCTCGCTCGAGTCGACCTCGTGATACGTCCCGTCGGTGAGCGTCGCGCGAACGTCGACCATCGGATAGCCGGCGAGGACGCCGTTGTCGAGCGCCTCCTGGATCCCCTGGTCGACAGCCGGGATGTACTCGCGTGGGATCTTCCCGCCGACGATCTTGTTCAGGAACTCGTAGCCCCCGCCGGGACCCGTCGGCTCGAGGTCGATCACGACGTGCCCGAACTGGCCGTGGCCGCCGGTCTGGCGGATGAACCGCCCCTCGACCTTGTGGACGGGCCTGCGGATCGTCTCGCGGTAGGCCACCTGGGGCTTGCCGACGTTCGCGTCGACGGAGAACTCCCGCTTCAGCCGGTCCACGATGATGTCGAGGTGGAGCTCGCCCATCCCTGAGATCACCGTCTGGCCCGTCTCGTCGTCGTACTTCACGACGAAGGTCGGATCCTCGTCGGCCAGCTTCCCGAGCCCGCTACCCAGCTTGTCCTGGTCGGCCTTCGTCTTCGGCTCCACCGCGACCGAGATCACCGGCGTCGGGAAGCTGATCGACTCGAGCACGACGGGGTGCTCGGCGTCGCAGATCGTGTCGCCTGTGGTGGAGTGCTTCAGCCCGACGACGGCCACGATGTCGCCCGTGTACGCCGCCTCCTTGTCCTCGCGGTGGTTCGCGTGCATCTGGAGGATCCGGCCGATGCGCTCCTTCCGGTCCTTCGTGGCGTTGACCACGTGGGTGCCGGAGCGCAGCACGCCCGAGTAGACGCGGAGGTACGTCAGGCGCCCGACGAAGGGGTCGGACATGATCTTGAAGGCGAGCGCCGCGAACGGCTCGCTGTCCTCCGGCGCCCGCTCCTCGTGCTTGTCCTCCTTGTTCGGCAGGTGCCCCTGGACCGGCGCCACCTCGGACGGCGAGGGGAGGTACGCCACGATCGAGTCGAGCAGTGGCTGCACACCCTTGTTCTTGAAGGCGGAGCCGCACAGCACGGGGACGCCCTCTCCGGCGAGGGTCGCTCGGCGGATCGCCCGGTGGAGCTCCTCCGCCGTGGGCTCGTCCTCGTGCACGAACTTCTCCATCACCGACTCGTCGTGGTCGGCGAGCTTCTCGAAGAGCTCGTGTCGCGCCGCCGCGGCGCGCTCGCGATACTCCTCCGGGATCTCGGTGTCCCGCCACTCCTCGCCCATGTCGCCCTCCCAGTAGTGGGCGTTCATCTGGACGAGGTCGATGACGCCGCGGAACTCCGACTCGGTGCCCCACGGGAGCTGGAGCACCAGGGGAAGCGCCTGCAGCCGGTCCTCGATCATCCGGACCGTGCGCTCGAAGTTCGCGCCGGTGCGGTCCATCTTGTTCACGAAGCAGATCCGGGGGACGTGGTAGCGGTCGGCCTGCCGCCAGACCGTCTCGGACTGGGGCTCGACGCCGGCGACGGCGTCGAAGACGGCGACGGCCCCGTCGAGCACCCGCAGCGACCGCTCGACCTCGACCGTGAAGTCGACGTGGCCGGGCGTGTCGATGATGTTGATCCAGTGGCCCTTCCACTGGCAGGTGGTGGCGGCCGAGGTGATCGTGATGCCGCGCTCGCGCTCCTGGACCATCCAGTCCATCTGCGCGGTGCCCTCGTGGACCTCGCCGATCTTGTAGGCCTTGCCGGTGTAGTAGAGGATCCGCTCGGTCGTCGTGGTCTTGCCGGCGTCGATGTGGGCCATGATGCCGATGTTGCGCGTACGAGCCAGGGGGTACTCGCGGATCGCGAGCCCCTTGCCGCCTGCCACCTTCTGTTCGGTCGTCGCCACCGGCATCGTCTCCGCGGGGACCGCCATCAGCGGATCCCCTCCACACGGGAAACCGGCCCCTCGGGGCCGGTTCGACGTTCCTCCTCGATCACCATCGATAGTGCGCGAACGCCTTGTTCGCCTCGGCCATCTTGTGCATGTCCTCCCGCCGCTTCACCGACGCGCCCTGGCCGTTGGAGGCGTCCATGATCTCCGCGACGAGCCGCTCGGACATCGAGTTCTCCCGGCGCGCGCGGGAGAAGTTCACGAGCCATCGGAGCGCGAGCGTCGTTCCGCGGTTCGGCTTCACCTCGACCGGCACCTGGTACGAGGCGCCGCCGACGCGGCGGGACTTCACCTCGAGCATCGGCCGGACGTTCTCGACGGCCCGCTTCAAGGTGATCACCGGGTCGTTCGACGTCTTCTGGCTGATCTGCTCGAGCGCGTCGTAGACGATGTGCTCGGCCACGGTCTTCTTCCCGTGCAGCAGGATCTTGTTCACCAGCTGCGTGACGAGCGGGTTCTGGTAGACGGGGTCGGGGGTGATCCCCCGGCGTACGGCAGGGCCCTTGCGCGGCATCGCTACTCCCCGACCTTCTTGGCGCCGTAGAGCGACCGGGCCTTGCGGCGGTCGCGGACGCCGGCGGTGTCGAGGGTCCCCCGGACGATCTTGTATCGGACGCCGGGGAGATCGCGGACGCGACCGCCGCGGACGAGGACGATCGAGTGCTCCTGGAGGTTGTGCCCGACACCCGG
>JBIOTM010000035.1:0-15191 GCA_044865955.1 Actinomycetota bacterium | reverse complement strand
CCCCTCGTCCAGGTGGATGCCCGGCGTCCGTCCGTAGAGCCTCGAGCCGGTGACCTCCGTGAGGGCGTGCCGGATCAGGAACAGGGTCGCCATCGGAAGGCCAGGATACGCAGGGCTCCACCACGCGTGGCACGAAAGACGCTCGACGCCCGCGTCAAGCGGCCACGCCACAAGATCGAGGACGATCCGCACCGTCCCGGACGCCTCGTCGGCGTGAGGGGATCGATCACGGCTTCGTCGACCGAACCCCTTGCCGCGGCGGCCACCGCCGTGATATCCAGCGAGCGGCCAGAGACCGAAGGGGTCGAGAGCGTGCCGAAACTGCGATTCAGGCTCGTCCCGCGGGACGAGAGCTTCTACGAGCTGTTCGTCCGTCTCGCCTCGAAGGTCCAGGAGGCCGGGGAGGCCTACCAGGACCTCATCGTCGACTACGACGAGGTGGGACGGAAGGCGGAGCGTCTCCGCGACCTCGAGCACGAAGGCGACGAGGTCACGCACGAGATCATGAAGCGGCTGAACACGGTCTTCGTGACCCCGCTCGACCACGAGGACATCCACCGGCTCGCCTCCGGCCTGGACGACGTGGTCGACCACATCGAGGCCGCTGCGGACCTGTTCGTCCTGCACAAGATCGAGCAGCCGCTCCCGGAGATGAAATCCCAAGCCGACGTGCTGGTGCGCGCCTGCATCGTGACACGCGAGGCTCTCGAGACCCTTCCACGCTTCAAGGCGCTGGAACCGCATTGGGTGGAGGTGAACCGCCTCGAGAACGAGGGGGACCGGATCTATCGCCGCGCGGTGGCCGGTCTCTTCGGCGGCGACCACAAGGCGATGGACGTCCTCAAGTGGAAGGACATCATCGACGAGGCCGAACAGGCCATCGACAAGCTCGAGGACGTGTCGAACATGCTCGAGGCGATCGCGCTGAAGCACGCTTGATGGTCTGGGTCGTCCTGGCCCTGGCGTACCTCTTCGAGTTCGCCAACGGGTGGACCGACGCGCCGAACTCGATCGCCACGGTCGTGTCGACCCGGGTCCTGCGACCCCATCACGCGGTCTTCATGGCGGGGATCCTGAACCTCGTCGGCGCCCTGGTGGTGGGCACGGCCGTCGCCAAGACGATCGCGGAAGGGATCGTGAACCCCGAGCTGGTCGGTCTCGACACGATCGCGGCGGCCGTCCTCGGCGCCACGATGTGGGCGCTCTCGGCTCAGTACTTCGGCCTACCGTCGAGCGAGTCGCACGCCCTGGTGGCCGGGCTGCTCGGTGCCGGCTTCGCGTCCGGCGGACTGAACGGGCTCGAATGGGAAGGCACCAGCAAGTCCCTCCTGGGTCTCGTGACGTCTCCGCTGGGGGGCTTCGTGGTGGGGTTGCTCCTGATGGTGCTGATCTACCGGGTCTTCGTGCGGGTTCGACGCTCGACCGTGTCGAAGGTGTTCGGAAGGGGGCAGGTCCTCTCCGCCGCGTTCATGGCGTTCAGCCACGGCACGAACGACGCGCAGAAGACGATGGGGATCATCGCGCTCACGATCGCGCTGAACCGAGCCGGCACGGCCGGGAGCGTCGGGGAGCTCACGATCGAGCCCTGGATGATCGTCTCGGCCGCCGCCGTGATGGGGTTCGGCACGATGATCGGCGGATGGAGGGTCGTGCGTACGATGGGGATGCGGATGACCCACCTCGAGCCGGTGCAAGGGTTCGCGGCAGAGACGGGCGCCGCCAGCGTGATCACGCTCGCCGCCCATTTCGGGATCCCCGTGTCGACGACCCATGCGATCGGTTCGGCGATCATGGGGGTCGGCTCGACGAAGCGATTCTCGGCGGTCCGGTGGGGCGTCGCCGGCCAGGTCGTGGCGGCCTGGGTCCTCACCTGGCCGTCGTGCGCGCTCCTCGGCTTCGGGTTGCAGAAGGCCTTCTCGCTCGTGCGCTGAGGTCTGAGGACGGGTGGTCTCCCGTTGGTCCGGTCCACGGCTCCATCGGACCGGGTCGGTCGGATAGGCTCCGGACCCATGGCCGACGCCCGGGTCTTCCGGAACGGTGTCCTGGAGCCCGAGCCCGTGCCGCTCGACGACGTGCGTCGCGTGACGTCGGAGCTCGGGGACGGCTCCTGGCTCTGGGTCGACGACGTCGACCCGAGCCCGCAGGATCTGGTCCGGCTCCAGGAGCAGCTGGACCTGCACGACCTCGCGGTTGAGGACGTCCGGCACCGCGGTCAGCGCCCCAAGGTCGAGTTCTTCCCCGACCACCTCTTCGCCGTCTTCCGACCCCTCTCGCTGGGGCCAGAGGGGCTGGTTGAGTCCGAGCTGTTCCTGTTCGCCTCATCCCGGTTCCTCGTCACGCTCCGCTTCAGCCCGGCGTGCGACCTCGGGAAGGCGATGAAGCGCTGGCCGTTGCTGGCGAGGATCGCGCCGGGCAGCGCATCCGCGCTCTACGCGATCGCCGACGAGGTGGCCGACGACTACCTGGAGGTCGTGGAGGAGCTCGAGGACCGGGCCGACGAGCTCGAAGGCCAGGTGTTCCGCACCCAGCCCACCATGGAGGACGGCGCCCGATTGCAGCTGGAGGTCCTCCGCCTCCGGCGGGATGCCGTCCGTCTCCGCCGCCAGGCGGTTCCGATGCGTCAGGCCGCCGACCGGCTCTCGGATGATTCCGAGCTGGTGACCCCGCCGCTCGTTCCCTACCTCCGCGACATCGCGGATCACCTGCTCCGCGCGATCGAGCTGACCGACGGGGTGCGTGAGATCCTGACGACGATCGTGGACATCCGGATGGCGCAATCCGCGAACCAGCTCAACGAAGTGATGAAGAAGCTCTCCGCGTGGGCGGGCATCATCCTGGTGCCGACCCTGATCGCCGGGATCTACGGGATGAACTTCCGGCGGATGCCCGAGCTCCACTGGCTGCTCGGCTACCCGCTTGCGCTGGTGCTGATGGCGGTCTCCGGCGTGATCCTCTACCTGGGATTCCGCAAGCGGGGCTGGCTCTAGGTGTGCCGGGCGATGAAGGTCCTGTGCGTGGCGACCGACGCCGGAGCCCTCGACGCCCTGCAGCGAGCCACGGTCGCGGCCGAGTGGGAGCTGACGCCCGGGGCGACCAATGGAACGGATGCCCTCGACCTCCTCGAGCGCGAGCGTCCGCACGCGATGGTGGTCTTCGGGGATCACGGGCGGCTGGTCGCGCTGGCGCGGGAGCGGTTCCCGGCGATGCGCATCGTAACCGACCGGGACGTGCCCGGAACGAGCGCGGTGGTCCCCTCATCCAGCGCCGTGCGCGACGTCCTTCGCACGCTCGCGCGCCCGGGCGGCCCGGTCCTCGAGGGGCGGTAGTCGCTACCCGCCCCAGGGTGCCCAGCCGAAGCGGCGGACCATCCGCATCGTGACCATGATGTTCGCGCGGGCGTCGAAGACCGACCAGTTCCGGAACCCGAAGTCCTGGGCCCGCTCGGGCCAGTACTTCAGCAGGTGCTGGTAGAGGCCGGCCGCCCTCCCGGCAGCGTTGTACGCGTCCGGCTGGAAGCGCGACTCGCGCCACGCGATGTGGAGCGCCTTCTGCGGCGACACGCCGTAATGGGAAGCGGCGCAGCGGATCAGCTGCTTCACGTGCCATGCGCTCTGCCGCCAGTCGATCGGGCAGAGTTGGGACGAGGGGATCGCCTCGAAGGACCGCTGGATCGCCGCATCGGGGGAGTCGTCCTGCCCGCTCGAAGCGTTCGAAGTCGCCTTGGGGAAGCTCACGCTCATGACGATGGCGAGCAGGATCGAGACCGGAACCACGAGCAGGCAACAACGGATCATCGTGGTCATGAGGTGGGACAAGAGACCGGTAGACGCGTGGTGGCCTGGTCCGATCCAGCCGGAGCGGATCCGCTCGGGCCGGTTACGGCGCTCCGTCCTAGCCGTGCGAAGCGTGCTCGTCGCCTCCCGTCGTCCCTCTCGTGCGACCTGCGCCGGCGCGGGTTTGAGACCCACACCTATGCATGTGCACAGGTGAAACACGATGGGAAGGTGGGAAGCGCGCGTCGGGCACAGGAGGACCGGGCCAACTCGGTCCGTAGCCGACGGCCCACCCTAGCCCGCCCGACCGACACTCGGCAACCCGGGGCCGGCCTCGGTGGCGAGACCGGCCTCGTACGATGGGTGGCGTGGGGACCGTCCTTCTCGCCGCGCCTCGCGGGTACTGCGCCGGAGTGGAGCGAGCCGTCGACGCCGTCCAACGGGCGCTCCAGCAGCACGGGGCTCCGGTCTACGTGCGGAAGCAGATCGTGCACAACCTCCACGTGGTGCGGGACCTCGAGCGCCAGGGAGCCATCTTCGTGGACGAGGTGGACGAGGTCCCGCCCGAGGCGGTCGTCGTCCTGTCCGCGCACGGCTCGGCGCCCGAGGTCCACACGGGCGCCGCCTCCCGCCGGCTCCACGTGGTCGACGCGACGTGTCCCCTGGTGACGAAGGTGCACCTGGAGGCGCGACGCTTCGCGGCCGACGACCGCACGATCCTGCTCATCGGTCACGCCGGCCACGAGGAGGTCGAGGGCACCAGCGGCCAGGCGCCAGATCGCACGATCCTCGTCCAGTCGGTGGCGGAGGCCCACCGCGTCGAGGTCCCCGATCCCGAGCGCCTCTCGTACCTCACCCAGACCACGCTCTCCGTGGACGAGACGAACCAGATCGTCGACGTCCTCCGCTCACGGTTCCCGGCGATCCAGGGTCCCCCACGTGAGGACATCTGCTACGCAACGCAGAACCGCCAGGATGCCGTCAAGGAGGTCGCCCGGCGGGCGGACGTCGTCCTGGTCATCGGATCGAAGAACTCCTCCAATTCGAACCGCCTCGCCGAGGTCAGCCGGGAACGGGGGACGCCGGCTCATCTCATCGACGACGAGACCGAGGTGGACCCCGCGTGGCTGCACGGCGCCGAGGTCGTCGGGCTCACCTCGGGGGCGTCGGCTCCGGAGTGGCTGGTCATCCGGATGCTGGAGTGGCTCGCCGCTCGGGGGTTCGACCGGGTGGAGCAGGAGATGGTGACGGAGGAGCGGGTGCGGTTCGCGCTACCCGCGGGGGTGCGCCCGGCGGGCTAGGACCAGGAGCTGAACTGGTCCCGATCCTCCTCCGGCTCCTCGTAGTCCACCGAGGCGAGCGTGGTCGTGGACACGATGCCGGGGAGCGTCTGGATCTTTTCCAGGACGATGCCCGAGGCCACCTCCCACGGCTCGGAGACGCACGCCACGAGATCCCACCGTCCCCCGAGCACCGCGGCACCGACCACCCCTCCCACCGCCGACAGGCGCTCGTAGATGCCGGCGGCGGCCCCCGCCTCGGTCTGGATGTGGACGTAGCAGGCTCCGCGGACGATCGGCGGGGTCGGCAGGCCACCGAACCCCACGACCCCGACCCGATCCGGCGGGACGACCGGAGCGGTGGAGGTCCGGACCACCCCGTCGATCATCTGGATCTCCGACAGCACGGTGGCGGCGATCGCGGCCAGGTCGGGTCCCTCGATGAGGCAGATGACGTCCCAGTCGCCGACGACCGTCACCGACCGCCGGGCCGCCGAGGACGCCAGCTGGTTCCTCACGTCCGTCATGCTCCCCGGCCGAACCCGCAGGTAGACGAACGCCTCCATGCGAAGGAGGCTAGGCCAGCACCCAGGGCCGAACAAGGACGTCGTGTGTGAGCGGCGTCAGCCGTGGGCGGCCACCGGAGCTCGGCAGAGGGCGGCCAGCTCCTCCTCGCCCTCTTCCGGCCCGACGGAGATCAAGCGGTCGCCCTCCTGCAGCGTGAACCGCGAACGAGGACGATAGATCCAGCGAGACCCGCGCTGGACGGCCAGCACGAACATCCCCGTTTCGGTCTCCAGCCGGAGGTCCCGGAGGGATCGCCCCACCGCGTGGGACCCGGCCTCGACGACCACTTCGGAGCTCGTCTCCTCCGTCTCCTCCAGGGCGAACTGCACCACCGGATGCAGCGGCTCGCCCTTCTCGACGTACCAGGTCATGTCCCGCGCGGCGTCGCACATGTACTCGGACGCCGCCCCCAGGCGGAGCAGTCCTCGGAGCGCGTCGGGGTCACGGGCCTCGGGGGCGGCGCGCAGGACCCAGGACTCGAGCTCGTCGTGCAGGACGTCCGAGCGAGCCTCCAGGGACCCCACCTCGGCGGCGAGCGAGCGGTTGTTGAACAACAGCGCCGAGTACGCGATCCCCACGGCCGCCTCCGCCAGGTCCTTCAGCTCCACCAGGATGTCTACCGCCCGATCGAGCTCCGACAGCGGCGGCGGTTCCTCCCCGGGCGCCTCGGGCAGCGGGGGAGCACCTGCCAGGTCCCGGACGGGGTTGACGCCTTCCTCCGGGCCGCGGACGAGGAGGACGTCGCCCGCGGAGACGACGTCGTCCGCGCCCGGGTCGAACCTCCAGTCCGTCCCGCTCCTGATCGCCATCACCCACATGCCGGTCTCGGTCGGGAGCGAGAGGTCGCGGAGGGTGCGGCCGACCGCGGCGGCGTCCTCCCTGACCTTCACGCGGGCCGTCATCTCGTCGGCGTGCCGGAGGTCCTGGCGGAGCGCGTCCGGGATCCCGAGTCGAGCGGCGACCACCCGCGCGACGTCGGACGCAGCGTCGCCGACCCCTTCGATCGCGTCGGCGATCCACAGGACGCCGGCCATCCCCTCCGCGTCCTCGGGGCTGCGGGCCGCGAGCATGGCCATGATCCGCAACCGGCGCAGGTTGTCGCTCATCGATTGCTCGAGGCGCTCGACCTCCTGGGCCAGCTTCTCCTCGTTGAAGAAGACGGCCGCGTAAGCCAGGTCGACCATGAGCTCCGAGGCGTCCTTGAGGTCGACCAGGAGCTCTTTGACGTTGCGAGGTTGCTCGTCCATCACGGAAGCACTCCAGATGTTCTCATGACGAAGAGGATCGCCGCCACGCCTGCCACGTCCATCAGGCTGGTGATGACGGGGACGCTCTGGTTGTCCGGATCCAGGCCGAACCGGAAGGTGGAGACGGCCAGGTAGTACCCGGAGACGATCGTGAGCGGCGTGACCAGCAGGCCGGCCAGCACCGTGGCGCCGACCAGGACGCCGGCCGGCGGCAGTCCCCGGAGCCCGGTGAGATCGCCGAGCCCGTAGGCGACCGCCCCGATCATCGCGAAGACCGCGACGCCGAACCCGAGCACGATCGACGCGTCGACGATGGCCGGCACCTCGGGCAGGCCGCGCGGCGTGATCACGCCGATCTGCAGCTTCGAGGTGATCCGCGAGGCGAAGATGCCGCCGAGGGCTCCCGCCTGGGAGACGAACGGTGGGATCAGCGAGAGGATGACCGGCACGGCCAGCAGCTGCGACTCCCATCCGCGGAGAAGCCCTCCGGCGAATATGTCCAGGAGCGGCGTGAGGAGGATCACCGCGGTCATCTCGACCACGATGCGCCTGATCTCCCGGTCTCCGTCGACCCACAGGCGTCCGAGCGCGCCGATCGACACCGCGAGGCAGAGCGCCCCCGCGACGGTCCCGGCGGTCGGCGTCCGCACGAGGAACGTCGCGAGGAAGAGGAACGGCAGCGTGGTCATGTCGCCGAGGGCGGTCACCATCGGCGTCGCGACCGAGTCGAGGTCCCACCGCCGGCGGTAGGAGACCAGCGACAGGCCCACGGTGAGCAACAGGATGAACGCCGAGCCGAGGGCGCCGCCCACCACGGAGATCGTGAGGAAGCTCCAGATCGAGATCGACCGCTCGCCCAACGCCGCCGAGGCGACGCGGGCGAGCACCGCGAGCCACAAGGAGGACGACAGGGTCGTCAGGAGCGCCACGTACACGTTGCGGTGCAGCACGCCGCCAGGCTGCAGCGCCGGCTCGAACAGCCCGGCGGCGTTCGCCGTGCCGATGCGCGCGCCGATCGCCCCGAAGATCGTTCCCTTCATGCCGGTGGCCGCCGGGATCAGCACGATCAGCCCCGGGAACGCCTCGAGCGTGTGCGTGATGTGCGCCAGGACGAGACCCGCGATGAAGCCCGCGGCGGTGCTCAGGGTCAGCGCCGCGGCGCCCTGTCGAAGGGTCCGGCGCTCCGACCGCCAGTAGCCGAGCAGCCGACGGGCCCGGCGCGCGAGCCGAGCGGGCGCCGCGAGGCGCTCAGCCACGGTCGCCCCCCTCGGACGCCGGGGTCAGGCGCCCGCTCGGCTCGCGCGCACGCCTGCGGATCCCGGTGGACCGGGCTCGGAGGAGCTCGTCCGGTTCACGGCTCCGCGGCGGCATAAGGGCACCGTCATCAGGTCGGCGGCGGTCCGTCGGGGGAGGCTCGCTTCGGGAACGGCTCCGGCGGCCTCGCGCAGTATAGGCGCGGGTCTCCCCGGGCTCGACGCTCAGCCAGGCTCGCGGTCGTCCCAGTCCCGCGTCACGAACAGCCAGAAGGCCAGGCCGGCGTGATCGCCGTACCGGCGGAACCGGCGCTCGATCTGCCGATCGGGGACCGGCGCCTTCCGGCCGACGAGTCGCGCGTAGGTCGGACGCGTCCACGAGTCGAGGATCAGCCGTGAGTGTCGCCCGAGGGTCATCATGATGTGCGCCGCGGCGTACGGACCGACGCCGGGCAGCGAGAGCAGCGCCGCCTCCAGCTCGGCGTCGGGGAGCTCGGCGGTCGTCGCTCGCCCGAAGGCTTCGAGATCGAGCGACCCGTCGGCCACCGACCTCGACAGGCCGATCAGGTAGGCGCCTCGATAGCCGGCCCGGACGACGTCCCGATAGAAGGACGCCGGCGCCTCCGCCATGGCCGAGGGGGCGGGGAACGCGTTGGTCAGGGGGCCGTCGCCTCCCAGCGCCGGCTCGCCCAGGTGCGTCACGAGGGCGTTCACCATGCGGACGGTGGCCCCCCACGCGCAGTTCGTGGTGCACACGGTCTTCACGACGTCTTCGAACACGGTCGGGGAGCGGAGCATGCGCCCGGCGCCGTCGGCCACCCACGCGAGCTCCGGGTCGTCGCCGGCCTGCGCGTAGAACCCCGAGAGGTCCTGATCCAGGCGGAGGACGTGAGCGGCTCCGTCGAGGACGGCGCGGACCACCCCGGGCCCGGGCCTCGGTCCGAGGACCTCCACCGAGGCATACCCCCTCGGCCCCTGGGAGATCCGGATGCGACGTGGCCTGCCGCGGCGTACGGGCACCGTGACGGCGAGCGACCGCTCGCCCTCGTCCAGGAGCGTCGGCGACAGCTCGGCGAACCCGTGCGAGATCAAGGTCCGCCACAGGTCGACGGGCTCGCCGCCCGGGGCCCGGAGCTCGAGCTCGACCGCGTTCACGAGGCGGCCTGACGCTCCCGGAACGCCCTGACCTTGGCCCGGTTCCCGCAGGACGCCATGGAGCACCACTTCCCGGTGCGGTTCTTCGAGCGGTCGTAGAAGACCGAGGAGCACGAGGGATCGTTGCAGATGCGGAACCGCTCCCACCGACCGTCGCGCTCGGCCAGGAACGCCGTCCCCAGCAGCTTCCCGATCGCGCCCCGGACCCCCGTCGCGTCGACATGGATCGGGGCGTCGTCGGGGCACCCGAAGCACAACCGGAGACCCGTCTCCTCCGCCGCCCGGTTCAGGACAGCGATCGCGCCGGCATCGCGGGGCTCTCCCATGTTCTCGCGGACCTTCGAGACCAGTGCGGCCATCACCCGGAGGGCCCATCGGAGGTCCGCCTCCCGAACGGACCCGCCCTCGGGGATCAGCCCGTGCGAGCCGAGCCACCAGCGGAGGCTCTCCGGGCTGGGGGGGAGGCTGTCCGGGTTGCCCGGCGCGTGGTCGTGCAGGGAGAGGAAGCCCCGGACGAGCTCGAGGCCTCCCGGGGCCGGATGGGTCCCGTCCCGCTCGTGGACCGGCTGGGGAAGTCGCTTCTCCATGGTCGGCAGCGTACACCATGAAACCGGCGATGACCAGTTGACAGGTTACGCCGAAACCGCTATCTTTCGAGTAACCAGTTACACGCTAGAAACAGGTTACGAAGGGAGGGGAACATGCTTCACGCAGGGTTCGCCGCGGAACTGGCCCAGATCCTCGCGGAGGATCGGCGAGGGGCCGCGAAGGGGCGCACGTCGCGACGTCAGGGTCGCGCGCCGGTCGGTCGGTCCGGTCCCCGGGGTCGCCGGGCGGGCGGCCGGATGTCGAGCCGCTCCTACGAGCACCTCCTGTCGATGGCCGGCGCCTTCGCGCTGCTCGCCGTGGCCCTCCTCGGTCCGGTCGGCGCCGGCCTGCTCGCGACGGCGGTCGCGTTCTCGATCGTGCTCGGGGTGCGGTTGCGTGCCGTGGCGCCTCCGACCGGGCTCGCCTGGGTGCGCCGATCCCCCGCGGACCGGAAGGCTCCCGAGGCCGACGATCGCTGGCTGGCGTGGCGGGTCGTCGAGCCCGACACGGAGTACCTACGAGGGCGCGCCGCCTAGACTCGGCGTGTGCTGGAGTTCACCGACTGGGCGATCGAGATCCTCGCGCGGGCCGACGCCGCGGCCCGACGGTTCAACCCCGAGGCCAGGGTCCGGGTCGTCCGCGACGCGGGCGAGGTTGTCCGGTTCGAGCTCACCGATCGGCCTGCGAGCACGGATCTGGTGATCGAGCATCCATCGGGGTTCACGCTCTTCGCGGCGGACGGCCTCGAGGGGACGATCGACGTCGTCGAGCCCCACGACCAGCTCGTCCTCCGACCGCCCGGCGATGCGGAGCGGAGCGTTCGGGAAGCCCCGTGACCTGCGAGGGAAGGAACGTCCGGCCGTTAGACTCTGCTGCATGACGGAGGTCGGGGTGCTGAAGGCCGTCGGCGGCGCCGGCCCCGTGATGGTGATCGGTGGAGCGGAGGACAAGTTCCGCGACAAGGTCATCCTCGGCACGTTCGCGGAGCTCGCGGGCGGGAGCGACGCCCATGTGATCGTCATCTCCACCGCGTCCTCGCTCGGCGAGGCGGCGACGGCCACGTACCGGGAGCTCTTCCTCGGCCTCGGGATCGGCAAGGTCGACGGGATCCGGCCGGAGGAACGTCACGAGGCGAACGATCCCCGGACCGTCGACCTCCTGTCGGGCGCGAGCGGCGTCTTCCTCACCGGCGGCAACCAATCCCGGCTGACGCAGGTGGTCGCCGGGACGCGCCTGGGCGACGCGATCGCGAACGCGCACGACCGAGGGGTCGTGCTCGCGGGCACCAGCGCCGGCGCCTCCGCGCTCGCATCCCACATGGTTGCCTTCGGAAGGCCGGGTCCGACCCCGAGGCATCGGATGGTGCACCTCGCCGCCGGGCTCGGGATCGTCCCGGGCGTGGTGATCGATCAACACTTCGAACAGCGAGGCCGCATCGGCCGCCTGCTCGCTCTCGTGGCCCAGTCCCCCTCCCTGCTCGGCATCGGGATCGACGAGGACACCTGCGCCGTGGTCGGCCCCGATCGGATCCTCCAGGTGATCGGCCGCGGGGCCGTGACCCTCGTCGACGGCTCACACGTCAGGACCGATGCCTATCGTGGGAAGGGCTATCGTCCGGTCATGGTGAGCGGCGCCATCCTGCACTCCCTGCCCTCGGGGTACCGGTTCGACCTGCGTGGACGCGCCCTGCTCACAGGTCCGGACGCCCTCGAGGACGGGGAGGCATCCACGTGACCGAGGCTCGAGCGAAGCACCGACCGAGCGCGAAGTCCGCGACCCGCTCGCGCCGCGAGGCGGCCAAGCGTGAGCCGCACACCGCGAAGTCCACCAAGCCGAAGCCCGACCTGAAGATCGTCCAGACCCAGGTCTTCCGCGGTCCGAACTACTGGTCGTACGAGCCCTGCATCCGGATGCTCGTGGACCTCGGGTCGCTCGAAGAGTGGCCCTCCAATCAGATCACGGGGTTCAACGAGGGACTCCTCGAGCTGCTGCCGGGGGTGGCCGAGCACTCCTGCTCGCTGGGCCGGCGCGGCGGGTTCGGGGATCGTCTCCTCGACGGCACCTGGCTCGGCCACGTCGCCGAGCACGTCGCCCTGGAGCTGCAACGGGAGACGGGCGCGCACATCTCGCGTGGGAAGACCCGCGGCACCGGCGAAACCGGGCGCTACAACGTGATCTACGGCTACTGGGAGGAGACCGTGGGCGTCGAGGCGGGCACGCTCGCCGTCCGCCTCGTCAACCACCTGGTGAAGGCGGAGAAGGGGTTCGACTTCCTCGCCGAGCTGGAGCGGCTGATCAAGCTCGCGGAGCGGCGGGCGTTCGGCCCCTCGACCCAGGCGATCATCGACGAGGCGGCGTCCCGCGACATCCCGTGGATGCGGCTGAACGAGCAGTCGCTGATCCAGCTCGGCCAGGGCAGGTACCAGCAGCGGATCCGGGCCACGATGACGTCCAAGACGTCGGCGCTCGCGGTCGACATCGCGTCGGACAAGAAGATGACGAACCGGCTCCTCGCCGCCGCGGGACTCCCCGTTCCGCGGAGCGAGGTGGCTCGCACCGCGGACGAAGCCGTTGCCATCAGCGGGCGGATCGGCTATCCCCTCGTGACGAAGCCTCTCGACGGGAACCACGGCCGGGGGGTCGCGCTCGACCTCCGCGACGCGAAGGCCGTCCGGGCCGGGTTCGAACGCGCGGTGAAGGAATCGAGGGTCGGGCGCGTCGTCGTGGAGACCTTCGTCCGGGGGAACGACTACCGCGTGCTCGTGATCGGGGGTCGCATGGTGGCGATCGCCGAACGCGTCCCGGCCCACGTGGTCGGCGACGGCGAGCACACGGTCCGCGAGCTGGTCGAGATGGAGAACCGCGATCCCCGCCGGGGCATCGGGCACGAGAAGGTGCTCACGCGGATCACGGTCGACGCCGCGGCGGAGGAGCTCGTCCGAACGCAGGGCTTCGGCCTGGACGACGTCCCCCCCGAGGGCGACCGGGTCCTCCTCGTCTCCACGGGCAACATGTCGACCGGCGGCATCTCGATCGACCGCACGTGGGAGGCCCACGAGGACAACGTCGAGATCGCCGAGGAGGCGGCACGGGTCGTCGGTCTGGACGTCGCCGGGATCGACTTCCTCACCCCCGACATCACCCTGCCGGTCCGGGAGACCGGCGGAGCGATCGTCGAGGTGAACGCGGCGCCGGGGTTCCGCATGCACACGCACCCGACGGAGGGCGAGGCCCAGTACGTCGCGAAGCCCGTGATCGACGGCCTGTTCCCGCAGGGGACGCCCTCGCGCATCCCGATCGTCGCGGTCACGGGATCCAACGGGAAGACGACGACCACCCGGATGATCGCCCACATCTTCCGCGGTCTGGGCCGGAAGATCGGCATGACCTCCACGGACGGGGTCTACATCGACGAGCGGCTCGTGAAGCGCGTGGACGCCTCCGGGCCGAAGTCGGCCCAGATGGTGCTGCAGAACCCGAGGGTGGACATGGCCGTGTTCGAGGTGGCGCGCGGCGGGATCCTGCGGGAGGGACTCGGGTACGGACGGAACGACGTGGGCGTCGTGCTGAACGTGACCGGCGACCATCTCGGGCTCCGCGAGGTCGAGACCCTGGAGCAGCTCGCCGGCGTGAAGCAGGTCGTCGTGGAGGCGGTGCCGAAGACCGGGTGGGCTGTCCTGAACGCCGACGATCCGCTGGTGCTCGAGATGCGGCGGCATTGCGGCGGCCAGGTGATCCTGTTCACGATGCAGGAGAAGCACGAGTTCGTCGACCGGTGGGTCCGGCGGGGCCGGAAAGCCGTCGTGCTCGAACACGGCCCGCTCGGCGAGCTCATGGTCCTGAAGGAGGGACGGCGCTCGTCGCCGATCGCCTACGTGCACATGCTGCCGGCCACGTTCGACGGACGGGCCCGGATGATGGTCCAGAACGCGATGGCCGCGGCGGCGGCGGCGCATGCCGCCGGCGCGCACCTCCACGACATCCGCCAGGGCCTCCGTTCGTTCACCACCTCGATCTACCAGGCACCCGGCCGGCTGAACGTCTTCGAGATGGACGGCGTGAAGGTGATCCTCGACTACGCGCACAACGCGGCCGGCCTGGAGACGCTGGGCCAGTTCGTGGATCGGCTGGCCTCCGACGGCGCCGTGGCCGAGCGACCCGGGGAGGCGGCCCGCGCGGCGAACCTCGTGGTCGGGGTGATCGCGACCGCGGGGGACCGTCGTGACGAGGACATGCGGCAGCTCGGGCGGGTGGCGGCGAACCACTTCGACGACGTGATCGTCCGGGAGGACCGGCACCCGCGCGGGCGGGACCGAGGCGAGACCGCGGCGCTCGTGATGGAGGGTGTCCGGGAGGCGATCGACGCGGGCGCGCGCGCCGGCACCGTGGAGATCGTCCTGGACGAGATGGAGGCGGCCCGCAAGGCGCTCGATCGGGCGAGGCCCGGCGACGTCGTGGTCCTGTGCGTCGACTATGCGACGGAGGTCTACAAGGAGCTCGAGGAGCGGCGAGGGACCGCCACCCCGGCCGCGCTCCGACCGTCGGAGCACGGCCTGATCGAGGCGGTGGGCGGCGATGCCGATCTGATCGACCTCACGTCCTCCTCCCGCTGACGCGTGGACACCCGCGCCATCGCCGGTTCGCTCGAACGTCGCCGTGATGAGCTCGTGGCCGAGCTGGGCGTCGTCACGTCGGTCGAACGCGATCCGGAGGCGTCCGTGTCGTTCGGGAAGCGGATCGGCGAGGGGACCACCGAGGCCGTCGACCGGCTGAACCGGGTGGGCACCGCCCGGGAGCTCCAGGCGATGCTTGCCGACGTGGAGCGCGCGCTCGCCAAGCTCGAAGACGGCACGTACGGGTACTGCGATCGGTGCGGAACGAGGATCCCCGACGAGCGGCTCGAGGCCCGGCCCTGGTCGGTCCTGTGCATCGACTGCGCGAGCGCCAGGGCGTGACGCCGGTGCTCTCCACCGGGACCGTCGTCGCCGAGCTCGCTCGTCGGCGCGAGCGGGCCGGCATCCTCCTCGACCTCGACGGGACGCTCGCGCCGATCGTGGCGCGCCCGGAGCTCGCGCGGCCCCTGCCGGAGATCCCGCCCCTCCTCGCCCGCATCGCCTCCCGGGTCAACGTCGTCGCCGTGATCTCCGGACGGACCTCGCAGGAGGTGCAGGCGCTGGTGGGTGTGCCGGGGGTCGAGGCCGTGGGGACCCACGGCCTCGAGCGCGAGCCGCCGATGGAGGACGGGGTCCTCCGTTCGATCGAGGAGGTGGCGGTGTCGGTGGGCGCGTGGGTCGAGCGGAAGGGCGCGGCCGCGGCGGTGCACTTCCG
>JBIOTM010000034.1:0-2566 GCA_044865955.1 Actinomycetota bacterium | reverse complement strand
GTCGCGGCCCGGCCGCCCTGTTCGCCGAGCGGCGGCCGTTCCTGGAGCGGATCCGGCCCGGGACCGCCGGCGCGCTTCCGTTGGGTGTCGCGTTCGCGGCCGGATGGACGCCGTGCATCGGGCCGGTCCTGGGCGGGATCCTCGCCATCGCCGCCGGGGGAGGGACCCTCAAGGGGGTGGGGCTGCTGTTCGCCTACTCGGCCGGCCTGGGGGTCCCGTTCCTGCTGGTGGGGCTGGGCGTGGACCGTTCGCTCTCGGCGTTCGGGTGGATCAGGCGCCGCTACCGCGTGATCGCCGCGATCTCGGGAGCCTTGCTGGTCGCCGTGGGCGTCCTGCTGATGACCGGGCTCTTCCGGCAGTTCTTCGCGCCCCTGGCCCGGTTCGCACCCGGCTTGTAGCGCCGGGACCGGGGGACATGGACGGGTGCCGGACGCGCTCCTAGCATCGGGGCCACGATGACGTCGGCGCCTCGCCCCACGCTCCGTCGATCCGTGGCGCTCGTCTGGCGGACGCTGCGCTCGATGCGCACCGCGCTGGTGCTCCTGTTGATCCTCGCGTCGGGAGCGGTGATCGGCTCGCTGCTCCCGCAGATCCCCAACTCGCCCACCCGGGTCGGGCAGTACCTCGACCGCCACGGGTTCTGGGGACCGCTGTTCTTCCGCGCCGGGTTCTTCGACGTCTTCGGCTCGTGGTGGTTCGTGTTGATCCTGTCGCTGCTGTTCGTGTCGCTCGCGGCGTGCCTCTTCCCCAGGACGCGAGCGATCCTCCGCGCGCTTCGGCAGCACCCCGTGCAAGCGCGGGAGCTCGAGGCCTTCCGGCACCATGCCGAGCTCCAGGTGCGAGCGAACCCCGACGACGCGGCGGCCGGCGCGGAGCGGCTGCTCCGCCGGAGGCGCTACCGGGTGGCGCGCGACGGTCGTGGGGTCGCCGCGGAGAAGGGTCTCCTCCGGGAGGGCGGGAGCCTCCTGTTCCACTGGGCGTTCTTCCTGCTCCTCGTGGGGGTGATCGTGGGCAAGGGGACCGGGTTCACCGGCCGCGCCGTCGTCACCGAGGGCCAGACCTGGGTCGACTCGCTGCCCAACTACGCCGGGGAGATCCGTACCGGTCGGTACTTCGGCGGAGGCTTCACGGGCCTCGGGATCCATCTGCTCGACTTCGAGGACCGGTACCGACGCAACGGACAGCCGATCGATTTCGTCTCGCGGGTCCGGTTCACGGGCGCCGACGGCCGATCCCTCGGCACCGAGGAGATCCGCGTCAACCGGCCGGCGTCGGTGGAGGGGCTTCGGATCTTCCAGGAGGGGTTCGGCTGGGCGCCCGTCGTGGAGGCGTCGGTCGAGGGCGCTCGCTTGTGGTCCTCGCCGATCGTGATGGTCCGCGACGACGCGCCGGACGGGGTTCCGGCCACCGCGATGCCCTGGCGTGGCGCGATCAAGCTCACGGCCCCGGAGCCCGACGTGATGGTCACGCTCGAGCTCTGGCCGGATCTCCGCTCGTTCGCGAACCTCCAGCTGACCGGCCGGCCGACGCCGATGCTCGTCGAGTTCGATCCGTACATCCGCTACTCGGTGTACGTGGGACGGATCGTCGACCCTTCGCTCCGATCGATCGACCCGGTCGGTCTCCGCCGGGTGGGACGAGGCGATCTCCACGCGGCGGGCACCAGCTCGTTCGCGGTCCCGGCGGTCGGCGAACTCGCGCTCGCGTTCCCCGAGCTCCGCCACTACAGCGTGCTGCTGGTCAGCCGTGACGTCGGCATCCCGCTGGTGCTTGCCGCCGCTATCCTCGTGCTCGTGGGCCTCCTCCCTGCGCTCTCCGTCTCGCGGCGAAAGGTCTGGGTGCGCGCGGAGGCGGCGCCGGGGGGGTCGCTCGTGCGGGTTGGTGGATTCGCCCTGCAGCGCAAGGACGCCTTCGAAGAGGAATTCGTCCGGATCGTCCGCTCGATCGGCGAGGTCGCGGAGGACGCCCCCGTGCACCCGGCGGAGAAGGTGGGAACGTCGTGACCGGGTGGGCCTCGATCGCGAGCCGTGCCTTCGACGTCACGATCTGGTTGTACCTCGGGGCCATGGTGCTCTCCTTCGGGTACCTGGCGGCCAGGTCCGGGGTCCTGTGGAGGCTGGCGCGAGCGGTCGCCGTCGCAGGCGCCGCCGCCAACCTGCTCTCGATCGTCGCCCGCGGGATCGCCGCGGGGCGCGTCCCGTGGGGCAACATGTTCGAGTACTCGACGGTCCTCGCCTTCCTGGTCGTGGTTGGCACCCTGGTGTTCGTCGAGGGCATCGCGAGGGTGAGGACGCTCACCGGGTTCTCCTTGATGTTCTCGGTCTTGACCCTGGCCGTGGCCGCCATCTTCTTCCCGGTCGCCGCCGGCCCGCTCCAGCCGGCGCTCAACTCGTACTGGATCCGGATCCACGTGGTGGCGGCGATCGCGGGGTCGTCGCTGTTCGCGATCGGCGGGATCGCGACGATCCTGTTCCTGATCAAGGACCGGTCGGAACGGCGCGCGCTCGCGGTCCTCCGCGAGCGAGCCCCCGCACCGATCATGGGCGGGGCGATCGACGTGGAGGAC
>JBIOTM010000033.1:0-6966 GCA_044865955.1 Actinomycetota bacterium | reverse complement strand
ACGACGCTCTTCCGATCTCGGCCGCGGGGATCCGCGGCCGCGAGCGCCGCCGCGTCGTCGACGCCTCCGCCGCGGCCGTGATCCTCCAGGCCTGGCTGGATCGACAGGGGTGCAACGGTTAGCGCCCGGAGCCCGGTATCCTCGCGACATGTCGGCGGACCCGAGCGACCGGCGGGTGCCCGACAGGGGGACCCGCCGATCGTCCCTCGTGCTCGCGTTCCTCCTCTTCCTCGGGGTCGCGGCGGCGGCCGGGTGGGCGGCGAGCTACTACCGCAACTGCAAGGAGGCGGCCGAGGGGCCGCGTCGCCCGGTGCGGTTCGTCGTGGAGGAAGGGGCGACCGGGCAGGAGGTCGTGGAGGATCTCCACGACCGGGGTGTCATCCCCTGCGGCGGGTTCATCGGCAACGTCCTCCTCCGAGGCACCGGCAAGGCGGATGCGATCCGGAGCGGCTCCTTCGAGCTCACCACGGGCATGAGCCTCGACGAGGCCGTCCGGGTCCTCACGACCCCGCCGCCCGAGGTCACCACGATCCGTCTCCTGATCCCGGAAGGGTTCCGGCTCACGCAGATCGCCGGACAGGTCCAGAAGGAGCTCAGGATCCCTGCGAAGGCCTTCCTGAAGGAGATCGACAGTGGGCGCTACGTGCTCCCTCCGTACCTCCCAGAAGGGACCGCCACGCCCGAGGGGTTCCTGTTCCCCAAGACCTACGAGTTCGTCGAAGCGGACGTCTCGGCGCGCGTCGTGGCCGAGCGCCTGCTCGAGCAGTTCGCCGCGGAGGCCGCCGACCTCCCGTTCGATCGCGCGAAGCGGTTGGGGGTGACCCCGTACGAGCTCGTGATCGTGGCCTCGATGATCGAGGAGGAGGCGCGCGTCGACAGGGACCGGCGGCTGATCGCCGGCGTGATCTACAACCGGTTGAAGTTGGGGATGGCGCTCGGGATCGACGCCACGCTCCTGTACGACGACCCCACGCCCGACGGTCGGCTGTCGACCTCGGACCTCGAGTACGACAGCCCCTACAACACCCGGATCCATCCGGGCCTGCCCCCGACCCCGATCGCGAGTCCGGGCGAAGCGTCGCTCAGAGCCGCGCTCGATCCCGCCCACACGAGGTTCCTGTATTACGTCTTGTGCGGCGCCGATGGTCACCACAGGTTCGCCGTGACGAACCGGGAGCACCTTCGGAACGTCCATGAGTGCCTCGGCTGAGGTGCGGCTCGGCGGGGACACCCGGGTGGTGGGCATCATCGGGTGGCCGGTCGGGCACAGCCTGTCCCCGGCGATCCACAACGCCGCCTTCCAGGCGATCGGGCTCGACTGGGTGTACGTCCCCTTGCCCGTCCCACCGCGGTCGCTGCGACCGGCGCTCGGGGGGCTCGCTCCCCTGGGGTTCGCTGGCGCCAACGTGACGATGCCGCACAAGACGGAGGCGGCCGACCTGATCGAGCGGGTCTCCGACGACGCCAGACTCCTCCGCGCGGTGAACACGATCCTCTGCCGAGGCGAGGAGCTCGAGGGGCACAACACCGACGTGGCGGGGTTCGATCGCTTCCTCAAGCGGGACGTCGGCTTCGACCCGGGGGGACGGACGGCCCTGATCTTCGGAGCCGGCGGCGCCGCCCGGGCCAGCGCCCTCGCGCTGGCCCGGGCAGGGCTGGCCCACCTCACGGTGGCGGTGCGCGACCAGGCTCGGGCGGCGGCCCTCCTGTCCGTCGTGCGGTCGCTCGGGGTGCCGGTCGACGTGGTGGGTCTGGACGGACCGGGCGACGTCCGGGCCGATCTGGTCGTGAACGCCACGCCCGTCGGCTCGCGGGGAGAGCCGTCCGAGCACGTCGGCCTGCCGCCGTTCGGGCCGGACGTCGTGGTCGTCGACCTCCTCTACGACCCGCCCACGACCCTCCTCCAGCAGCGGGCCCGGGAGGCCGGGGCCGTGGTGTTCGGGGGCCTGGGGCTCCTGCTCGAGCAGGCGGCCCTGTCCTTCGAGCTGTGGACCGCCACCCCTGCGCCGCTCGACGTCATGTCGGCGGCCGCGCTCGCGACGCTCGCGGACCGCTAGCGCGCAGCGATTCAAGAGCCACGTCGGGGGCGTCGATGCCCCTTGGGACGGATGAGCGACTATTCGACCCTCGCGCACCGGATCGCCATCAGCGTCCCCGGGATCCGCGGCTGCTTGATGCTCTCCCGCGACGGGTCGGTGCTCGGCGCTCACCCGGAGGGTGAGGCCGAGTCGTACGTGAAGTCGGCATGGGTTCGGTTCTCGGCGCTCGGTGAGGCGGAGCGTTCCTTCGTGGAGTTCCCCGATCAGACCTGGGCGTTCGTCCGGCGTGGCGGCTATGCCGCGTTCGCGGTCGCCGACCTGGGGGTTCGGCCCGGCATCCTCGTGGACCTCCTCGAGCAGGCCCTGATGGCCGGCGAGCAGGAGCGCGCGCACGACCGCGACACCATGCGCCTGCCCGAGACCCCCTCCGCTCCCTCGGGGAAGCCTCGGACCAGCCTCCACAAGCCCGAACGGTCGCCGGCGCCCGAGCCGGCCGACGTCGCCGGCAGGGTCGCGGCCGATGACCCGGAGCCGGGGTCCGAGCCGGGGTCCGAGGGGGCGGAGGCTACGAGCTCGATCGCCGAGCCCGGCACCGCGTCGCCCGGGACCGCTGCCCCGGAGCGGAAACGACGCTTCGGTCGGAAGCAGGCGGAGCCTGACGACGAGTCCGAGGTCGACAGGATCCTCCTCGCGAAAGAGTTCGCCGGCCTGCTTCAGGTCCCCAAAGAGGATGACGAAGCAAGCAGATAGCTCCATCTGGCTGCGATCCCTGGGGCGACAGACCTAGAACGGATGGACCGGCGATGACGACCGTCAAGCGGAAGTCGAAGCAACTTGGGCAGATCCTGATCGAGCTCGGCTTGATCACGCCCGAGCAGCTGGAGTCCGCCCTCGCGGAGCATCAGAAGACACCGAAGGCGCTGGGCCGGGTCCTGATCGACCTGGGCATGATCAAGGAAGCAGACCTCGTTCGCGCCCTGGCCGAGCAGGTCGGACTCGAATTCGTCGACCTGAGCGACGCGCAGATCGACCCTGCGTCGACGGCCCTGCTTCCGGAGGCCCTGGCCCGCCGGTACCGGGCGCTCCCGATCGGCGAGCGCGACGGGAAGCTGCTGGTCGCGATGTCCGATCCGGCCAACGTCTACGCGCTGGACGACATCCGGACGATCACCGGCCGCGACGTCCAGCCCGTGGTCGCCACGTCGGCCGACGTCGAGCAGGCGATCCAGAAGTTCGCCGGCCTGGATTCGCAGGTCGAGCAGCTGGCCGCGGAGGCCGCCGAGGGCACCGAGGGTGAGGAGCACGATCTCGAGGCCGCCCTCGAGGACGCGCCGATCGTCAAGCTCGTCAACGCGATCATGACGCAGGCCGTGGCCGAGCGCGCCTCCGACGTGCACATCGAGCCCGGTGAGCGCGACGTCCGGATCCGGTTCCGCGTGGACGGCGTGCTCCACGAGCCGATGCGGCCACAGCCGAAGAACCTGCAGGGAGGCTTGATCTCGCGTCTGAAGGTCATGGCGGACCTCAACATCGCCGAGAAACGGGTCCCCCAGGACGGTCGGATCTCGATGAAGGTGGGCACCAGGCAGCTCGACCTGCGCGTGGCGACCCTGCCGACGGTCCACGGGGAGAAGGTCGTGATCCGCGTGCTCGACAAGAGCAACGCGATGCTGGCGCTCGAAGAGCTCGGGTTCCTCGAGGACTCGTACCGGCGCTTCGAGAAGGCGTTCTGGAAGCCCTACGGCGCGATCCTGGTGACCGGCCCCACGGGGTCCGGGAAGTCCACCACGATGTATTCGACGTTGAACATCCTGAACGAGGAGTCGAAGAACATCATCACGGTCGAGGACCCGGTGGAGTATCGGATGGCCGGCGTCAACCAGATCCAGGTGAACCCGAAGGCCGGCCTCACGTTCGCGTCGGCGCTCCGATCCATCCTGCGCGCGGACCCGGACATCGTCCTGATCGGGGAGATCCGGGACAAGGAGACGGCCACCATCGCGATCGAGGCCGCGCTCACCGGTCACCTCGTCCTGTCGTCGCTGCACACGAACGACGCTCCCTCGGCGATCAGCCGGTTGGTCGAGATGGACGTCGAGACCTTCCTGGTGGCCTCCGCGATCGACGCGGTCGTCGCCCAACGTCTGGCCCGCAAGCTCTGCGAGAAGTGCAAGGAGCCCTACAAGCCGGACGACGCGGACCTGGACGAGGCCGGCTACCCGGAGCACCAGTGGTCGGAGATCTCGCAGATCTTCCGGGCGCCCGACAACAGGGTGGCGAAGAACGACTGCAAGGCGTGCTCGGGCACCGGGTACCGGGGCCGGATCGGTCTCTACGAGGTGATGCTCAGGAGCGAAGAGATCGAGCGGCTCACGGTGGAGCGTGCATCTGCCGATGCCATACGGGCCGTCGCGATCCAGCAGGGGATGGAGACGCTTCGGGAGGACGGGCTGCAGAAGGTGCTGAGAGGCATCACGTCGATCGAGGAAGTCGCGAGGGTGGTGAAGTGAGATGAGCTCAGTCGTTCAGGAAGAAGAGGACGTCCAGATCCCGGTCCCGGAGCTGCTCGGCGCGCTCCTGGAGAAGGGCGGGTCGGACCTGCACCTCACGGCGGGGTCCCCGCCGATGGTCCGGGTGCACGGCGACCTCGAGCCCGCGGGCGAGTACGCGGTGCTCACACCGCGTGCGCTGCAGGGGATGGTGTACGCGATCCTGCCCCAGAAGCTGCGCGAGCGGTTCGAGCAGGAGCTCGAGCTCGACATGTCGTACTCGCTCCCCGGCCGATCCCGGTTCCGGGTGAACGTCTTCCAGCAGCGCGACGCGCTGGGAGCGGTGTTCCGGGTGATCCCGTTCGAGATCAAGAGCGTGGAGGACCTCGGGTTGCCCTCGGTGGTGATGGACCTGGCGCGGTTCCAGCGCGGCTTCGTGGTGGTCACGGGTCCGACGGGCTCGGGCAAGTCCACGACGCTCGCCGCGATGGTCGACATCGTGAACCGGGAGCGCGCCGGACACATCATGACCGTGGAGGACCCCATCGAGTTCCTGCACCGCCACAAGGGCTGCGTGGTCAACCAGCGAGAGGTCGGAGCCGACACGCACGGGTTCGCCCAGGCCTTGAAGCACGTGCTGCGGCAGGACCCCGACGTGATCCTGGTCGGGGAGATGCGGGACCTCGAAACGATCGGGACCGCGATCACGGCGGCCGAGACCGGCCACCTCGTCTTCGCCACGCTGCACACGCAGGACGCGCCGCAGACGATCGACCGGATCATCGACGTGTTCCCGCCGCACCAGCAGCAGCAGGTCCGGGTACAGCTGTCGACCACCCTGCAGGGCGTGGTGACCCAGCAGCTGATCCCCACGGTCGACGGACAGGGACGCGCGGCGGCGTGTGAGGTCCTCATCTGCACCCCCGCCGTCCGGAACCTGATCCGCGAGGGGAAGACGCACCAGATCTACTCGTCGATGCAGGCCGGCGGCCGCTACGGGATGCAGACGATGGACATGTCGCTGGCGCAGCACATCAAGGCCGGTCGCATCAGCCAGCAGGTCGCGTTCGAGCGGTGCCACGACCCGGAGGAGCTTCAGCGGATGATCGGCGGCTCGTTCTCCAGCGGGCCGTCGGACGGATACGACACGGCGTCGCTCGGTTCCTATGGGAACCCGTCGGGCGGCATGCTGATGGGAGGCTGAGATGGCAGACACCTTCCAGTACAAGGTCCGTGACCGCGCCGGCAACGTCACGACCGGATCCCTGGTCGCCGACAGCGAGGCCCTGGTGCTGTCGCGCCTGCGGGAGCAGGGGTACACCCCGCTCGACGTCAAGCGGCAGAAGCGTGGCATCGGCCAGATCGAGTTCGGCGGGAAGAAGGTCAAGCTCAAGCAGGTCGCGGTGTTCTCCCGTCAGTTCGCCACGATGGTCAACTCGGGACTGCCGATCCTGCGCGCGCTGGCGATCCTGGCGGAGCAGACGGAGAACAAGGAGCTGTCGCGCGTCCTCGGTGAGGCACGGCTCGACGTCGAACATGGGTCGTCGCTGTCGGGTGCCTTGGGGAAGCACGAGCACGTCTTCAACAACCTCTACGTCTCGATGGTGAGGGCGGGCGAGACCGGCGGCTCGCTGGATTCGACCCTGCTCCGCCTGGCCGAGATGATCGAGCGCGAGGTCCGGCTCCGCGGCAAGATCAAGTCGGCGATGACTTACCCGGTCGCGGTGGTCGCGCTCGTCATCCTGATCATGTCGGCGATGCTGCTGTTCGTCGTGCCGCAGTTCAAGGGGATCTACGGCCAGCTCGGCGGGACGCTGCCGCTCCCGACCCGCAGCCTGCTGTTCCTGTCGGACACGTTCAAGGCGTACTGGTACATGGTCGCCGCGGCTGCGGTCGGGGCTCGCTTCTTCTTCAGGCGCTGGAAGAAGACCGAGCGAGGGCGCGAGGTGGTCGACGCCCTGAAGCTGCGGGCTCCCGTCTTCGGGTCCCTCTTCCACAAGACCGCGCTGTCGAGGTTCTCCAGCACCCTGGCGATGCTGCTCCGCTCGGGCGTCCCGATCCTCCAGGCCCTGGAGATCGTCAGCGACACGGTGAACAACAAGGTGATCGGGAAGGCGATCGCGGACGTGCAGCTGTCCGTCCGCGACGGCGAGGCGATCGCGAAGCCGCTCACGAAGTACCCGGTCTTCCCGCCGATGGTCGTGCAGATGATCTCGGTGGGGGAGGAGACGGGGCAGGTCGACACGATGCTCGAGAAGATCGCCCAGTTCTACGATCAGGAGGTCGAGGCGGCGGTCGACGCGCTGACGTCGTTGATCGAGCCGATCCTGATCGCCATCATCGGTGGCTGCGTGGGCGCGGCGGTCGTGGCCCTGTACATGCCGATGTTCAACATCATCAAGCTGATCCAGTAACGAGGGCTCCGTCATCGCCGGACG